>CAYTHG010000034.1:0-17743 GCA_964437525.1 uncultured Myxococcales bacterium | reverse complement strand
GCTGGCGGCTGATATTCGGTGCCAAGTGGTCATTGCTTGAAGGCGGTTACAAAATTGCCGACATGTACGAAAAGGGCTCTCAAATCCGTCAGGCTCATAACTTTGTCGAGCAATTGGACCTTGATATCCGCGAGGAAGTCGAACAAGCCAAACTTAACCTTGAGAAGCAGAATCGTAACGTGGAGTTCAGCCTCAAACAAGTGGCGCTTGCAGAAGAAACACACGGCCTTATACGCCGCCAGTACGAACTCGGCATGGCATCGAGCCTTGATGTACTGGATGCAACCACCAAGCTCAGCAATGCCCGCATGGGCCTGATTATCGAGCAATTACAACGCGATATCGCCGCATTGTCGCTCAATAAAGCAGCAGGCGAATACAACAAACTGGCAGGTATGTAAACGCTACCATATCGCTTGACTTTACAAAGGCTTGCGCTTAACATCGCAAGCCTTTGATTTATTAACTCCAATTTTCCCAAGATAGTTGTTCCAATGATTCACGTCGTCAACATGTCCATCGCATTCGCCTCACAAAAAATCTTCGACAGCGTTAGCTGGCATATCAGCCCTAATGACAGAATAGGCTTGGTCGGCAACAACGGTTCGGGCAAAACCACCTTGATGAAAGTTCTGGCCGGATTGCAGGAATGCGACGAAGGCAAGATCGTCATGTCCAAAGGCGTGACCATGGGATACCTGCCCCAGGACGGTATAATCCATTCGGGAAACAGCCTGTTCGAAGAGTCCGCATCCGTATTCACGGACCAGCGTTCTCTCAAAAAAGAAGAAGAACGGCTGCTGGTCGAGATGGAAAGCATGGATGAATCCAGTGAAAAATTCCATCAAGCCGCTTTCAGGCTGGGCGATATTCACGACAGCCTGCGCATGAACGATGGCTACAGCATAGAGAAAAACGTCGAAAAGGTCTTGATCGGCCTTGGATTTCATCACGACGATCTCAAGCGCAGCTGCGACGAATTCTCCGGCGGATGGCAAATGCGCATAGCGCTGGCCAAGGTGCTGTTGTCACAACCCAATCTTTTGCTTCTTGATGAACCGACCAATTACCTGGATCTTGAAGCCCGCCAGTTTCTCGGAACATGGCTCAAAGAATACCCGCACGCAATCGTCCTGGTAAGCCATGACCGCTATTTCCTGGATCAGGTTGTCGGCAAAATCGCCGACTGCCATGACGCGAAATTGACGGACTATCACTGCAATTACTCCAAATACCTGATAGAGCGCGAAGAACGAGTCAGAAGACTGACACTGGAAGCAGAACGCATGGATGAAGAACGCCAGCGTATACAGTCGTTTATAGATCGCTTCCGCTCTAAAGCCTCCAAAGCAGTGCAGGTGCAGTCTCGTGTAAAACAACTCGAAAAGTTGGACAAAATCGAGTTGCCATCGGTCCGCAAAAAGATAAACTTCAACTTCCCGCAGCCCGAACGCTCAGGCAAAATAGCATTGGAAGTCGATGACTTGCACGCCGGATACGAAAAGCTGCCAGAAGTCTTGAAGGGACTTACCTTCAACCTGCTGCGCGGCGATAAAGTAGCCTTGATCGGCATCAACGGTGCAGGCAAATCTACTCTTATGAAATGCATTGCCGGAACCAAAACACCTTCGTCAGGTGATTATGCTTTAGGCCATAACGTCAAGATGGACTACTTTGCCCAGGACGCTCACAAAACACTGGATGCGGATGCATCCGTTCACGACACCCTGAAACGCGTCGCTCCCTATGAAATGGTTCCCCACCTGCGAAGCATTCTGGGTGCATTCCTCTTTTCAGGCGATGCAGTGAAAAAAAAGGTTTCGGTTTTATCCGGCGGCGAGCGCAACAGGCTTGCGCTGGCTCGTATGCTCTTGAGGCCTACCAACCTGCTTTTGATGGACGAACCCACAAACCACCTCGATTTAGACGCCAAGGAAGTGCTTTTAAAATCCTTGCAAAAGTTCGAGGGAACGGTGATGTTCGTCTCCCATGACCGCTACTTCCTCAACAAGCTGGCCACCAGAGTCATTGCTCTGGATAACGGCAAGATGTTTGAATATCCCGGTACTTACCCGGAATTCCTCGACTATCTGCAACGCCACAAGGAAAAGGCCGAGAAGTCCGACCCGGCGGCTTTGGAAAGAAAAGCCGAGCGGCAGGCTAAAGCCGAATCCAAAGCCGGGCGCGTGGAAAACTATAAGGAAGAGAAGAAGCGTAAACGAGACATCGAAAAACACAAAAAACGCATCACCCAGATAGAAGAAAAAACAGAAACCAATGAGACGGAAATAGCGCGTCTTAAAAACGTGATGGCCGATCCGGCCAATGCCACCAACTACGGAGAGTTGGAGCGCCTTGATAGAATCAAAGAGGAATTAAAATCCGAAGTAGACAATCTAACCGCCGAATGGGAAAATTGTCACATCAAGCTTGATGAGCTAACTAGCTGATATAATAAATTTTACTTCTGCATATACATAAGTTCAAATTTTCTATATTTCTCTCTACCGGATTTCCAATGTTTTTTTATTGACAAATATTCTGCCTTAACTTATTCTTAACTTGCCTTTTTGGCATGTTCATTGATGTCTTTTCTGAGACATCTGGTCTTGATGTTCGGTGCATAAGCAGTAAGGAGCACTGAATGCCGGTTGAAAAATCAATTCATTTGGGGGAATATACGTGGAAAGGAGCTTTTCTTTTCTAGTGTGGATTCGTATACCATAATGGTATAGCTCAATCAACCCAATTGAATGCAAGTAATTAAGTTTATTATGGAAATTTAAACACAGCAGTTTTTTTACACTAGGTGAAATTATTGCACACCTGAAATTGCTATCACTAAGACGGGACTTTGCAAGCGAGACGCTGCCATGGTTCCATATTCTCTGCAACAGACTGTATTCATTGAATTATTCAACGAAACACCCTGTTGTCAATAAACCTACCAGCACGACGCAAAAGACTCTATTTTTTGGCACAACCTGTGCAGATATTGTTAAGACAAGGTTAATACTAATAACCAATGATTTTTGATTTTATCTTTTAATGATGGACAATATGTAGTAAGCGCAATGAAAACAAAATGTTTTAGCCGCACTCTGGGAGGGGGGCTTCACTTCAACAGGATACTGTTGTCTTTTGTTATTTTAGTTTCATTCTTTACATTTCAAGCCTGTTCCAATCAAATATTCAACACTATCGAGAAAAACGCTGGTAATTCAGATCTTCCAGAAGCCGAAGATGTCGAAAACGACAATTGGGAAGACGGTGACTCAGTAGAAGATTTTCCTAAGTCTCCCGATAACATTGCAGGCGGAGAAGACATTGCAAATAATGAATGTGTGTCCAATCCTCAAATTGACTGCGGCGATAAAGACAACTCTATAAACGCAGCAGAAAATGAAATCGAATACTTAAAGCTCTGCAAAGTCCTGGAGAAAAAACTCGGCTATCTGGCTTGCTCTACTGACATTGAGAACGGCCTGTCGTTCAATAATTTGACAATTTCCGATGGAATAACCACTTCGGTCGAACGTGTCGGCAAATTTATTATGCCTGTTGGCGACAACTCCGCCCTGCCCATGGTATTTCAGAATGCCAACCGTTTCAGGCTGCACTACGATTTTCTGATAACCGCATTCCCCGAACTCTATGGAACCCTGACTCCCGAACAGTATGAAGCCTTGGCATTGAGCAACGACGAGCGGGTTTATTATGTCGGCTCAATCATCAAATTCGTTGAAAAATGCAACGGCAGCTCATACGGCTTCACGGTTGTCCAGAAAAGCGATATAAACGGCCCCCTGTCTTCCGAAGAAATGCTTTCCATACAGAGCAGGCTTTCAAACCACCTGCCGGGCGATGAAAAGGCGCTCTTCTTCCCGATGACAGTCGTAGACGAAGACATGTCTGATTCATATGAGAACTCGGGAGTGAGCGTCTTCAGATGCGAAGCACCGATAAATTTTGAAGTCTATACACAAGGCGTCGGCTATGGATTTGTAAAGACATATGGGAGCCAGAACTTCGAATTGGCCAGTGAAGAAGGAAAATACGGCTGGCAGGATATAATCGTAATCGATGGCGCGCCAATCAACGTTTCTTCCATCACCTCAGGCATCGTCACTGCAGAAAAACAAAATATCCTCAGTCACCTCAACGTGCAGACATCCATACGCCGAACCCCGAACTTCTTCCTGCGCAACGCAACTGAAGAGCTTGCCGCTTATGAGGGCAAACTCGTTCGCATAGAGGTTTCGACTTCCGGATACACCATAGACGACAACATCGATCCTTCCGAAGCTACAGCCTGGTGGGAGAACAACCGACCTGTACTCGACGATGTAGTTGTTCCCGATTTCGACTATCGCACCCTGCCGCGTTTATCCTTTGTCAATACGGAAACTGAACTTGAACGTGAAACGGCTTTTTCTCGTTTCGGCGGCAAGGGAGCAAACTTGGCAATATTGTCATCCGTTCTCAATCCCAAATACATGGTCGATGGATTCCTGATTCCTTTTGCTTACTATCAGGATTTCATGGAGTCCAACACAATCCGGGTTGAAATCGATGGTCAAACCCAGGAAATCAGCTATCTTGAGTATGTAAACTATCTGACAACAAACGAGGACTTCCAGGCAGACAGAAGTGTTCGTGCGCAACTTCTGGGTGAATTCAGCGATGAAATCCAATACAATTCCAAGATAAGCGAATCCATAACTGAAAAGCTCATTGAACGCATCAAGACTATCTTCGGACAAGAAAACACAATGGTTCGCTTCCGCTCTTCCTCCAATATGGAAGACTCCATCGAGTTCAGCGGAGCCGGGCTTTATGACAGCGAGTCAGCCTGTGCTGCCGACAGCATAGAGCAGTCTATGCACCGCAGTCTGTGCGACACAGACAAAAGAGAATCTCGCACCATCGAAAATGCACTGCGTAAAGTGTGGAGCAGCTTCTGGACCGGCAAAGCTTTTGAGGAGCGCTATTATTACCAGTTCTTCGATCCTGCCGAAACCGCCATGGCCATAGCTGTCACCCCGGCATTCCTGAACGAAGCGGCCAATGGGGTCATTTTCAGCGGCCTGCCGACTTCGACACTTGACAACAGATTGCTGGTAAACGTCCAAGTGGGTGAAACCAGCGTTGTGAGTCCACCATCCGGAATACTGCCAGAAAGTGCTTTAGTTGACATTGAAGACGGCCACAATCTGGTTCAACGCATTTCAACATCATCCCTGATGCCCGATCTTTCCGAAGTCTTAAGCGATGAGGAATACCTTGAACTTGCAAATGTCGTGAAAGGTGTCGAGGAAGCTTATCCGATGGATTACGGTTCCTACAAACCGGAAGAGATAATCCTCGATCTCGAATTCAAGATTCAGCCTGACCGCAGCATTTATTTCAAACAGGCACGCCCCTTCAGAAGAAGCCCCGCGACTAATCCACCAAGCGAAGGCTTTCCTCTTCTGGTTGAAGCAGATTTGCCGGTATGCGGCCAATTTATAGAAAATCGGGATATCTATACCGAGCGCGAACTTGGCACAAAGATCACACTCACAGGCCAGGACATAATCCTGCCTTTCGAAGGAGAATTACCTTCTATTTCCCTGATTGACCAGGTATCTTTCGGTCCCGAAAAACACCATTTGAAAAGAATTCACGATCCCATATGGACCAGAGAAATTTTCACAGACAGCCAGGGAACAAGCCACTATCTCTTTACATACACAGAAAAGTTCACAAAAGAGGACATTTCCGCCACAGTCAGCCATACTTTCCAAAGCTCTTTTGTAGAGGGCAGTCTGACAGTTGACGGGTTTGTAATAAATGAGGACAGCATCTCGGATCTTCATAACAAATGGGATATGGAAGTAAGCATTTCAGGGGAGAGCTTCCCGATCAGGCTGTCTTCATGCAACTACGACAATTTACCGACTTATAGAAGAACAGCCACTATCCTCAGCAAATACAACATTTCTATGGATGTCAAATACTATCCGGCCATGATAGGCACCGGCAATGCATCCCTGGTTTCAGCCAGAATGAGCTTTGAAAAAACATCTTTCACCATTGACGATTATTTCAGACTTACCTACTCTGCCGCCCATCACAACTGGAACGAGCATCTTATGGTCGCTTTCAAGAAGACGGCTCAACAAGATATCGGTGGAGTAATTTTTGAAGAACCTTATCCATATGAATCAGCCCCTGCCATACTGCACATTCTCAATAAGGATATGGAAATAACGGCAACAGAAGAGGTTGATAGTTATCTTGTTGAAGTAGTCGAATAATTTAATTTGTATATGAAAAGCTATCTATATGAATACAGTCGAATTTTTTAAATCCTTCCAGTTGATACAGATTCTCATTCTGTTTTCTTTTGTATCAGCCTGCTCCACTTCCAACAACAGCAACGATTTCTTATCTGCTGGAGACAATGATTCTGAGGAAGCATCGTCCATAGACGGCGACGAAGATCACGATGCCGATATTTTAGAGATAGATACCGAAAACGATCAGGAATTTGAAGTTGATTCAGAGATTGAAGAAAACGAAATTGAGATTGAAGTAGAGCTGGAAGAAGAAGAAGAAGAAGGACAAGACGGCGATTTCGACAATGAACTAGAAATCGCTGACGATGATGAAGATCTCATTGACGAAGAGGCCGACGAAGACCTTGCAGATCAAGACGTGCAGGAATCGGACTCAGAGAACGAGACAGATGGAGATGAGATCGAGATAGAAGAAGAAACCGAACTGGAAATACCCGATGACAGCCCAAAAGAAGGTGAAATCGTCTTCAATGAAATTATGGCGGATACCCAGTGGCTACAGGGAAACCAGGGGCAATGGCTTGAAATATTAAACGTCTCCAGCCGTGAACTTCAGCTTGATGATTGCGTCTTTATAGCTGATTCTCACCAGACGACAATAGATGAAGATCTTGTAATCGGTGCCGGAGAATATCTGATAATGGGAGTCAAGAGACCCCATGACTTCCTTTACGACGTTATCCCCGATTGGACATGGAAAGGTTTCAAGCTAAATAAAAACAGCGGACATATTGAACTTTCCTGTTATGGAGAATCGATTGACAGCTTGCAATATACAAGCGACGACAAAGACAACGACACCCGGAAACACAGTCTTTCTTTGTGTCCAGGGCACGAGAACTTCGAAGAAAACGACAACCCTGACAACTGGGATGACGCGACAAGCCCAATGAATAACGGTGACTTCGGAACACCGGGATACACAAACGACAGTTGCGAAGAAGTAGACGGCGATTCTTCCGATACAGACATAGATCCAATTACATGCTCTACTCCCCCGCCCGATCTGGAAATCCCGGATTGCGGACACTACAAGCAGCTTTCGGAAGACTATTCGGTTGATACCTGCACTGTAATTCCCGCCGACTCCTGCCATACGTTCTGGATGGGCAGCTTTGAGGGTGAACAGTATTATTACGACTTGGATGAAATCCCACAGCACGAGGTAAACCTGACCGGATTCGCAATGATGCGCTACCCGGTTACAGCCGAAGACTACAAACATTGTATTGATGAAGGCGCTTGCAACCCGGACTCCGAAAAACTCTGCTATCAACAAAGCTACCCGCTAAGTACAGTTCAGGCCAATTACCTCATTGCAGGCATGGAAGATCACCCTGTCAACTGCGTTAGCCTGCCTGAAGCACGTGAGTTCTGCCATTGGATAGGTGGCGAACTTCCCACTGAAGCTCAACAGGAATACGCCGAGAACGGCCCGATGCGCGACAGGTACGAAGACTACAGGTACTTCCCCTGGGGTTTGGACGATGATCCATGTCACGCGAACATATACGAAGGCAGCGACCCATTTGAAGAATCTTCTCCAATAGGTTTCTTTAACGGCAAGTTATGGACACGAGAAGAAGGCGGTTGGCTGTTCGGCCCCGACACATACCAGACTTGCGACGACTCATCCCCCTTCGGTATCCATGAGCTTTCACACAACTTGGGTGAGTTCCTACTTGACGGCCCTTCGGACTATTCCACCTGGCCGGAGCTTAGCACCGATCCCGTCATGCCTGCAAAGTGCGATGGTTACTCACAACGAGGCACATCCTGGAACTACGATATACTGCACGCCCGTTGTCATTCACGCTTTTTAGACTGCGGTTTGGCTCCCATTCCAGTAATCGACACCTACCGCGAGTCTGTAAAAACAAACCAGACAGGCTTCCGTTGCGTTTTTGCTCCCAAATTCAAACCACCAGTAATTGAAGCAGAATAAAAGCCCCCTCCCCTATTTCCGAATTCTGACTCATCCTTACTGGCGACAGATCAATACTCATCATAGAAACAGAACTTGACTAAAGTAGATATTGCATATTAGAGTTTTAACTAACTCTTACCCTGCTTAAGCTTTTCCTGCTTAAGCTTGTCTATTTTTAGCTTGTCTTGTCTGAGTTTCACTGATTCAACATTCGGCTCTCTACTTTCTATGGAGGAATATCATGGCAAAAAGACCTGATGTAAATGTTGATCGTAGAAAATTTCTGCTGGGAGTAGGTACAGCAGGACTGGTTACTATGGCAGCTCCCGCTGCTGCGATGGCTTCTAACGTTGCTATGCCCGAGAAATGGGACATGGAATATGATGTCGTCATCGTGGGTTCTGGCTTTGCAGGACTTGCGGCTGCTATTCAAGCCAAAAAGCTCGGTGCGAAAAAAGTCGTGATCTTCGAAAAAATGCCGGTTCTGGGAGGCAACTCCGCCATTAACGGTGGCCTGTTTGCCGCACCAACAACTGCATTGCAGGCAAAAGAAGGAGTCAAAGACTCTCCAAAACAAATGCTGGCAGATCAGCTTAAAGCAGGTCGTGGCGTCGCTGACAAGGAACTGCTGCTGCACGTTGCCAAACATGCACGAGAAGCACTTCAACTCACAATAGACGCAGGTTCCGAATACTTCCCTTACCTTCAGCAACTGGGCGGTCACTCTGTACCCCGCACCTATCAAACCACCGTTGCCTGCGGTGCCGGCATCACCCAACCCTTGATCGAACACTGCAAAAAACTGGGAGTGAAACTTGTAAACAGAACCAAGTTCGATAGCCTGATATTCGATGACAAAGGCAAAGTCGTCGGCTTGAGAATGCATCAGGGCTTTTACTTCGGCTACGGCAAAGAAGGCAAGCCGGTAAATGTGCGAGCCAAACGCGGCGTACTTATGGCCACCGGCGGATTCTCGCAGGATATAGGATTACGCCAGGCACAAGACCCGACTCTTACATCAGAAGTAGGCTGTACAAACCACAAGGGCGCTACCGGCGAAGCTCTTCTTGAAATGCTGCGCAACGGTGCGGTTCCGGTTCATATGGCCTATATTCAGTCCGGCCCCTGGGCTTCACCCGACGAAGGCGGCTTCGGTTATGTTTCCAACTACTCGATTTACAATTTCCCTCACTCCATGGCCATATTCACCAAGACCGGCAAACGCTTTATGAATGAAATCGCCGACCGCAAAACCAGGGCTGACGCTGAGCTTTCCTGCCGTGACGATCAAGGTAAGCCCTTACCACCTATCCTGATTACAAGCTACGAGCACGCCAGCAAACATCCCAATTGCAAAAAAGTCTTGAAATACGACGTAGGATTCAAATTCGAGACACTCAAGGAGCTTACAGATAAGTTCAACATTCCAATCAAAGAGCTTGAAAAGCAGATTGAGGAATACAACGGCTTTGTCAAAACCGGCGTTGACAAGCAATTCGGCAAATCCATGAAAAAAGCCAAAGATAAGTATATCAAGGCTCCTTATGTCGTCGTTCGTCTCTGGCCCAAGGTTCATTACTGTCAGGGTGGCGTAAAAATCAACAAGCGCGCTGAGGTAATCGATTCCACCGGATGGAAACCGATACCCGGACTGTTTGCGGCAGGCGAAGTCACCGGCGGCATCCACGGCGTAAGCCGCCTGGGAAGCTGCTCTATTCCCGAATGCATGGTCATGGGAATGACAGCCGCAGAAACCATGATAAAGGGCTAACTGGTTTTCTTACGACGAATGAGGAGGAATCGAATGAAACGCTATAAAAAGCTGAACATATTGATCGCGCTTGTCATATTGTCAATCGCCGCAACTTGCCTGGCCGAATCGACACTTAAAAAATTCGGCGATGTCAAGGGGCGCAATTACCACAAAGAGCTTTACGACGACAACAACTGCGCGGCCTGTCACGCGACTAAAAAACCGGTGGATTTCCCGGCAGACAATGCCTGTATGGAATGCCATGACCCCAAAGAACTCGTCAAGACCACGGCTAGAAAAGACGACGAGAAATGGCAGAATCCGCACAACAACCTTCATTACCGCATGGATGTCCCCTGCATGGAGTGCCACGGCGAGCATTCGGAGCGTGAACCCATGTGCAACGACTGCCACAACTTCAAATTCCCCGAGCACAAAAAGTAGAGACTCTATATTAACCTCAACCCATTTAAGGGGCGCTTGATGCGCCCCTTTTCTTATCGACATCATTTGCAAATTATTTAAAGCTCAACAACATTAATTATCAACAAACAAAAACTACAATACCAACTACAAAGAATATATTTACAAATTCTGCCTGCTGTATATGATGGCTTTTAGAGAAGTGAATATTTTTGAGGAACGGGACGATTATGCAAAAGTTTTCAAGGCTTGTATGTCTGATTTTATTGTCGATTGTGGTTTTGGCCGTTCTTGCTTCCTGCGGCAAGACTCGTGAAGAAATCCTGCGCGATTTATACACCGCGCCCCGCGATTACCCCCCGGCGAAAACCCTTGCCGACCAGGTGGAAAACATCAACGGCTTCGAAGTCCGCGACCCTTATCGCTGGATGGAGGAAGAAGGAGCCGCTAAAGACTGGATCGAAAAACAGAACAACTACACTGACAGCTACCTCATTAATTACGAATACGATGGGCTGGAAGAACGTCTAAGTGAGCTTTTCAACATCGGGTTTATATCCGGTATAAAAAAAGCCGGTGGACGTTATTTTTATCTCAAGCGTGACGATGAGGATCAGGAACAGCCGGTATTACAGCTTTTAAGCGGCGATGTGGAACGGGCCTTGATAGACCTCAACACCATCGATCCCGAACAGAAAACCAGCCTCGACTGGTACTACCCTTCCTTAGATGGTCGCCTGCTGGCCTACGGTCTTTCAAAAGACGGCAGCGAAAACAGCACACTCCATATAATGGAAGTGAACTCTGGCAAAAAACTGAAAGACGAAATCCCGGAAACCCGCCACTCGTCGCTGGCTTGGCTGCCCGACAAAAGCGGATTCTTTTATACCCGCTACCCAGAAGGCGACCGCTACAACCGCAAGGCTTATTTCCATAAACTCAGTTCGGACTGGAAAGACGACCTGTTGATTTTCGGTGATAAGCGCGACCCTGCCGACTGGACCAACGTGACTCTTTCCGAAGACGGCAAGCATCTTCTGGTTGCCGAATACCACGGCTGGACCGATACGGATCTATATCTTTACGACATGGAGAAGAAGGAACTTAAAACGCTGTTCATTGAGATCGGCGCCATGTTCCACAACTTCAAGATGCGCAAAGGGACCATTTACGCACTGACGAACTTCAACGCTCCCAAATGGCGTTTGGTCGCTATTCCGCCCAAGACATCCAGCGAGCCCGGCGACTGGCGCACGGTCATCCCCGAAGGCGACTGGCCCGTGGAGAGCTTCCTGATGCTTAAAAACCGCATAGTCCTGAATATTCTGGAAAAGGTTGCCAGCAAGCTTTTGGTATACGACCTCGAAGGCCAATCGCTGGGAAACGTCGAGCTTCCTACCTTCGGAATGGTGGACGGTTTGAGCGGCGAGCCGGACTCCGATGGCTTGGTTTATACCTTCAATTCTTTCTTCTATCCCTCGACCATGTTTACCGTCGATCTTTCCAAGCCCGGCATAAACTCCAAGCAGCTCCAGAAAGTAAAGGCTGACATTAACCAGGACGACTATATCGCCCGTCAGGTTGAGTATCCCTCTTACGACGGCACACGCGTCAACATGTTTATAGTCCACAAAAAACGTCTGGCGCTGGACGGCCTCACCCCTACCCTGCTCTACGGTTACGGCGGTTTTCAGGTCAGCATGACGCCGCATTTCTCGCGCCGCGCCATGACATGGATAGAACGCGGCGGCGTCTTTGCCGTTGCCGGTATCAGAGGCGGCGGCGAATACGGCGAGGACTGGCATCAGGCCGGAATGCTGGACAAAAAATTCCAGGTCTTCAAAGACTTCGAATTTGCCATGCGTTACCTGCACAAAAACAACTACACGCAGCCGGACAAACTCATCATAGAAGGCGGCTCCAACGGCGGCCTGCTGATGGGCGCTATGATGACTGAAGTCCCTCATCTCTTTGCAGGAGCCATATCGTCTGTGGGCCTTTACGACATGGTGCGCTATCACAAATTCCCACCAGGAGAGCTGTGGATCAGCGAGTACGGCTCGGCTGACAGAGAAACCGACACCGGCTACATCCTCGGCTATTCGCCCTACCATCAAGTAATGGACGGCGCAAAATACCCGGCCTTCTACGGTCATACGGCAGACACCGACACCCGCGTTCCCTGGGTGCATACCGCCAAGTTCGTAGCTCGCCTGCAAGCGGCCAGCACCTCGCTGTCGCCCATCTTGTTCCACCTGGACACTCGCGCAGGTCACGGCATGGGCAAAAGCAAGAGCGACGTTACCAAGGAATACATAGCTAAGATGAAGTTCATGTTCTCCATCGTCGGCGACCCGGCTTTGAAGCACAAAAAATAAGGCTGGAACAAAAGCAGAATACAAAAAGCGGGGCGGGGCCCAAGGCCCCGCCCCCCGTGCGGTTACGCAACAATAAAATAATAAAAAGCAGCATCGGCCCCAAAAACATCGGACATCGGCAGCATGTCCGATCCGCTGACCTTGCCGAAGTATATTCCGCGAGCATCCCCGAAGCTTATCCAGAGATTGTCGTATCCATCGATCTCGATCTGGGCGGATTTGGTACCAGTCAACTCTATCAAGGCTCCCAGATCGTCCGTCTGATCCGCAGGAGTACCGGCGGTATCGTGAACGAGCAATCCTTCGTCTACGAAGTAATAAAGCAAGCCTTTTGAGTCCACGCCCAAGGCGTATCCGAGAATATCGGTATCGTAGGGCAGAAATTCGTCGTCCGAGGCTTCCGGCGTGCTTTTGGTGTCAAGATAAGTCAAACCGTTCTTGAGACTAACAACCCACCAGGAACCTTCGGCAATGTATTTCAGTGTGCGCACACTGCGTTCACCATCGAGGTATTCTGTTTCAAGAACGAAGTTCTCGGTATCCATCGGGGCGTCGCCGCAATCGTAGTGGTAGAGCCCGAGATCGTTGGCGATCAAGGCTTTGCAGCCATCGTAGAAAATCATGGAGTTCACCGACACTCCCGAATCGAAGCCGATGTATTCGTTACTGAAGTCTCCCCATTTGTCGTCATCGCCGTTATTAAGGCTACCCCTGTAGTCGTAGACATAAAAATAGGGAACGTAGGAGGAATAGGCGAACTGGCGTGAATCGACCCAAAGGTAATCATCATAACCGACAGTAACAAAGTTCACTCCGCGTGGGCAGTACTTGCGATTCCAGGCCGAGGAATTGCCTTCTGCGTCCAGATATGCCAAGCGCGCGCCACCGGCGACAATACCGCCCTTTAGAATGTCCAGCGATTTAATATCGATGGGCGAAGGATCTTCGGGGTTTATTATCTCGTGTGCCTCGAACACAAAATCGCCCGCTTGCGTATCCTTATCGTATGCAAGCTTAACGATACCGTTTGCACCGCCCAGAGCTATACCATTATCCAGTTTGACAAAGCCGCGCAGATCGTTTGCGGGAACGCCTCCTGCCTTAAAGAAGCGCTGAGGCTCCCAGGTGGCATCGACAGAAGCCTCACTCAGCATCAAAAGACCGAAATCGTTCTGAGCGCTGTACCATAAGCCGCTGGCTGCGTGATAAGCGGTATAGCTGATGACATTCTCATCGTCTATGCCGAATTCGGGGAGCTTATTTACTTTTGCTGCGGCCACATCGAAGACATAAAAATCTTGACCGTCGGATTTATATCCCAGAGCCAAACCCTTCTCGATAGAAATGAAAGCTTCGATTCCAAGTTCTTTACCCACAGGGAGCTGCGTCCAGACATCGTCGGTAGAGTCACTCAAGGTTCCCTTGTGATCGACGTGATAGACAACATCGTCTATGGAGACCCACAGACCGTCGGATGAGTCTGCCGTCATGTTCGCCACATCGCAACTGCCGGGAGCACAGGTGATCTCATGGATTCCACCTGTCCCGCTGGCGGTTACTTTGTCGGCTTCGACGACAAAAAGCTTCAAAACTTCATCTTGGAAGACCGTCATCCAGAGATTGTCGCTCGAATCGGAAATGACTAAATAAGGATTCTGAGCCATCTGATTATCGGCGGATGCAAAATCTTCATAAGTCCACAAGGCTGCATCTTCCGGAGTGTCACCGGGCTTGATCTTCATAAATCCGGCACCGTATTTCAACCACAGACCTTCACCCGTATTTGAACACAAAATTTGTGAAGGTATCAGTGACGAGTGATTTTCATCGGAGGAAACAGGTATTAGGACATCATCTGAGCTGTCCTCGAATGTATTCCCGCCCATGAACAATAAAAGATCGCCCTGTGTCTGAATCCACAGATAACCTTCTGCATCGATACATGCTCCGGTAATTTTATCTACAGGCCAGTTTTCAAGAGAAAACTCCGAGTGACGCAGTTCCTTATCGTCGCTTTGATCGGCGGCGGTTCCTGCCGTATCTATGGCGATCATACCGGCACTGGACAAAGACCACAGCACGCCGTCGGGATCGACGTTAATGATGCTGTCCTCGGGGCTGGCCCATTTTGAAAGTTGCAACTTAACAGGATCGGCGACATCTTCGACTTCACCGCCTTCGACAATATCCTGCTCTGAAACGGCATCCATGTCACCATCGGCCAAAGGCGTCAGTTTCTCGTTTTTTTCACAAGCTACGAAAAACACCGAAAGCCCCAGACAACAAGCCAGCAAATAGATCAAACCACCCTGCTTCATAACGTCAGTCCTCACGAAAAGGTTTAATGTCTGATTACAGAAACAAAAGCCTGTCAATCAAGGCTTTTACTTTTTCTTCTATAAACGAATGCAACAACCAAAAGCATAGAAAGAATACCCAGACCGAAAGACGCTTCCCCACTGTTACAGCCGGAGAAACCGAATTCCGGGTCGTATTCTTCGCTTGTCGAACCCGTAGCGCCGCTGCCGTCGTTGTCGTCGATATCATCGTTGGCGGCATTGCCCTGGTCTCCATCGACAGGAGTAACGGCACCGTCGCCATCCACTTCTTCATCGCCTTCGCCAGCTTGCTCTTCAGGAGTGTATTCGGGTGAAATCTTGGGGCTGGTCCAGTTGAAAGTCTCAAGTACTTCGCCGGTCGCCATCTTGGCTACAGCGGAAATATCCCGTCCGTTGACATCGAAAACGATGTAGTTGTAAACCTTCTCGCACATGATGTTGCGCACACCCCAATCGGTGGTGGGATTACAGTCGTAGAGACTGGCTCCTGCTCCTCCAGTAACGAGGAAATTGACGCCGTTGGAGGACTCACCGCGATAATAATAGTGGTCGTGACCAGAGATAATGCAGGTCACATTGTATTCCTTGAACATATCCATCATGGAACGCAGCGGTGCATTTCCCGAACGTGCGTCTTTGGCGGTGTACGGCCCTTCATGGATGAAAATAAAGGTATGCAGAAGATCGGAGTCTTCCGAAGCTTCGATAATCATTTCCTCTAACCAACTAGCCTGAGTAGAACCGATGCTCAGAGGGATCTTGAAATCAAGGACGATAAACCTTGCATTGCCCCAATCCTGATAATAAAAATGGTCCTGCCATTCCTCGTAACCGTTTTCAGGAGTCACAAAGTATTTCTTATAGTTGTCGGCATTCGCGCCATCGACATCGTGGTTACCTATTACAGGCAGCAGATTGGTAGTCGCCATCAATTCATGTTCGATATCGAAATGCTTCTGCCAGCAAAGCTCGTCTTTTGCCGAGCAGGTAATATCGCCGCTGTTTGAATAAATGTCCGGAGCTTCCTGAATCATTGCTTCCGTTACACGAAGATGGTCGTTGTAACCGCTTCTGGAGTCTCCATAAGCGATCCAGCGGAAAGGAGTCCACGGTTCGGGTGCGGTCCAGAATTCATATATCTTCGTTGTTTCACCGTCCGAGCTGACACGGTAGTAGTAAGGAGTGTTGGTTTTCAATCCTTCGATGCGAACTTCGTGCATTTCTCCAGCGGCAGCATCAAGCACGTTGCCAAGAGATTCATCCATACCCCACTCAACCGTACCGGCGGCTGGCGAGTCTGTTTGCCACACAACAGATGCTCCAGTCTTATTGACCACTTGCAAATATGGTCCTTTTTTTAAACCTGCGTAAACGTTGGTAGCAAAAACAGCAATTAATATAAACAAAAAGGCTGTCGAGATTGCGGACTTTTTATACATGCTATCTCTCCTGTTTTTAATCCTATAAAGAAACCTGCAAAGTAAATACGACTTCATCGTTCTCAATGTCCTTCAACCTTGCCTCAGTATAATCGCCATATGCAGTAGCTTCAAGCTCTTGTTTGTGCGTGTACTGCAACATCAGTCTGACGAGGTTGATCGGCCACCAGCTTACGACACCGCTGATCCAGCGCCTCGACTGATTGGCACTCTGCGGGGCAGGCGTCATAAGGTTTGTATCGTCCGGGTCGAACCACTGGTACCTGACTGCCAGCTCGTATTCACGTTTCGGAAAAGAATAACCGGCGTAAACCATGTATCCCATGGTCTGCGATATATTGTTTTTGTAGTTGTGGCGCTTGTATCCCTCTTCGTTGATTCCGTCATCGGTAATCTGCAAGGCCCATTCGCCACCGACAAACGCTCCCCAGACATCCAAACGGGCATCGGTCGCAAAGGAATAGCGACTGTTCTCGAAAATTAAGGGCAGCATATCCTGATTGAAGAATGCACCTCCCACACGCAGACGAACCTTTTCGTGGAACAGCTTCTTGGAGTCGAACTCGGTACGGATACTCGCAATGACATGCTTCCATGCCTGCTCTTTGGGTTTTGAAGAAGTGTAGAAAACACCACCCTCGAAATTTAGCATGGTATCGAAGAAACCCAACCTCAGTGCCGTACCGATTTCACGCCCTAAGCCTATCGAGGGAATATCTGTCAGATAATCCGAACCGTAGGGATGAACGTATTGAGGTCTGTCAAAGAAATACAGCTTCTCATCGGATTCCTGTTCACTATACAGAAAAGGAACTTTCATCAATCCCATTTTCAAACGAGGGCTGAACCAGTAATTTCCGATTTCGGCGGCAACATAGGCGTCGGCAAGTTTTGCACTGCTTGCAAATTTGGCAGAAAGTATGTAGGAGAGACCGAAATCCCAGTCCTTGTTGATACTATATCTGTCCAATGCTCCCTTAAAGCCCAATCTCGCATTGAAAAGCTTGAATCCGGCATTGCGTAATACCACATTAGAATCATCCCACTGTTCATATATCGCGCCGGTACGCAGCAAGAAAACCGGGCGCATATATTGCCAGAGCTTGTTTGTCTGTGCATCGAAGAAATCATCGACAGAGTTGT
>CAYTHG010000033.1:0-17743 GCA_964437525.1 uncultured Myxococcales bacterium | reverse complement strand
CTCGGCATAAGTTATCCCGGCATCCTCGCGTATTTCCTCAAAGGTGTACCCGGGCGGTCCGCTGTTGATGTACAACATGCTCTTGTCCGAGAAGTTAATAAAACGCGGATGGGCGAGGTTGGCGGCAAAAAGATCCAGATAGCCGTCGTTGTTGAAGTCGCCCCAGGCCGAACCTATGGTGTGACCGTATGAGCCCACATTGAAAACGCCCTTGACTCCACGCTCCAAAGAGACCTCTGTGAAGGTGCCGTCGCCATTGTTGAGCCACAAAAGATTCGGGTCCAGGCGATAATTGGAGACGTACAGATCCGGGTCGCCGTCGTTGTCGAAATCCGCCCACGACAACCCGCGTCCGCATAAGTATGTGTTGCCGTAGGGATATATACCGGCTTCGGCGCTGACATCCACAAAATAACCGCCTTCGTTGTGCCATAGCTTATCCGGGGTTCCTATGGACAATTCATCTCCGGCTTTTTCGTAGTTTGCCACGTACAAATCAAGCCAGCCGTCCATGTCGTAGTCGGCCCAGGCGGCAGCTTCCGAACGATAAAAATCGAAGGGCGCACCCGGCCCCGGTTCTAGCGCGCTGAATGTGCCGTCGCCGTTGTTTTTTACCAGCCTGTCGCAGTCGGCATAGCTTTCGCCGTGATTAAAAGCGTAATAGTCGAGGTTTCCATCGTTGTCGAAGTCGCCCCAGACACCGGAACCGCCGATACCAACGATACCCGCCTCTTCGGAAACATCAGTAAATGTGCCGTCGCCGTTGTTGCGGTAAAGCTTGGCAGCGGAGGCTAAAAGATCATCGTAGCCATCGTTGTTAAAGTCGCCCCAAGCCGGGCGGGAAGATCCATTTAAATTTGCCGCTTCTGTCAGATCTTCAAAAGTGAAATCCGTAACCTGATTGAAATAATCCACCACCAAGCGCACCATAAAATTACCGTCACCAAGTCCATACTTGGCCACATCGTTTGGATAGTAGACAAAGCTGTACCCCTGACCGCCGCTGGTAGTATCGACTTTCAAGGCACCGCCGTTCAGGTTGCGCACGATGCCGATATGCACGTATTCGGGCTTTTCATAAATGACACCTTCGGAGAATATGTCCAACTCAACCCATTCGTTGGCATTCTCGACGTTTATCTCTATGGGCGTTATCAGATCGCCACCTTCAAGCATGGGATCATTGCCGCCGCCATCGCGCCAGATATGCACCACGGTCGAGCCGGTGCGGTGAAACATCAATTTGATTTTTTTCAAGACAGCCGGATGCTCAAGGTAAAACATCACATCCTCGGAAGTACCGTTAGCCGACAACCCGCCCCAGGCTTCCCCGGAGCCATCGTCATGAGAAAGCTCCACTTCGGCTTGAAGCAAAGCGGGAAACAACAGCAAGACCACAAAGGCTGACAGGATCTGAAATATTCTACTCATTGTTTCTTTCCAAGATTGATTCTCTCAACAAACCGACCGAGCAAAAACAGCGGGAATCAGATAGATAAATTCCACTCGACCTATTCTTTTCATTGTAAGATATTTCCACTCTGCAGGTCAATCAGTATAAGTCCAGTTAAGACCGGATTATATTTTTCCTTGCCTGCCACTCTCAGCTAAGGTAGATATTGCTTATGGTCAGAACGAAACAAAAAAAGAAAGCGGCATCGCAGGACGGCAGTAAAAAGTCCTTATGGGAAGAATTCAAGAACCTTCCCAATATCCTCACGATGCTCAGAATAGCCGTTATTCCCATTATTTGCGCCTTGATATGGGAGCAGACGCCTATTTTGTCTTACATGGCTGCCTGGTTTTACGGCTTGGCCGCATTGACAGATATGGCGGACGGCTATCTGGCACGCAGGAACAACCAGATAACCGTGCTGGGTAAGTTTCTCGATCCGCTGGCCGACAAGCTGCTTGTTCTCTCACTGCTTTTGGTAATGCTGGCACTCAAAAGGGTTCCACTCTGGGTGGTGGTGGTGCTTGTCATGCGCGAAATAATTATCATGGGCCTGCGCTCCATCGCCAGTTCCGAAGGCATGGTCATAGCTGCCGACACCTATGGCAAGATCAAAACCGCTTTTCAGATGATAGCCCTGATAGCGATGTGCATACATTATCCGTATATGGTCAATTTCGGAATCTTCGAAAGCGAGCTGGACTTCAACAGGATTGGAGTCAGTCTGCTGTACATTTCCGTATTCTTCTCTGTTTATTCTGCCGGTGAGTACTTCTTAGGCTTCTTCCGGGAAATGAAGACTCTGCGTTCGGATCCCGAATATAAAAAAGAGAAACAATCCAGGCGAGCAAAATAAGCTAAGCACCAATAGCAACGGGGTCACGCTTTCACGCAACCCCGTTACCGCACCGATACCTCTCCAAATGCAAGCATTTACGAGGCCATCCCACCTTGGATGAACCATAGATGGAAAGCTGAAACTACATTTCAAAATAATTATGCCGGTTCTCATGCTGCGGTTTTGTATAAATCGAATCTATCCATCGCCCCCACTCTTGTCAAGCACAAGTCTTGAAGCAGGATGAATCAAGGATAGCTCTGCCAGAAAGCGTCATAAAAGCCAAAATTCTCTTTGACGTACTGCACATGAAAAGTCCTGTCGGGCAGGGCGATTCTGTTGAGACTGCGCGGCATTTCCAGAAGATATGTAAAATCCCGGGCGGCAGTAAAGCTTTTGCCGCCATCTATTGATGCCGCCAGACGCAGGTTTATACTGTCGCTGTCTTTTTCGTCCAGCCATGACAGCCACAAGATTCTTTCAGATGCAGTAAGCGCCAACGCCTTGAAATTGTGCTCCGAATCGCCAAGCGTGATTTCTACCGATCCCGACCACTCCTGAGCCTCCGACTCAAGGATATTTAAAATGACCTGCTCGTTTTTCTGTCTGAGAAGGTACAAGCGGCCATCCGGCCCGGCAGAAAGCGAGGCGGTGGTATATTCAAATATAGATTCGGAAGGCTGCGACAAAGCAGGCACGCTGCATTGCGCTTCCGGCGTGTAGAAATACAGATCGTATCCAAAATAGCCCCAACCTCTATGAAACATCAATATTGTGCAACCGTTGGCCATATGGACAACATCTATTTTGATGCCGTTATCAACATTCCCGACTTCTCTCCGCTCCCAGTCACCGTTCTCATAACAGATCAATTCCATTAAGGCCTCTTCAAAATTCCCATAGATATCATTAAAGAAATACCAGCAGAGTTCTCCCGTCAGCATGGAATAAAATGAACCCCAATTCCCGAAAAAGTAATCGCTGGGAGTCCAGTCCGTCACTTCTTGAGCGGGATAAAACGCTTCGGACCAGCCCTCTTCGCCCTTTACTATAGCTTTCGGATACCAGAGAAGGTCGTCGTTTTTGTCGGTTCTGATAAAAGTCAAAGCCCTGAAATCATCATGGGCAAAGTAGTCATAAAAATAATCGTCATCGTCCACCAAATCGACGGGCAGCATCTCGGCTTGCTCCTGCCCTTCTCGTCCATTGTAAAAAGCGCCTTCGCCATCCTTTCCCATTCCATACGCCATATAATCGAGCGTCCCGTCTTCCAAAAGAGAAACACTCCAAAAACCTAAGCTTTTATCAGGAGCAGGCACAAACAAACTTTCATCCTGCCCCCACTCCTTTCCGTCTTCCGACGAATTCAAATACAAACCCAGACTACCCGAGCGGTCATCGGCCAGCACGGTCTTCAAGATAATATCATCGTCCAGCGAAGCCACTATTGCCTGAGCTTTATAGACATTGGCGGTGCGAGCAGTCAGTCCGGCATCGATTCCTATATCCCGCCAGTCGTCGCAGACAAAAGATCCCCGACAAAGGCGCAGTCCCGTCTCTATCCAACTGGATTTTTCATGCTCGACGGCAAGCAACGGTTTTTCTCCGTAGAGCAGCAGAGAATAATAATCCTGCCAGTAACTACCCAAAAGATCGCCGAAGACAAGCTCGGGAGCGGCCCAGCCGCGCCCGTATTCGAATGAGTGCAGATACAGGCTGTAAGAATCGTCGTACCAGTATCTTTCCGGATGCTGCACTAAAACATAAGCGCCGCCGGATGCAAGCGCCACTTTGGGCGGCGTCAGCCTTTCGGGGTATTGTTCTTCTACATGCAAAGTTTCAGGCTCGCTCCATAGCTGCCCGCCGTCGTGGCTTATCATTGCTTTTATGTATTGATTGTCGTCTTCATCGAAATCTATATAGGCGATAATCATTTCCTGCCCGTCCACGTCGAAGGCCGGAACTTCAAGCTTGATTTCTCCCGGAACCTGCGGCAACGGCGAAAAGTTCTGATTGTCGAATACAAGATTTGCAATGGATTTATACATGGCGACCGTGCTTGAAGATCCTACAGAATAGCGCAGCAGCAGATAGTCGATTCCCCCATCCGCGACGATACGATGATCCCGTAAAAAGTTGATGCTGTCTTCTGACAGCAAGCGTTTTTCTTCAAGCCACAGGCCGTCTTGCAACCTGCGGGCGATGATCTGATAATTGACAGGCTCGACAGGCTCGCTCCAGCTTGCAATCAGGCTGCCATCGGAAACGACGCTCAACTCGGGGTCTTGTCTGTACATGTTGGATGAGTTTTCACCCGACAAGATCTCGTCCTGCAATTTCCACTGACCCTCGTCCATAAAAAATTGCAGCATGTGGATTTCGTAGGCGGATTGCAGATTGACGGAATATATCGCATACATTCGACCGTCTAGGACTTTACAACTCAGATCCGATACGCGCTTTTCCCTCGAAGTCGCCAAGGGCGCGCCCAGCCATGCTTGGGCTTCGTCTAAGCTGACGTTGACATAAATCCGGCTTCTCTCTCCCTGCACCTGCATTCGCGCCACAAAAACCGAGTCGCCATCGGCGCACAAGGCGAATTCTTCCGTAATAGGCAGCGTGGGATCGTTTTCTATGGCATACATACCGACTGGCACGGGCGATGTCACCTCGGGCCACGATTCGCCGCCGTTTGCAGAGTAATTGACCCACAACTTGCGCTTTTCTTCATAATCCTGCTGCCACGCCATATAGAGACCGTCGTTACCGTCCCCGGTAAACAAAGCCTTTCGCATGGGAGCCGCAACATCAGGCGGCGTATTGACCGGAATGGGAATTATTTCCACCGAATTGTCGATGGTCAAAGGGCCGATTGTCTGGGAACCCTGGGAATGCTGCACCCACTCAAGCCGCAAGAAAACATTTCCACTTTCCTCGAAAGGCAAAATAGTCTGCGTGTACCAGGTGACTTCATAACCGGCACCCGGCTTTGAAGGCAGATAGACCGACTCGATATCCGCTTCGGCCCAATCGGAATTATCGAAGCTGACCATCATCCGCAGATCCAGCCCGTCCGAGTCGCGCCCTGCGATATCGTAACCGACTTTGAGCGCTCCGCGTTGACCGGAAACGACCAGTCCAGTCACCTGCGGGCCATCGTAGGGTTCGGGCTCTTCTTCTAATTCTTCCTCGACCTCATAAACCCCATCTGTCGTATCCGCCTCGCGCTCATAAATCTCCGCGCCTTCAATGTCGCCGTCTTCTTCAACCTCAGCCATCTCGAATTTGTCAATCTCGCTTATATCAAGGTCTCCGCCGACATCATCGTAATATATGGTAGTCCTATCGTCACAAGCCACACAGGCAAGCAGGATTGCAAACGAGAGAAGCATGGAAGTGGCAAGATTACGCAACATATAGATATCCAATGAGTCGATATTGGATTTACATTGTATTACAGGTTGCCCGCAAGATTCAAGTCCACAACTTGACAGCAAAACCTGCATTGTTAAACTTCGGCTGTATAAAGCTTGGAACAAACCGACCATGAGCTGGAAACGATTTTCATATCTTATGCTGATAAGCGCCATCCTTGCGATAGTCGCGGCGAATATCTATGCGCTCATGTCGCCGCCTTTGTCAGGACCGACAGCAAAGGACTTGAAAAAAGCTTTTCCGGCGGCTGCAAACTTCAGCAAAGAACAAGGCACACCGCCTTATTTTGCAGCCTATTCCAAAGAGGGCGTGGAAATCGGCTTCGTTGTCCAAAGCGATCATGTCGAACCCAAAATATACGGCTACGGCGGCGAGTTCGGCGTGCTGGTCGGCATAGACAAAGAAGGCGTCATCAACGGCCTGAAGATCTTCCGCCACAAAGAGACGCCGGCCTATCTCTCCATGCTCAAACGAAGCGGTTTTTTTGATTCGCTTCAACAACGCAAAATCAACGAGCGACTGGAAGACATAGACGCAGTCAGCGGTGCGACCGTATCCGCCGAGGCCATCAAAGCCGACGTGCTATCGGCAGGCAGAACGCTTGCCGACAAGCTCTATAAAATTCAGGTTCCGCAAACGAAGAGTAAAGAAGCCCTCGATTTCCTGCCTTTGCTGGCGGTCTTAGCATTGCTGGCGCTGGCCCTGCTGTCACATCGTATGGGCAAAAGAAGCCTGCGTCTGTATATTCTGACGGCATCGCTTGTAGTACTGGGTTTCTGGCTGAACGAATCCGTCAACATGCAGAACATCGCGCTGACACTGCTTTTCAAAAAGCCTGCGGCAACGCTCGTGCTTTTGACAATCACGGCTTTCGCTTTCATCGGTGCCTTTTTGAAAGAACCCATATACTGCTCGCTGATCTGCCCTTTCGGATCTTTGCAGGAGTTGCTGTATCGCTTCATACCCTTAAATATCAAGGTCTCAGCGCATACGAGCGTTTTAGCTTCTCGTCTGCGCTGGATTGTGCTGTTTTTATCCATTGTGTTTTTCTTCGCAGCGGGTTTAGATGTCGCGGTCATGTTCGAGCCTTTCGGGACTCCTTTCGGTCATGGCGGCGGCTTTGTTTTGAACGCCTTCGCCGGATTTGTTCTATTGGCTGCGGCTCTGCGCAAACGTTTCTGGTGCCGCTATTTCTGCCCGACAGGTGCCTGTCTGAATCTCGCCACCAAAACCGCAGGCGTCGTTAGCAGAACCCTCAGCAAAGACAAAAAACGCATCCCAAACCCGAGCCTGCCGAAAAAAGGCAAACGTTCCCTGCAAGATAAAATCTTCATAGCGCTGCTGGCCTTGACGCTGGCCGGTATCGTCGCCGTTTCCATAAACAATCACATCGAAGCGCTGGCTGTGGGAAACTCCCATGGAGTGCAGATGAAGTTCGAGAAGGTTGATATTGAAGCAATCGAAAAAGGCGTTTACAATAATAATGTCTCGGATGAAAAAGCTCGCCACTGGCGCAGGGTAGACGAGGACGACTTATGAGCGAGGGCTTGGACAAACAACTGGTCGAATGCGAACTGTGTCCCAAACGCTGCCGACTGGCGCACCTTGAGCGCGGTGACTGCCGCGTGCGCTACAACTTCGGCGGAGAACTGCGCACGCTGGTGTACGGCAATCCCTGCTCGCTGCATATCGACCCCATTGAAAAAAAGCCCATGTTCCATTTTTTGCCGGGAACGCCGATTTTTTCTGTGGCGACCGCCGGGTGCAATCTGCATTGCCAGTTCTGCCAGAACTGGCAGATTTCACAAAGCAATCCCGAAGACCTCGACAACCAAGACTTCCCGCCGGAAAAAGTCGTCGAAGCCGCCATCTCGCGCCAGTGCCTTTCCATCGCGTACACATATACAGACCCGATAATTTTTTACGAGTACACCTACGACACCGCCAAACTGGCCAGAAGCCACGGACTGAAAAACGTGCTGGTGACAGCCGGGTACATCAACGAAAAGCCCTTGCGGGAGTTGTGCAAATTCATAGACGGCGCAAACGTGGACTTGAAATCTTTCTCTGACGATTTTTATAAAAACATCTGCGGCGGCACGCTCAAGCCGGTATTAAAGGCTTTGAAGGTTATGAAAGACGAAGGCGTGCTGGTGGAAATCACGAATCTGATCGTACCGACTTTGAACGATGATATGGACGAGTTTCGCCGCATGTGCGACTGGATAGCCGACAACATGGGCCAGGAAACGCCTCTGCATATATCGCGCTTCCATCCGCAGTACAAGCTTTTACAATTACCGCCGACACCGCGCGCGACCTTGCAGCAGGCGGCCCGGATCGCCAAAGCCCAAGGACTGAAGCACGTCTACGTCGGCAATATCCGCAGTCCGCAATTCGAAAACACCTACTGCCCCGACTGCGGAGAAACTCTGATAGAGCGACAGGGCTTCAGGGTTGAATCTTACAAAATAAATAACGGGCGCTGCCCGAAATGCGGGAGCGCAATTCACGGAGTCTGGCAATGAGCAAAATCAAAAACAGTCGCAGAAGTTTTTTAGGATGTCTTTTAGGGCTCGGCGTTGTCGGCTTGACAGGAAGCAGCAAAACACAAACACCCAAGCCGCAAGACGAACTCGAACGCAAACCGCCTGGTCGCAAGGCCATGCACTTCAAAAGGGGAGACCATCTTGCGGGCTAGCATAAACGCTGTAACCCTTGTATTGCTTTTGGCTTTTCCCGTTTTGTTGTTCTCATGCGACAAATCAGGGAAAGACGAATCGAAAGAAAACGCGAAAGCGGAAAAGCTTCAAGCCGTCTCGGAAAAGCCGACGGGCATGACAATCAAGCCTTCGGTGGCCGGGGCGTTTTATCCGGGCGATGCGGCAAGCCTTGAAAAGGAAATAAAAAAACATCTCGGGCAAGCTGTAAAAAAAGACCTGCCCGGCCTATGGGGATTGGTCGCGCCCCATGCCGGTTATCGTTTTTCTGGCCCGATTGCAGCCTCGGCTTTCAAGCAGGCCGAAGGCAAAAACTTTTCGACGGTGGTTTTAATCGCTTTCTCCCACAGACCGTACACCAAAGACGGTACGCCCATTCACATAGGCATAGCCACTGCCGAAGCCGACTCCATGCTGACGCCTCTGGGTGAAATTCCCATAGACTTAAAAGCCGTCCGGGAGTTGAGGCGCGATTGTGCTTTCATCGGCAACAATACCGTTCTTTTCATGGGCGAGCATTCGCTGGAAGTCGAGTTGCCCTTTATCCAGAGCGTCCTGCCACAAGCCAAGCTGGTTCCGATTATGTTCGGATGGGAAGACAATCCCTCAGCAGCAAAGGCGCTGGCCGATGCGCTGTATGACAAATTCTCAAAACGCGACGACGTGCTGTTTGTCTCATCCACCGATCTTTCGCATTTTTTCACATACGAAAAAGCAAAAGAGCTGGATCGCAACACCGCCGGGCTGATTCGTAAACTCGACACAAAAGAGTTGATAGCCCGCCACCGAAGCGGGCATGTCGATTGCTGCGGACTCCTGCCTGTATTGACCATGCTGCATTTGCAAAAGCGCTTCAACGGTCCCGAGCCTCAAGTGCTGGACCTCAGAAATTCGGGTGACACTTTCGGAGGAAAGGATCGCGTGGTAGGCTATGCGGCGATTGCGTTTCAGAAAGCTTTAAAAGATTCAGAAAATGCGAAGGTAACTCATACAAAGGAGTCGGCCATGAGCGATTACATATTGACTGACGATCAAAAACAGCAACTGCTGAAAATCGCCCGCGAGACTGTCGAGGGCTATGTAGCAAAAGGCGAAAAACCGAAAATAGAAACGGACGACCCCTTGTTCAAAGACCTCGGAGCCGCCTTCGTCACATTGAAAGAACACGGCGACCTGCGCGGCTGCATAGGACAAGTCGAAGCGCACATGCCGCTTATCGATTGCATACAGGAAATGGCGGTTGCCGCCTGTTCGCAAGACCCGCGCTTCAGACCTGTTGCAAAGGACGAACTGGACGAACTCGACTACGAAATATCGGTTCTGACTCCCATGAAAAAAGTCGAGTCCGTGGAAGACGTGAAAGTAGGGCGCGACGGACTGATGATGATACGCGGCGCGCATCGCGGCCTGTTGCTACCGCAGGTGCCTGTAGAGTGGGAATGGGACAGGGATGAGTTTTTAAGTCAGACCTGCGTCAAAGCCGGGCTTCCGGAAGACTCCTGGAAAGATGGCTCGGTGGACATATACAATTTCCAGGCGCTGGTTTTCAGCGATCACGATTTCAAAAAATAGTTCGTATACATTCTCCAAACAAAAAGAAGGCCGGGCGCGTATGCGCCCGGCCTTCTTTCGTATCATTTCCAAGGGCTTTTATTTACCCTTCAGATATTGAATCTGCTGTTCTATATCTGTTCTGTCTATGGCCTGCGGCTCCAGTTCCAAGTACCTCTGGAAAGCGCCTCGGGCATCGGAATAGCGTTTGACACGCTTGTTGGCCCAACCCAGCTTGAGATAAATCTCCGAATTGTCTTTTTCTGCTTCCAAGCTCTTGTTGAAATGTTTGATAGCGTCTTTGAATTTACGCATTTCCATGAAGACTTTTCCCATACGGAAATGTGCGCGGGGATCATCCGGCGCGACTTCTATAGCTTCTTTATAATGGGCAAGCGCCTTCTTGGTCTGACCCAATTCAAAGTAACAATCGCCCATCTCCACCTTGGCGACATTGATGGAGGAATCATACTTGGTGGCCTTCCTGAACATCTTGATGGCAAGGATGTACTTGTTCTGCTTGCGGAGAATAATACCCTTGCGCAGATAAACGCGACCGTAATCTTTTTTGATCTTCAAAGCCCGGTCATACTGCTCGATAGCATCAGCTTGACGCCCCTGTCTTTCAAACAGGAAACCATAATGGAAAATGAAATACGGATTCTCAGGCGCCAGACTCAAAGCTCTTTCGTAGTATTCATTTGCTTTTTCGAATTTCGCCATATCCAGATAGCAACGGCCTATCCAGTGCGGCGAGTCGGGATGTGTCGGAGACAACTCCGAAGCCTTAGTGAAAGCTTCCAGCGCTTTTTTCAGCATTACATGGATGACAACAGGAGCGCTCGCTTCCGGATTGTCTTCAATGATTTCCTTACCTGATTCACTCATACGCCTGATCTTGGCAGCCTTGATCTCCATACTCTTCGAAGGCTTTTCTTCTTCCCACTTGGTAAAGTATGCCAGTCCCGCATGGTAGAAATAATTGTAGTTGTTCTTGTTGAGACCCAGAGCCTTTTCGTATTCGGCAATGGATTTATCGACTTCCTTCATCTCGAAGTATGTCTGACCGAGACCGAAGTAAGCCTTGTCGTTCTTCTCATCCAGACTCAAGACTTCCTGATACTCAGCTATCGCGGCGGGATACTTGACCGTCCCGCGATAAACATCAGCCAGATTCAAATGAGCTTCGACGAATTTTCCATTGGCAGTAATCGCTTTGCGGAACTGATCTTCGGCCAGATCCATTTCTTTTTGGTGGCGGTGCATCAATCCGAGGAAATTATGTACCAGAGGCGAATTGGCGTCTATCAACTTCGCTTTCTGGATGAATTCTCCGGCCTTGGGAAGATCGTTGCGGCTAAGGAATATAGTCGCAGCCGCAGTGTAGTAGGCCACACCATTGGGATCAAGCCTGATAGCCTTTTGATATTGGGCCAGGGCTTTCTCCGGCTGGAAAAGACCTTCAAGGGATTTTCCCGTCAGATAACTCAACTCGGCATTTTCGGGCGCCATCTTGGTTGCCGTCTCCAATTTAAAGAGAGCCTTGTCCGGCCTGTTCATGGCAAGATAGTTGCGACCAAGACCGATATGGCAGTCAAGCTCCATCTCGTTGTTCTGTACACACTTCTCGTATTGCTCGGAAGCTTTGTCATACTCACGCTTGGAAAAATAGAAGTCCGCCAGCTCTCTGTTGTACTTGGGATTGGTCGGGTCTTGATCGGCAGCGGCCATTAACTCTTTGACGACCTTGTACGGTTCTTTGCGCGCTTCGTAAATCTGTGCCAGATAGAAATGAATACGCCCCTTCTGCTTGGAAGCAAGATTGGCTTTGTCTTCAGCTTCGATCTTACGCAGATCACGCTCTGCCCTATGCATGGCATTTCCGGATTTAATTTTCAATCCAGCCAATTCGATTTTGGTATCCAGATGCTTGGGATTGAGCTTCAAACCGTTCTTGTAATGAGCTTCCGCTTTTGCTGCATTGCCGTTCAAGGCTTCGAGCTGACCCAGCAGATAGTAGGTGCGCACATTCTCGCCTTTGCTCTGAATAATGGTATCCAGATATTTCTTGGCGGTAGCGTTATCGGGAAGGTGTAAAAATGTCTCGGCGGCTATCTGCAAGGCGCGTGTGTCCTGACTGCGTTGAATCAGAATCTTCTGTAAAAGTTCGCGGGCCTTTGTATAATCGTGTCTCCAGAATTCTTTAGAAGCCTGAGCCAGCAGGAATTCCGGTTCCTTTTTTTTCTCTTTGGTAATCAAGTCCATTTGCTCTTGAGCTTCGGTAGACAACTCCCGGTTACCGCCATAGCGATGCAGAATGGTATAATCCAATTCAGTAACCAGGGCGTTGACAACCAATGAACCTCTAAACTCACCACCTTTCAGCATGTCAAGAGCGATATCCCGGGCATCTGCATAACTTTGGGGGCTATCGTTGTTCAACAAATCCAGAGCGTCATTGTAGCGGGAACGGTGCCTGGACTTCAGTTGATCAACCATAGGCAAGTCATACACGCTGGTGCCAGAGACCAAGTCTATCACACTGATTTCCTCGACGAACTGCATATAGCTTGCAAAAGCCAAAAGCGCGATGGATAAAACCAGAGGAATGGAAAGCTTTAAAGGAATTTTTTTTCGAGGTGCTTTTTTGGGCGAAATGATATCCAGAGAGCCAGCCCTGCGACGGCTTTTGATTGCATCCTGACGAAGACGCTTTTTATCTTCGGAAGCGATTTTCTTTCGACCTTTTTCCGGTAGCAGGGACTCTATCGCGTCCCTGCCGGAACTGGCAACTTTTTCTAAAGCAGCTTTAAACTGAGCTACATCGTCTATGGGACGCCACTTGTCATCACCGGATTTGATTTCCTCTTTGCCGTTCAGCTTAGAGGTTTCGAGCATTTCAATGATGACTTTCTCAGGAAATGGCCCTAAAACCTTTCCGCCACCATGCCTGATATAATACAAATCCGGTTTGTGCTCTTCGCCTCCGAAGTCGGGAAGATCATTCAGCAGCTCAGCCGAAACGCCGGTACTTTCAAGTTCGGGTTCGCTTTCCATCTCCGAATCCAGAGACAAATCGCTTTCGGGCAGATCCACCATGGGTCCGCTGGACAGATCGAAAAGATCTTCTTCTATATTTTGATCGGGAACATCCGCCTGCTCCGATTCCGGAACGGGGAAATCCGGCAGAGCGTCATCAACCGCTTCCTTCTGGTTTCCTTCTTCTTCCATTTCCTTCTGAACTTCGCTTGCTGCTCCTTCAAGCAGACTGGCGATATCGAAGCCGGAATCATCCGAGTCATCGGCAGCTTCTTTGAATTCTCCCGGAGCATCTCCCATTATGGGGGGAGCTTCCATGGAGATTTCATCTTCCATACTCATGTCCAGAAGATCATCCGCAAACAGATCTTCTTCCGATTCAGGCGACATATCACCATTGTTTGCTGGAGGATCTACTATGCTGTCGTCTTCCTGCGGTTCAAGCGGGAACTCATCTTCCATGTCACCCAAGGCACCTTCAAGCAAGCTCTCCAGATCTTCCGAACCCTGCTCTGAATCGCTTTCGGGTTCCGGTTCCGGTTCCGGTTCCGGTTCCGTTTCCGGTTCCGGCATAGGCGGAAACTCCTGACCAAGATCATCTTGATTTGAAAAATCCTCTAAGAAGTCGTCGTCTCCAAGGCCTAGATCGAATTCTTCTATATCAGGAGGAGGAGGAGGAGGGGCGACCCCTTCGTTTTCTTCCTGAGGCATAGGCGGCGGAACCTCACCTGTCTCCGGCATCACCGCGCCGGCAGAAGCTGGCTTGCTGACTGTGATCTGGTTGCCACAACGAGGACACTCCATGCGCAATCCCTGCGCGGGGATTTTGCTTTCATGAAGTTTGAACTTAGCTCCACACTTAGAACATTTGACCTTCATTTCACTTATACCTCTAAAATGATCCTATGGTGACAATCCTTTAACAAACGGAATATACGCCTTAGCTTTATACACTAACATATTCACCACTTATGCACAATTCAAGCACCAACAAAAATTGCCATGAACATTTTTTGTTCCGCCTGAATGTCTGCATAATATTCCTGTTAAAAACAGCAAAAACACCCAACCCGCTTGACAAGCTCTCCCAACAAAATAAAAATGCCTTAGTCACTAGTTACCAATTCTTTTTCAAGAAGGTGAAAAATGCCCAATGCCGACATGCTACGCGGGATAGCGCTGTTTAGAGGACTCAATCAGGAAGAACTGGAGATTCTCGCCGATATGTGCGGCATATGGGAAACTATGGATGGCCAGTACATCTTCAAAGAAGGGGACAAATCGGAAATCCTATATGCCATAATCGAAGGCAAAGTCGATGTGCTTTTCTCTGCTGGAATAATAAGCAACAGGAAAACAGGAGAATTGCAACCGGGTCAAGTATTTGGTGAAATGTCAATGATCGATGCTGAAAAACGGCTGGCTTCTGTGCGCTGCACACAAGACTGCCGCTTGCTTTCGTTGACAATCGACGACTTCAAGCGCCTGGGGAAAAGCCACCCCCACATCCATTTGACTATTTACAAAAACATCTCACGCGAAACCAGTCGCCGTTTGCGCTCGGCTGAAATCCGCCTGAGAGAAATCACCGGAAAAAACAAAAAAATCGAATACCTATGTCCTTCGGAAGACATAATAATCTGACTCTTCACCGATCCGACCCCCATAAAATTTTTTAAGAATTCAGAATGTAAACCGCAAGTCGCTAGTAATTCCCCAAGTGGGACGTCTGTCTATCTCGGTCACGGCTCCATAGCCGCCGATTCCTGCTTCCATGGGACCGACATTGGCTCGATAGCCTCCGCCGATATTTATGGCATGGTTGGCATAATAACGCAAATCGTCGAAATCGACGGCATATTTCGGTTCTTGTTTATGCTGGACAAACTGCTTGAGTTGATTCTCCCTTTCCGAATCCACGGAATGGAACCAGAAAGTGCCCTCGGCAAAAAGCATCAGATAATGGTGACGGGCTGGCTTGAAAACGAAGTTAGCTCTCGAATACATACCCGAATAGAATTTCTCATCGTCGTCCTTGATTGCTTCCACATCCACCGTCTTTGAAGGATCAGGAGCAAAGGCTTCGTCTTCGGGATCGGTTATGTGCATCATATAATTCAAATCAAGCTCGATTCCAAGCCAGTCGGTAGCAAGAAAGTAAAACTGGAATCCGGGATCGACTTCCCAAAGCTGCACATTGCGCTTGTGAATATCCAGCGGGATTTTCAAGGCAACGGAGAAATTAACCCAGAACCAATCCAAGGTAGCGATTCTGTACTTTGGAACGAATCCCAGCGTAACTTGGTTGTTTGCTCCGCTTTCACGCTCCAATTCGCAAGTTCGACCTTCACCCTGACAATCGGACTGCAACAACGTGATGCTCTCGGTATGCCTTTTCCACTCTGTATTGATTTCCAGGCCGAACACATCTTCCCGAGCCAGCATCAAGCCCAGCAAAGCACCATGCTGCCTCTGACTGACACCGTGAGCGTCACCCTGATTGGTGAAATACGTGAAGCGAACGGAGTTTTCCACTCGGATATCCGGCATATTGCCGAATGGAGCAGCATACTTTTCGTTGAAACCCGCAGCGTATGCGCTTGAAGATACAAAGCTAATTGCGAAAATCCATAATACCGCCGTCAATTTCTTAATCGGCATATCCTGACTCCCGACTGAAAAAAGCTGTCTAAAATGCACAAAATCAAGCTCGATAGACTACTTATCTGCTGTAACCCAGATAACGGCGAAGTGTCAAGAATTTTCTTAAACTACAAGCACTTATGGAATTTACGAAGGGGAAAAAACTTGACATCGTTTCTGCTTTAATGTTAATCACAACATGCTCGAAGTATTATTCCGTGATTTTGTTTTTGTCACTTTGCCATCGGAGGCGTTATGAAATACTCTTCTATATCCAAGTGTTTGTTAATACTGGCATTTGTTTGTTTCTGGACACAAGCTTGGGCTCAGACGGAAGCTGATTCCGACAAAACCCCGGCTCCAGCAGAAGAAAAGGCACAAGCAAAAACAGAAGAACAACAAGCAGTTGCAGAGCCTCCCTTGGTAGTGCCCGAACCAACAGAAAAAGCCGAACCTGCCCCCGAAGATAAAAAAGACGAGAAGGCAGAAGAAAAAACTGAAGAGGCTCCTCAGGCTGAAAAGCCGGAAACTCCCACAGAAGAAACACCGGCGGTGGCAGAAACTCCTACTGAAAAAGCTCCTGTTGTGGAAGAAACACCCGCAGAAAAACCCAGTGAAGAAGATGCAGCCGGGCTGGATGAACTGGAATCCCTGGATGAGATAGAAAGCCTTGAGGATCTTGGCAAACTGGAAGCCCTGGAAGAGCTTGACAAAGCCGAAGCCATCGAGCGCGAGCAACTCAAATTCTTCGAGCTTAACGGTTATCTGCGCTTCAGAGCCGACCTGTTCCATAACCTGGATCTCGGAATTTACAACAGCCTGCGTCCCTTGGGAGACCGTGGAACCGCAGTTCATGCCGATAATGACAACCGCAAAGAAAGCACCATCGGCACCGCCAACATGAGATTGCGCTTGAGCCCGACTTTCAATATCAGCGAAGACATTCGCATCTTCATGACCGTCGATGCACTCGACAATCTGGTTATGGGCTCCACCCCCGACACATACCTGATGGACAGCGGCACCAACGGCATCCCCGACGGCACGCTCTCCACAGGCATAGGCGCTTTCTCCAACACTCAGGTAGCACCGACCTACGGCGGCAACTCGCAGAAAGATTCCATCTCCGTTAAACGAGCATGGGGCGAAGTCAGAACACCCTTCGGACTCATCAAGTTCGGTCGTATGCCCATGCATTGGGGTATGGGCATGTATTACAACGACGGCAACTGCATAGACTGCGATTACGGCGACACCGTGGACCGTATCGAGTTCGGAACCAAGATCTTTGAACATAACCTTTTCTTGGGGACCGACTTCATCAACGAAGGCTTGACCAACGAAAGCTACTCGCAGTTCACAGGCCAGCCCAAAGACGCAACCCAGCTTGACGACGTTCACCAGTGGACTTTCGGTTTTGCCAGAAAACACAACAACGCCGAAATAGAAGAACTGCTGGAAAACGACGATTTCAGCATCAACTACGGTATGCACAACTCCCTGCGCTGGCAGAAATACGCCATAGAAAATTCCATCCTGCAAGACTCCTACGCCGGTGATTTCTCGGGCCGTCAAGCTCTGAGAAGCGAACTTCTAAAACGCGACATGTTTGTCTACGTCGGCGATGTCTGGTTCCGCTTCCTCTACAAAAAACTGCATATCGAGCTTGAAGGAATGTGGGTCACAGGCGATATCTCAAACGCAGCTCAAGACAAAAGCGAGCAGGAAGACCTTGAAGGAGCCGGTGTTACTGACTTTGGTGTCTCCATAGATCAGTTCGGCCTGCTGTTCCAGATCGACTACAAATTCCTGGATGACTCGCTCTTTATCGGAGCCGAATGGGGAATGGCTTCAGGCGATGCCTACAATGACAATACCGGCAATGGCTACGACACCGGCTTCGGCATCTACCCATACAACGACAAGCAGTTCAGCTTCACACCTTACCAGCGCACCAAGTACGGCCCCATCAAAGAAGACCACGCCATAAACAACTTCATGTTCGACCCGGATTACCACGTCGACATGATACTCTTCCGAGAAATCCTCTGAACAGTTTCGGGT
>CAYTHG010000032.1:0-17770 GCA_964437525.1 uncultured Myxococcales bacterium | reverse complement strand
CCGGGAATATAGCCGCCGTATTTTTTCATCCTTGGGTGAATCTGTTCAAAGACGCCATGCAGCCTGGCTCCTGGGTATACAACCTGATTTACGTCGGATTGATAGTCTTCTTCGCCTTCTTCTACACGGCAGTACAGTTCGACCCGATGGACGTTGCCGAGAACATGAAAAAATACGGCGGCTATATTCCCGGAATCCGTCCGGGTAAAAAGACTGCCGAATACATAGACACGGTATTGACACGCATCACGGTTTTCGGAGCCATTTATCTCTCGGTAATCTGTGTGCTGCCTATGCTGCTTCAGTCTCAAATGAACGTACCGTTCTACTTCGGTGGAACAGCTCTGCTGATCGTTGTCGGTGTCTCCCTCGATACTGTATCCCAGATCGAGTCTCATCTGATAACCAGGCATTACGACGGTTTTACTGGTTCCAAGGGGCCGCGTATTCGCGGAAGAGCCAAAACCGGCGGTAGATGAGAAAAAGGGGAAATCTGATGAATGCGATTATGTTAGGACCTCCCGGAGGAGGCAAAGGAACTCAGGCTAAGCGTTTGGTCAAGAAGTTCGGCATTCTGCAGATTTCCACTGGTGAGATTTTCCGTAACGCAGTCAAGTCCGGTACCGATATGGGCTTGAAGGCTAAAGGATATATGGATCGCGGTGACCTGGTACCGGACGAAGTCGTTGTCGGCATAGTCGAAGACAGGTTGCTTGAGGATGATTGCAAAGACGGTTTTCTGCTAGACGGATTTCCGCGCACCATCCCGCAGGCCGATGCTCTGGCAGTTATGCTTGAGAAAAACGGTCGCAAGATAGACCACGTTGTCAGTCTGGACGTTCCGCGCGAAGAACTAATCAAGCGTTTGTCCGGGCGTCGCGTGTGCCGCGATTGCGGCGAAGAGTTCCATGTGCTGTTCAAAGCTCCCAAGGTCGAGAATGTCTGTGACCTTTGTGGAGGCGAAGTCTACCAGCGCAAGGACGATAACGAAGAATCGGTTCAGAATCGCTTGGTCGAATATGGCAAGCAGACCGAACCTTTGATTGACTATTACCGCGAACGTTCGTTGCTCCGTGGAGTGAATGGACTGGGCGGATTCGAAGAGATTTTCGAAAGGATTATCACTTCGTTAGAAGAATGATGGCAAGTATGATTCATCTAAAGTCTCATGATGAAATAGAGCGGCTCTTTGAAGTTGGACAAATAGTAGGTGAAGTGCACGATCGAATCGGCAAGATGGTCGAGCGAGGCATATCGACTGCCGAACTCGACGCTAAGGCCGAGAACATGATTCGTAAGCGTGGTGCCAAACCTGCGTTCAAGGGTTACAGTGGATATCCGGCGACAGCCTGTATATCGATCAACGAAGAAGTTGTACACGGAATACCCTCGAAGAAACGCAGGCTAAAAGAAGGTGACTTGGTCTCGATAGATCTTGGAGCCATCTTGAAAGGTTGGTACGGAGACGCGGCGAGATCATATGTCGTAGGCGAAAACCCAATCGCTTTGGATCTTGAAAGAGCGACTCATCAGTCTCTCTGGAATGCCATAGAAGTGATGGTTCCCGGTGCTTATCTCGGCGATATCGGACATGCTGTACAAAGCTATGTCGAGCCGCTTGGATACTCGGTAGTCAGGGATTTTGTCGGGCACGGAATAGGCAGGGCACTTCACGAAGAGCCACAGATCCCGAACTACGGGATTCCGAGAAGAGGTGTCAAACTTCGAGCTGGAATGGTGCTGGCCGTCGAGCCGATGATCAATCTCGGTTCATACGAAATAAATATTTTGAAAGATGGCTGGACAGCGGTTACTAATGATGGCAAACTCTCTGCCCACTGGGAACACAGTATTGCTGTTACCGAAGGTGGACCGAGAGTATTAACAAAAGTTGGAATTTAGCGTCCAAGACGATAATAGAGGCTGCTATGAAGGTAAGACCGTCAGTGAAAAAGATGTGCAATAAGTGCAAGATCATCAAAAGGCACGGTGTAGTGCGCGTGATTTGCGAAAATCCCCGTCATAAGCAAAGACAGGGATAGGGAAACCGTCGCAGCTGTAGTCTAATACTTAGGAGGATACATTGGCACGCGTTGCAGGAGTTGACTTGCCGAGAAACAAGAGGGTTGTTATTGCCCTGACCTATATCTTCGGAATAGGTAACACCTCGGCCAAGAAAATTGTAGAAAAAGCAGGATTGGACCCCAGCATTCGCACCGATAAGATGACGGATGTTGAAGTGCAGTCTATACGCCGTATCATCGATGACGAATATCAGGTCGAAGGTGATCTCAGGCGCGAGGTACAGATGAACATCAAGCGTCTTATGGACCTTGGCTGTTATCGTGGGTTGCGTCATCGTCGCGGATTGCCGTGTCGTGGTCAGCGTACGCACACCAATGCTCGCACACACAAAGGTCCCCGTAGGATTCTGGGACGTCGGAGGTAATTATGGCTGTTGCATCTCGTAAAACTCGGGGTAAGAAGAGAGTCAAGAAGAATATTCAGACTGGTGTTGCTCACATCCAGAGTACATTCAACAACACCATCGTAACCATTTCCGACGTAGCCGGAAATACCATTGCTTGGAGTACTGCAGGTACCAAGGGTTTCAAAGGATCTCGTAAGAGCACTCCTTTTGCCGCCCAGGTTTGTGCAGAAGACGCCGCTAAAAAGGCAATGGAACATGGTTTGCAGAATATCACAGTCTATCTTAAAGGACCGGGATCGGGACGTGAAGCTGCATTGCGCGCTTTGTCCGCTGCCGGTTTGAAAGTTCTGGCTATTCGTGACGTAACCCCTATTCCTCATAATGGATGTCGTCCGCCGAAAAAGCGCCGCGTCTAAGCCGGAATGAAGTTGGATTAGAAGGAGGACACCTTGGCAAGATATACAGGTCCAAAATGTCGTATTTGTCGCCGTGAAGGCGTTAAGCTTTTCCTGAAAGGCGAGCGTTGCCTGACTACCAAGTGCGCCTTGGACCAGAAACGTCGTCCGTATCCCCCGGGAGATCACGGCCTTGGACGTAAAAAGATGACCGATTACGGTTTGCATCTTCGTGAGAAACAGAAAGTTCGTCGTATTTACGGCATGAACGAAAAGCAGTTCCTGGCATATTACCATAAGGCCAACTCTCAGAAGGGCGTCACCGGTGAAAACCTGCTGCGTCTTCTGGAGCGTCGTCTCGATAGCGTAGTATACCGCTTGGGATTCGCCATGACACGCGATGAGGCTCGCCAGCTCGTAAGCCATAGACATTTCATGGTCAATGGTCGCAGAGTGAGCGTTCCTTCGATTCAGTTGCGCGATGGCGATGAGATAACATTGATCGAGCGTACACGTAAGAACGCTCGTTTGAATGAGCTGCTCGACAACGCCCCACACCGTGGGATTCCCGGCTGGCTGGAACTCGACCGCCAGAACTTTAAGGGCGTCGTCAAGAATATGCCTAACCGCGAAGATATCGATCTTGACGTCAATGAGCGTCTGATCGTCGAGCTTTACTCGAAATAATAGAACTTTTGGGTGAGCCTGGAGGGGCTATGTACAAAAACTGGTATGAGCTAATTAAGCCGAAACGCCTTGAAGTCGATCAGGATAAACTGAGCGATACCCGTGGCAAGTTCTGGTGCGAACCGCTGACCGCTGGCTTTGGAACGACCATAGGCAATTCTATGAGGCGCATATTGCTCTCGTCTTTACGCGGGAGTGCAATTTCCGCTGTCAAGATCGAAGGTGTACTGCACGAGTTCTCATCCGTTCCAGAAGTTCGCGAGGATGTAACGCACCTGATTCTCAATCTCAAGCAGGTCAGCACTAAACTGCACGAGGTCGAGACTGTTATTGTAGATGTCGATATAAAAGGCCCGTGTGAAGTAAAAGCCGGAGATGTCAAGCACAGCCAGCTTACCATCATGAACCCGGACTTTCACATTGCAACCGTTGCTGAAGGTGGACGCCTGCAGATGGAGTTGACCATCACATCCGGTCGCGGTTTTGTTCGTGCGGACGAGCAGGATCAGAGTGCACTGCCCATCGGCACTGTACCTGTGGATGCCAGCTATTCGCCTGTTAAGGAAGTCAACTACAACGTAACGGCAGCCCGTGTCGGTCAGCGTCTCGACTTCGACAAACTGACCATGGACATTGTCACCAACGGTGTTGTAAGACCCGATGATGCCTTGGGACTGTCGGCAAAGATTCTGAAAGAACAGATGAACATCTTCATCAACTTCGACGAGTCCATAGGACCAGAAGAAGTCGAAGAAGAGGAAGAAGAGTTCAACAAGAATCTGCTGCGCCCGGTGGATGAGTTGGAGCTTTCGGTACGTTCCGCAAACTGTCTCCAGAACGCCAACATCAGATACATATATGAGTTGGTTCAGAAGACAGAAGCAGAAATGCTGAAGACCAAGAACTTTGGTCGCAAATCTCTCAACGAGATTAAAGAGATCCTGTCCGAGATGGGACTCTCGCTTGGTATGAAGTTAGAAGGATTCAAGGAAATACTGGAGAAGAAGAGACAGCAGATGCAGTCCGAAGAATAGGACTTGCCAGTTAGCTGTATCATCGATAAGAAAGGCTTTTGAGAGATGCGTCATCGTAAGGCAGGAAGAAGACTGGGACGTGGTTCCGCCCATCGCAAGGCTATGATGCGTAACATCGTGACTTCGCTCATTATGCATGAGCGCATTAGTACCACCGAGGCGAAAGCCAAGGAACTGCGTTCTTTAGCAGAGAAGCTCGTTACCTTGGGCAAGCGCGGTGACCTTCACGCTCGTCGTCAGGCCGCGGCTGTCGTTAAAAGCAAAGAAGCCCTGAGCAAACTGTTCAGCGACTTTGCCGACCGCTTCAAAGAACGTCCCGGTGGATATACCCGCGTATTGAAAACCGGATTCCGTATCGGCGACAACGCTTCGATGGCTATCATCGAGTTCTTGCCGGACGAGAAAAAGGCTGTAGAGCCTGAAGAAGAGAAGCCCAAAAAGGCTAAAAAAGCCAAGAAGGCCGTCGAAGAAGAGGTCGCCGCCGAATAGCGGACCTTGAAAAAGAGATAATAAAAAGGCCGGAGCTTTTAAGCTTCGGCCTTTTTTTGTCTATATAGAAGAATCGGTTCTCAGATCTTCAGTTTTATTTCCTGATGCAGGTTCTCGAAAGTGCAGTTCAGGCGGCCCAGGTGTTCGCCGTCTATGTCTATCAGTACTTCTTCGTTTGATGTCGCCGTGACCTTTTTGCCGCGCATACTGATTACTTCCGGTAGGTTGACATGTGTTCCCTTATATATCAGTCTGCCTTTTGTCAGGATTTCGAGCTTTGAGAAGGCTTTCATTACGACGATATCGAACAGGCCATCGTCGGGCTTGGCTTCGGGAGCCATGTGCATTCCGCCGCCGAAGTACTGGCCGTTGGCGACTGCTACGCTGTATATGTCGAGTTCAAGGCTGTCGTCGTCATCTACGGTGATTTTGACCGGCTTGTTGTTGTAGTTCCACATGGCCTTCACTGTGTTCAATAAGAAGCTCAGCTTGCCGCCTAGAGCCTTGGAAGAATTGTTGATGTAATAGTCCACAAGTCCGCCTATGCCGAAGCTGGCGATATTTACAAAATAGCCGAGACGCTCTTTGTCTTTGTGGTCGATGTAAGTGAAGCGACCGATATCGACCGGGCGGGTTTCTCGCCCTACAAGGCGTTCTATGGCTTTCTCTACGCTGGTGTCCCAGCCAAAAGTCTTGCGGTAATCGCCGCCGGTTCCGCTGCAAATGAACCCGAAGTTCATCTCGGGGTCGATGCGCCGCTCGCCATCGAAAAAGCCGTTTATGATCTCGTTGTTGGTGCCGTCGCCGCCCACGGCAATAACCATCTCATAGTCTTTGGCGCAGGCTTCGCGAGCCAGTTCAGTCGCTTCTCCGCATCGCGTCGTCAGTTTGAAATCGAACGTCCCAAGAGAATCGGTCAGCTTGTCTTTGATCGAAGGCCAGTGGCGTCCGGTGCTGCCGTTTGCGGAATTGGGATTGACTATGACGAAACTTTTGTAGCCCTCGCTCATTTCTTTTCCTCTATGGTTTTATCCAGAATTGAAATCAAGGTTTCTACCTTGGGTGAATTATTGTCTGTTCTTTTATCCAGCATTATAGCCGCCGCCGGATCGGTGGCGACTATGAGTTCGGGTGCTAAAGGCGCTATCTGTTCCAGTCTTTCATTGGCTATGCGGGAAGCATTGTCGGGCATGGTCAGTTCATATACTGCCTCGTTGCCGGTTGGGTAAATAGATCCGGTATCGTAGCCTGTGGTCAGCGGTTCGGAGTCGAAAAGCTCGGCCAGTATGGAACGCGAAGCCTCGGCCTCTCCCAGATGGCGTGTCAGATATGATGATTCCTGGGCGATCCAGGCCGTATGTTGTTTTTTTAAGGGGGCGGCGTTTGCTACATATGGCAGCAGGAAATCGCTGATATGTCTGGATCTGTCGGCAGTCCAGTGGCCAAGTTCCTCATAGACCGACTTGAGACAGTACAGCTCTTCGGAGTCGGAGGTGACAATCAGCCTGTGGTTCAAGAGTCTGTCGGTGATCTTCTTTGCGTGCAGCTTGAACTCGCTTGAGAATCCGGCTTTCCAAAGCTCGAAGCCCGAGCACAAATCCGCCGGGGCGCAGGCTACAAAGTCTATGCCGAGTTTTTTAAAAAGAGAGAATACGGCTTTGATTTCCTGAGGTCGCTCGGCAATAGTACGGCTGCCGGGAATGTAGACCACCTCGGCTTCTTCTGTGAGCAGGCTTTCATCCAAAAGGTTTTTCAAGCTGCCTTGCAGGTCTTTGTCGCTGGCATGACCGTTTTTATGGAAGTTTTCCGCAAGGCCGTTTAGACCCGGATGGGAAATTCCGTTCTCGCGAAGCCAGGCGCGGCCTTCTGTCATGATGGCGCCCACGTCGATATCATGTTTGCAGTAAGCCGTGCAGAGTCCGCAGGCCAGACAATGGAAAAGCGGCTCGGCTGTTTCTTCTTCAAGTGGCAGAAAGCCTTTTCTAAGAAGGTTCAATAAAGACATCTTGCCCCAGGGGGTGGTTACTTCGCGTCCCTCGACATGCGAGGCTGGGCAGGCGAAGGTACACAGTTTGGGGCAGGCGGTGCAGTATTCCAGCGCTTGTATATGATTGCGGTTTTCGATCATTTGTCGTTCCCCAGTAACTGCGAGAGCTTGCTTTTTTGCAGCATTATTTTTTCGTGCAGTTGTCGATCCGTGAATCCACGCAGTTCGTAGATTGCGCCGTCGCCTCTGACGATCATGTCCACCAGTTCCTGTGTTTCCTGTGCGACCCAGGAGGTATTGTCGCTGGAGTATGCCTGTAGAACCAAAACACCGGATTGGTGCATGGCTTTGGCAATGGCAATTTTGCACTTGTAAATTCCCTGACTGCGTTTGAATACTTCAGTAACGAAGTCGCCAATTTGGGGCCATGTCAGACCGAAGACGAGCTGCAATTCTTTCTTGTCGCCTTCATCGTCGTTGCTTGCCGCAAAGGGCAGGGGAGGTGCTGAGGATTCATAGCTACCGTCCGGATAGCCTTTGGGAGCGGCGATCTTTTTGAAGTCTGCTGATAATGCATCCTCGAAGATTTCCATCCTCTTGGATGCGATTCCAATTTCTGCTTCAAAAGCTAGTGATAGCGTTGCGCCTTCGCTTTCCTGCTCGGGCCAGATACGTACCCAACTCGCTTCGTTGAAGTCGTGAAGCTGTGAGGCTACAGCGGCGCAGGCGCTTTTTGTGTCGCTTGCTTTGAAGGTGGCGGCGATTCTTTCTGCGGGAAGTTTTTTGATGCGCAGGTCGGCTTTGACAATCTTGCCTTTTTTCGCTTTGCCGCCCATCAGCATGTAGCGCAAATCCGGGCCTGCCGCCGAGCGGGGAGTTTTTACGGTTTGATGCTTGCCGCCATCGACAAGCGAAGCCTCTACGGATGCGCAAATCCACGAAAGATCCTGCCCTGCAAGATAAGGCTCCAGGCAGTATTCACCATGCAGATAATCGCGCAGAGGGAATTTTTCCGCAGGTTCCATTTCGCCGATACCCACTGTGAAGCCCTGCTCGTTCAGGAGTTTTTCAATTTCCTGTGGTGTCGCTTCGGTGTCTACTGTGGCAAGGCCCGAAAAGCTGTCGAGATCAATAATAATTTTATTCATATTTTCAGCCCCAGCTTTCCAGGGTTCATTATGTTGTCCGGGTCCAGTTTTGTTTTCGTCTCAGTGAAAAGGCTGTTCATCTCGCCGTATTCAAGGGGCAAAAAAGCGCCTTTGTTGTAGCCTACTCCGTGGTGGTGAGTAATGGTGCCACCGTTGTCGTGTACGCACTGCAAGGCTTTGCGCCAGACTTTGTCGTAGTCTTTTATTTCTGCATCGGGATTGGATGAGGAACGCGAGAAGCTGAAGTAAACGCAGCAGCCGTCCACGTATGCGTGCGAGAAGTGAGCCATGATGAAAACATCGTCCTGTACGGCTTTGCGTACAGCATCGTAAAGTCTGGCTACTTCACTCCACTTGATGGCGACTTCCATTGTATCGACCCAGGCACCGGCATCGAAGAGCTTCGATTGCTTGTAGGATATCTTGTGACGGTGCTTCATCCAGTAACGGGCCGGTCCCTCGCCAAGATCCGTTTTTGCCAGCGAGCGGCAGATCTGCGACAGCTTGTCTGCTTCCATGTCCGCCTGTTTCGGCTCGCCTTCACAGATGGCGACCAAAAGGCATTTGCCGGGCAGCCTGCGAATCATGCGGTTCAAAAGCCAGGGGCGCTTGAGTGCGCTTGCCATGGAATTCTTTTTCATAAAGCCGACGAAATCGTCCATGAAGATTTCCATCTTGGAGCGCGACTCGAAAAACGAGCTTTCCTCCTCAGGTGTCGGCGTGCCGTGAGTGCCGGCTACGATGGTATCGAATTCGTCGTACAGCCGCAGGACAGCCGGTTGCAGTCCTGCTTGCATTGTCTGGCGCATGGCGTCGAGACCGGCTTCGACACTCGGGAAATGATAAGCCATGAAGCGCCTGTACTCGGGATTTTTACGAACGCGCAACTTGACGCGCGTGATGATTCCCAGAGTGCCTTCGGATCCCATAAAAAGATGGTTCATGTCGGGGGAGGCAGTCAGGGCGGGGTTGACTTGAGTAGTCACCACCTGGCCGTCTGCTAAAACGACTTCCATGGAGACCACCATGTCTTCCATTTTGCCGTAGCGGCTGGAAGCCTGTCCTGCCGAGCGCGCGGCGGCATAGCCTCCAACAGAAGAACAATAGATGGACGATGGGAAATGCCCGAATGTCAATCCGCGAGTGTTCAAGGCTCGCTCCAGGCGTTCGCCGTACATGCCCGGCTCGACATCCGCTGTCATGGTCTCTAGGTCTATGTCTAAAAGACGGTTCATGCGCTTTAGGTCTATGACGACGCCGTTTTCGAGCGGAAGCGTTCCGCCGCAGACACCGGAGCCTGCGCCATATGGAACCACCGGAACTTTGCTCGATGCGGCCCATGACAAAAGTCCTGAGACCTGCTCGGTGGATTGTGGCAGTACCAGAGCGTCGGGGACGTGCGGGGCTTTGTCGTGGCGAGTCCACATGATGGTTTTGGGCCACATGTCTCTCGAAGCCGCCCAGCGGTCGGCCTTGCTTGTTTTTACTGAATTTTCACCGACTATTTTTCGCAGTTGTTCAAGCTGTCCATCGGACAGACTCAGAGGGGGGATTTGCATTTGTCAACCTTGACGATGATAAGCCGCCGGAAGCGGCTTGGGATTACTTCTCCAATAATTTGTCGGCAGCTTTTTTGACGCCCTTTACAAGGTCGCCGGAGCACTCGAAAGAAATTCGTTTGCTGACCGATTTTTTATCTACATCTGTAATGCTCAAGCTTATGACATGTTTTTTATCCAGCTTGCCAATGCTTCCTGTCAAAACATAACGGGATTGCAGGATCTGGCCCACCTGTGAAAAGCATTCTTCGTTGTCGCAGGCTCCCAGTAAGGCTGATTGCTGGGATGCTGCCAGGATGGCGATTACGTCACCGGCGCAAAGGACATTGTACTTTTTGGATTCGGACAGTTTGGTGCACAGGATTTCAGTCAGAGTCGAAACGGTGTCGATATCGACTCCCTTGCCTGTCAGTTGTTTTACTGCAAGTTTGGGCACTTCGGTTTTCACTTCTTTTTTTACGGCATCTTCAGCAAAGGCGCTGCCGCAGATCGAAATCAGAAAGATTATAAATACCAGGACTGCTCGCTTTTTCATGACATTCTCCCTGTCTGGATAACCTACTTACATTGGCATTGTTTACCGAGTATTGTCCGATATTTTGGGCTTTACGTCTATTTATTCTTTTTTGCCCGCTTGTGGGTGTTCTTCTTTTTCGTGTTTATTTTTGGCTTAGGCTTGTTTTGCTTTGCCGTTATTTTGTTTGTCTTTTGCTCGATTGGCAATTTCAACTGTTTGCGTATTTCCGTTTCCAACTCATCCTGTGAGTCTTTGCCGTTGCCGGTGAATACTTTTTGGATGATGCCGTTTGAGTCTACGACGAATGTGGCCGGGAGATTGAATTCCTCGTCGAAGTATCTGCGGGCCACCAGATTGTAGTGGTCCGACAGGACGGGAAAAGTCACTTTGGATTTTTTTATGAACTTGCGGGCTTTTTCGATTTCCGGCTTTTCCTTGTCGATATTGACAAACAGCACCTGTAAGCCTTGAGATTTGTATTTTTCGTAGAGAGCCTGTATCTGCGGGATTTCTTTTTTACAGGGTTTGCACCAGGACGCGAAGAAGCCCAGTACTAAAAGTTTATTTTCCTGAGGGGCATTCGGGCCGATGTGATCTTTCAGGTGAATATACTGCCTGCCGCCGTCAAGAGGTTTTAAGCCGAAGTATTCGACCTTGGATTCTTTGTGGGCCTTGGGTGCGGCACATGCAGCGCTTCCTATGCCCAATATGGCTATTACGAGTAAGGAAAAGAAAAATCTCTTGAGCATAAATATGTCTCTTATCTACTCTTAATTTATTGCCGTTTAAGTGTTTCTGGGCCTATTTCTGAGAATGGCAACTGTACCTGCTCCTTGGTTCTCATATCCTTGACGTTGGCCGACTGTTCTTCTATCTCGCGGTCTCCGATGATGATGGTATGCAGCGCTCCAATATTTTCCGCTCTTCTGAAAAGATGCTTCAGGCGGCGCCCGCTGTTGTCAACTTCTCCCGAAAGCCCTTCGCTTCTGAGTTTCGCCGCCAGCTTTGCGGATTCTATCTTGGCTGCGTCTCCCATGGGAATCAGGAAGAAGTCCAGAACAGGCTTCAAGTCCTCGCCTTGATCCACTAAAAGCGCTATCAGTCTCTCGACGCCCAACGCGAATCCCACCGCCGGGGTCTCGGGGCCGCCCAGTTGCTCTACCAGAGAATCATAACGTCCGCCGCCGCCTACGGCTTTTTGCGCGCCGAGATTCTCGGTGATGAACTCGAAGGCGGTGCGGTTGTAGTAATCCAGACCGCGCACGATTTTTTCGTCTACGACGTAAGGCACGCCCAGAGCGTCCAGGTGCGCCCTGACTCGCTCGAAATGTTCTTTTGTTTCGTCTCCGAGGTGATTGAGAATCTTCGGTGCGGCGTCGGCTACCACGATGCACTGTTCCTGCTTGCAGTCCAGTATACGCAGTGGATTGGTTTTCATGCGGCGCTTGCAGTCGTCGCACAGTGTTTCTTCGTGTTTGTGCAGAAAGTCCAGCAGGATCTCGCGGTATGTCGTGCGGTCCTGCGCGTCTCCCAGTGAATTGATTCGCAGCGTGATATCTTTTACGCCGACCTTTTTCAAAAAGCCCACCGCCATCGCCATCATTTCGGCATCCTGCTCAGGAGCTGACGAACCGAAGACTTCGGCTCCGAACTGGTAGAACTCGCGGTAGCGGCCCTTTTGCGGGCGTTCGTAGCGGTACATGGGTCCGAAATAATACCAGCGGGCCAGCGGGTCCGTGTCTGTTTCGGGGTTTTCCACGTAGGCGCGTACCATGGATGCGGTTCCTTCGGGGCGCAGGGTCAGGCTGTTGCTGCTCTTATCCTCGAAGGTGTACATTTCTTTTTCGACGATTTCTGTCGTATCTCCGATGGAGCGGACGAAAAGCGAGGTGTCCTCAAGGATAGGCGTGCGTACTTCGTGGAAGCCGTAAAGCTCGGCTTCTTCTTTGAATGCGTTTTCGAGTTTGCGCCACAATATGCTTTTGGGGGGCAGGATATCGTTCATGCCCCTGATGCGTTTGATCATTTTGCTTTTTTCCTGTCTACTGCCTGTAATACGTATTCGGATATCTGCGAAGCTATAGCGTCCGCGTTCTTTTTGCCGTCGATTTTTAAAACGCGGTCATCAATTTGTTTGAAAATTTTTCTGTAGTTGCGTACCACCTTGTCCAAAAAACCTGTCTTTTCGTAGATCTCGCGTTCGGTGGAACCTTCACGCCCGCTGGCGTTGCGCTTTGTCACACGTTCAAGAGCTGCCTTGGCCGTTATGTCCAGAAAGAAAACCTTCTCCGGCTCGGGTGCGCGGGAATTGGCCTCTTTGATCCACTTCATATCGCCGCCGACTCCCTGATAAGCCATGGTCGAATAATAGTAGCGGTCGCAGACAACATCCATGCCTTTTTCGAGGTGCGGCAGGATGATGTTGTGAACATGGTCTAAGCGGTCGGCTGAAAAAAGTAGTGTCATGGTGTCGGGGTCCAAGGGTAGGCTGTGGCCGTCTTCGGTGTTTCTGACAAGTCGCCCTTTAAGCACCTGGCGGATCAGGTTGCCGATGGGGCCGTCCGATGGCTGATTGGTGTAAATAGCCGGTCTGCCGTTGTCGCATAGAAGCCCCGCCAACCTCTTGGCCTGTGTTGTGGTTCCGGCGCCGTCTATACCTTCGATAACCCAAAGTTTTCCCGTTTGCTTTTTACTCATCAACTGTCTTTCAAAGCGTTGAAATATGACTACCCAATATATTTAATGGGTAGGCTGTTTGTCAATCTTTCAAAGCTTTTACACGGCCCTATTTCGTTTTTTGAGCTGATAACTTGCAAGGCCCTTGGATTGCAGTGTACACTTTGCCGCGAATTGAGCATTTACAGAACTTTATTTCCGAATATAAGGAGGAAAAATGTATATGAACAAAAAACTGTCCGCTTTGCTGGCGGCGATGATTATTATGGTTTTTGTCGGTACCGCTCATGCCGGTTGGGTGCTGGAGCGCACAGAATCCGATGGTAAGCGTACAGCCGGAAGTAAGATCCTGCTGGACAAGGGTCTGCTGCGTTCCGATACCGACGCCATGCCGGTATCCGTGGTCTTCGACTGGAACCGTGACAAAATGTATACGCTGTTCCACGCAAAAAAAATGTATATGGAGCAGAAGCTTTCCGTCATGTCCGAGCAGCTCAAGGCTCAGGCTAAGATGATGTCCCAAAAAGAGGGCGATCCCAAGGTAGAAGTCAAACAAACCGAAGAAACGCAGAAGATTTCCGGTTTTAACTGTAAGAAAAACGTCATCCTGGAAAACGGCAAACCTATCATGGAAATGTGGGTGACCGATGAATTGAAGGACACCGGCTTGATGGAGACCTTCAACCGTTTCTTCGATATCACCGGCGTTAAAAGCGGTGGCGGTGATGCTATCCTGAAGGGAATGAAAGCCGGCAGCGAAAACGGCTTCGCCATGAAAATGGTCACCGAAGCCCGTGGTCAGATGCCGAAAATAACGATTGTCTACAGCAGAATCGAATCTCAGAAACTTCCGGTTGACACCTTCCTTCCGCCCAAGGGATACAAAGTTTTCAACATGCAGCAGATGATGCAGCAGATGGTGCCGAACAAGCAACCCAAGCAGCTTCCGCCCATGACTCCGCCGCCTGTAAAGAAAAAATAAGCTTTGCGACAAAATCAGATACAAGAAAAGCCGCTCGATACCGAGCGGCTTTTCTTTTGCTTGTTTACAGTATGTCTGTGTCAGTCGAGTAGATGGACAATCAATCCCGAACGCAGTTTCGGCTCGAACCATGTGGATTTGGGCGGCATCATCATGGATGCGTCGGCCACCGACATAAGCTCGGTCATGGATGTCGGGTAAAGCGAGAAGGCCAGTTTGAATTCGCCGGAATCCACAAGCTCTTCCAGTTTTTTGTCGCCGTGGATCCCGCCCACGAAGTCTATGCGTTTGTCACTGCGCGGATCTTCGATTCCAAGCACGGCATCAAGCAGGTTTTTCTGCAAGATGGCGGCGTCCAGGCTTTCGACCGGATGCTTGGCGTCATAGCTGCTCGGCTTGGCGCTGAGTTTTATCCAGCCGCTTTCGAGATACATACCGAACTGTTTGGATTCCAGTTTCGGGGCTTTCTCGCATTTTTCCATCTCGAAGTTTTCTTCCAGCTTTGCAAGAAACTCATCGGCGCTCATGCCTTTGAGATCTTTTACCACGCGGTTGTATGCCAGAATCTGAAGCTGGTCGTCGGGGAACAGACCGGCCATGAAGTAATTGTATTCTTCGTTGCCGGTGTGATTGGCGGCGTTGCGGTCTTTGCGCAGAGCGCGAACGCGGGAGCCGCTGGCGGCGCGGTGATGTCCGTCTGCGACGTACAGGGGCGTGACGTTTTTGAACTCATTTACAAGGCCATCGACTTCGGCGGCGTCGTTGATGACGAAGAAACGGTGCTTGACTTTATCTGAAGTCGAGAACTCATAAACCGGCTGGCCTTTGGTGGCTTCGGCTAAAATGTCGTCAACTTTTTTGTCAGCACGATAAGTCAAAAACACCAGGCCGGTGTTGGCTCCGGTTTCATCGACGTGACGGGCGCGGTCGTCTTCTTTGTCCTTGCGGGTCTTTTCGTGTTTCTTTACCAGATCCTCGTCGTAATCGTCGGCGGAAACGCAGGTTATCAGGCCGGTCTGGGTAAGGCCGCGCCATTCCTGCTGGTAAGCGTAGAGGACGGGTTTGTCGTCCTGGATCATCGTGCCTTCGTCAATGAGCTTGTCGAGGCTTTTTTTAGCGGCTTCATAAACTTCATCGGAGTACAGATCGACGCCATCGGGAAGAGAAATCTCGGGTCGGTTGACATACAGGAAACTGTAAGGATTGCCTTCTGCCAACTGGCGGGCTTCCTTGGTGTTGATTACATCGTAGGGTTGTGAACAGACTTTCTCCGCCAGCTCAGGGCGTGGGCGAACTCCCTTAAATGCTTTTATCCTGGCCATCTCTATACTCCTTGAAAGGTTAATGGGCTCTTTTGCAAGACCTTGATAATTATCCAAGTCTTATCGATCGGTCGTGGATTTTATCCATTTGATTTGAGAAAGTAAAGAACAGTAAACAATAGAAACTGACTTGGCACATGGTGACACTTGACACACAATGTCATCCTGCTAAAATAGTTTCCATGATGGAAAAAAAATCACTGAGAGAAAGAAAGAAAGAGCGCACTCGTAAAGCCTTGATAGATTCGGCTACGAGCTTGTTTCTTGACAAAGGATTCGACAATACAACGGTTGATGAAATCGCCGATGCTGTCGATGTTTCCAGACGCACTTTCTTTCGCTATTTCAAGATAAAAGAAGCCGTGGTTTTTACCAACCATGAAATGCGAGTGGGTATCTTCAAAAAACTTCTCGAAGAAAATCGTGATGTAAGCGATCCCATGAGTGGAGTCAAAAGGGCGTTTGTGGGTTTGGCTGCCGCCTATAGTGAGATGAGTGAGTCATTGCGAAACGAATGGGCTATAGTAACTGCATCTCCGATTTTGATAGCAAAAGATGTCGAGCTTGATTTTGAATATGAAAGTGCCATCGCGGACTATTTGATGCAGCAATCCGGTGCAGAATTGCTTGATTGTAAAATCAGGGCAGGCGCTTTGTTCGGAGCTATTCGTGTCGTCATGCAGGAGTGGTTTTCCAATGACTGCAAACAGGATCTTGAAAAGCTAGGCGAAAGGGCGTTGGCGCTTTTTTAATCTCTCTCTTGTTCCAAGCTAAACTGAATTTGTGTTTAAAGATATCTTGTTCTGGGAACTGCTTGGCAGTATCTTATTTCTTGGATTATCGGTGCGGCTTTTTGTCTGGAGAAATACAAGCTATTTCTCCCAGTGTAAATACTGAGAATAGAAGGGGTACTAGATGTCAACCATATCGCTGGGATTAGTTGATTGGCTGGTGATCGTGCTGTATTTTGTGGCGATCATCGGAATTGGATTCTACCTGAAAAAGTTCGCGACGACGACTGAAGATTTCTTCATCGCCGGACGCCGTAACTCTTCCTGGGTGGCGGGACTGGCCTTTGTTTCGGCCAACCTGGGAGCCTTGGAGATATTGGGTTGGACAGGCGGTACCGTCAAATACGGTATGTTCGTTTCGCATTTCTATTGGATAGGCGCGGTTCCGGCCATGCTGTTCTTGGGGCTTTATATGATGCCCTTCTATTACAGCAGTAAGATCCATTCCATTCCCGGATATCTGCTTCTGCGTTTTGACGAGAAAACCCGCGTATTGAATGCATTTGCTTTCGCGTTCATGACCATTTTGATGAGCGGTATCAATCTTTACCTGATGGCGGTCGTCTTCCATATCATCCTCGGTTGGAACATGCACCTTTCGATCTGGGTATCGGCTGCGGCGGTCGGCGCATACATCACGATGGGCGGTTTGCTGTCAGCCATCCTGACGGAGATCGTGCAGTTCTTCCTGATCTGGTTCGGACTGTTTCTGATTGCCATCCTGGGACTGGTCGAAGTCGGCGGCATAGATCAACTCATGTCTTCCTTGCCTGCAACTATGAGTGGCCTGTGGTCCACCGCCGGAGATCCTGCCGCCAATGGTATGGGCGTCACCTGGATGGGACTCGCACTCGGTCTGGGATTCGTGCTTTCCTTCGGATACTGGACCACGGACTTCCTGATCGTGCAGCGAGCCTTCTCTGCCAAAGACTTGCAGTCGGCCCGCAACACGCCTATCATCGCCTCTTTCTTCAAAATGGCACTGCCTTTCATCGTGGTTATCGCCGGACTGGTCGCCTGGAAACTGGGGCAGAGTGCCGACGACTTCCAGTTGTTGAGGAAACCTAACGGAGACTTGTGGTACGATTCGGCGCTGCCGATGCTGATAGCGCGCTATTATCCGAGCGGCCTTATAGGATTGGGTATCACGGCGCTTCTGGCCGGATTCATGGCGGGACAGGCCGGTAACATCTCGGCTCTGAATACTGTCTGGACCTACGATATCTACAAAGCCATCATCAAGCGCGAGGCCACCGACGAGCATTATGTCCGGGTCGGTCGCATTACTACTATAGTCGGTATTTTCCTCAGCATTATGACCGCTTACTGGGCCATGTCTTTCGAATCCATTATGGATTACATCCAGGCTATTTTCTCCTGGGTCAACGCGCCTTTGTTTGCCACCATGCTGCTCGGTATGTTCTGGCGGCGCTGTACTTCTGCCGGTGCTTTTTGGGGATTGCTTTCCGGTATGAGTACTTCCTTCTTCCTATTCCTCGCCCTGCGCTTCGATTGGATACCGGCCATGTGGGTTACGCTTTCCGATCATCCCTCGGATATGGCCGAAAACCTCTGGCGTGCTTGGTGGGCCTGGCTGCTCACTTTCATTCTGACCATTCTCATCAGTCTGTTTACCAAAGCCAAAACGAATGAAGAATTGGTCGGGCTGGTCAAGGGTCTTACGCCTGAAGTCGATTTGTCGGATGTGCAGTGGTTCAAGAGACCTGCTTTATGGGCTGCTATTTCTTTGAG
>CAYTHG010000031.1:0-17984 GCA_964437525.1 uncultured Myxococcales bacterium | reverse complement strand
AATGCTTACGCCGCTGTCGTAGTAGAGCTGTACATTGAATTTGCCGGGGATCACGTTGCTGTGGTAGATCTGGCCGGATATGGAACCTACACCGGGTTGCGGGGTGTCGTGGTAGATGTCTATGTCGAAGTCTTTGGTGCGCAACTCGACGTTGATCGTCTTCTGGCCGGGTGGCGGGAATGTATAAATTTCGTTATCCGACAGCCAGTGCAGCATTTCCATTCTGATCCAGTAGACCTTGGACTCAATGTTCAAAATTTCATAGTCGAAACCGTTTGCATCGGTGCTTGTTATGACAGCTTTTCCGGTATCGTATTTGAACTGGAAGTCGCTGTATATTTTTACGCTCTTTTCTATGAATGGGTTCGAGAAATATTCTGGATAATTGACGCGGCCCGACAGTGATCCGAGAGAGCTGTCGCCCATACCTGCATAGAGTTCTATGTCTTCGTATGCAAGCAGACTCTCATTTCCCACTTCGATGATGAAGGCGTTCGATTTGTAATCCAGTTCGATATCGTCGTTATGAGCTATTTGCAAGCGCAGGTAGTAATCGTCGCCTTCGAGATTGTAGAATTCGAATAGACGCTGGCCTCTTGTGCTGTTGTCTGTGTAATGGGTGTCCAATACTTCCCAACCGCCGGCACCCTGGGCCAGCAGTTCTACCTGCATGTCGTCGCTTTCGTAACCCGGTCCGGTTATGACGTTGCCGGAGATGGAGCCCAGTTCGGGGTTGGGGATTCCGGTATAGAAGTTGATGCCGCCTATGATAGTGCTTTCCGGTGCCAGGAAATTAATCACCACAGGGTTGTCGTGGTATTCCATGAACATACTCGGCATATGAGCCGCGACTATCTTGAGCGTCTTTTCTCCCTCGGCAAGCTGGAAAAGATTGTATGAGGTACCCCATAACCCTGGTTCTATTTCAGTCAATTGCAGAGGCTCGCTCTCGCGCTCCAGATGATCCAGCTCATCATAAGCTTTTATTATGAAATTGAAGGATGCAAATTCGCTTGATGAGAAGACCGTACCGCTGATACGTCCGCTGTTTACCGGCGGATTATAATAGCAGGTGCCGTCTACCGGGCTGCAGGACCACAGTTCGCTACAGTCTGAATTGTCGCAACAGCCGTTGATTTCGGGTTGCTCTTCGCATTCACCGGTAACTGAACTGCAATAGTAGGCTTCGCCGGGGAAGATATCTTTGCAATCCTGGCAGGAGTTGCAGTAGGGGATTTCCTCTTCTTCATCTCCGTCGCTGATTACGCACCAGCCATCGTCGCTGCATGCGAAATCGGCCCGTTTGTATTTTCTTTGACAATCGGAATCGTCAAGGCATTCGTAATCGCAGACATTGAATTCAGCCAGGCAATGCCAGTGAGCGGGGCAGCCGATGGAGTTGTCGCACTGGATTTCTTCTTTTGTACAGCAACCGCTGTCTATGTCGCAGGCCATGTCCAATGGACACCATTCATGTCCGGCGTCCTGGGTTTCTGTGGCAGCACAATTGGGCGTGCCGTCGTCACAGAGAGTCTGGCCTTCCTGCAGTTCCCCGTCGTATTCTATTTCTTCGTCGCCATCGGGATCATCAAGAATACAGGACATGCAGTCATCGGCGCAGTGATAGCCTTCTCCGCATGATGCCGGGTCTTCCGGGTCGCAGACACAGGTTTGATCCGCTTCTTCGCGATCGACACTGTCCCAGACGTCTATGACGTCTTTGTCGAGGTCTTCATCCTCGTCTTTGTCGCCGTCGCCTTCATTGTCGTCGCCGTCGTCTTCAATGTCATCGCCATCGGCTTTATCGCCATCGCTTGAATCCGCGCCCTCGGTGTCGTCTATCTCTTTGTCGCCGTCTTCATTACCGAATGGAACGCATTTCTCGCCGTCCCAGTATTCGCCGTTGGAACAACTGGGCAGTTCTTCTTTATCCATCTCGATGTCGCCGTCTTCTCCGCCACCGCTGCTGCCGCAGGCGCTGGAGAAAAGCAGCATCAAAGGAACCAGCAAAAACACAAAAAGCGCCGGGCCGTTTCCGGCAATATTTTTCAGCCTCATCCTATCTCCTTATAGTTCCAGTCTCGGTCCCTTGCGATTTTACAAGCGGGCTGATTTTAGACTGCATGGCAGTTTTGCGTGTGTTATTTGCGTCACCCGGATCGTAGTCCGAGGCACAGCGGAAGCCCAGATTGTCCGAATACGAATCGGGCGAGTCAGCTTCTCGGGCCGCGCCACCGATGAACTCGTCATCGAAGGAAGCGCCGCGTATGACCTTGCTGTAGCACTGGTCGTAGCAGAGTGAAAGCTCGCTGTTCTTTCTGGATTGTGCTTCACCTGCGCGACTGTTCGTTTTCGACTGACAGGCGTTCATGCAGAGCTCGATGGATTCCGGGCCTTGCGGGTTGTTCGAGTAATCGATTGCCTCGCGTGGGGCGTACCAGTCTGAAACCCACTCGGATACGTTGTTGTAGAGGTTGAAGACCTTCTGGTTGCGACGCATATTCGGTCCATGATGCTGGCTGACGGGCGATGTGTCGCCGCTTTCGTACAAGTCGTTGTGCCATTTGCGTTTCAGGTCCAGAGTGTCCCAGCCGCAGACAGCCTTGTGTGCCGCGAATTCCCATTCGACTTCGCTCGGCAGGCGTTTGCCCGCCCACTGGCAATATTGCTGCGCCATGTCCCAGGTGATGTTTATGACCGGGTATTCCGAATAGTCCTCGTCGAAGATGTAATCGGTGCGCGTGCGCGAGTTGACGCCATCGTTAGTTGGCGGCTCGCAGGCGTTGTCGGCCAGACAGGCCAGATATTGCTTGTTGCTTACTTCTTTACTGTCTATGGCGAAAGGCGAAACATTGACTACGTCGCCGTCGCCGTCGCCCAGATAGATCTCGCCGCCATTGAACTTGACCATGGTGCCGATTATGTCTTTGGACTTGGAAGGCGTGTAGTCCTTGCAGTCGTTGCCGGTGCAGGCGCAGACGTTTACGCGGTAGGTACCTGAAGATGAAGACCACTTGCCGGCGATTGTATAGGCCAGGACATTGAAGTAGTAGGTTCCGGCGGCCTGTTGCCCGTCTTTCATGATCGTATACCTGACGGACTTGTTCAGGTCAGGCATGTTGGATGGATCCATATCGAAAGTGAATGACATCTGCTCTTCTGCATCTTCCAGTGCCATGTCGCTGTCGGTGCAGCGATAGGTGCCGGATTCGCAGATACTGGAGGGCAGTCCCGGTTCCATAGTGTCCTCGAAACCTGTCCATGTCGAGCAGTTGTCCACACATTTGTCGGGAGAATGCCCGGCCTGATCGTAAATGGAGAAGCTGTAGCCGTAGATGCCGCTGTAAGTCAGAGGATCTGTAATTGTGAATGTCGGCTTGAAGGCGTCTTCTGTTACCAGCGGGTCGTTTGGAGTGCTGGTGTTGTCGCAGTAGATGATGTTCTGTTCTACATGAGGTGTACAGCTTACGCTCGGTTCATCGATGTCTTCCAGGTCGAGTTGAATCTGGATGCACAAAGCGCTCTTGGTGGCCCAGCCGGTCTTGTTGCCGGCTTCGTCTTCTCCGATAACACAGAAATGCTTGATGCCATAACCGACACCGGCTCCTGCTGTAAAGTCGGCGGAAGTGTTTGCTGTTTCATTGCCAATCGGGTACGGATAAAGTTCTTCCGCCGTAATTCCTTCGTGGTGTTCGGTCAGTTTATACCAGTAGCGTTTGAAAGGCGCTCTGTCCGTTGTGCTTGTCGGTTCGGTGCTTTGCGGCTGCGCTTCATCCCACTGGAAGAACAGTGTCGGATCGAAAGCCCAAGTGGGCGCATTGGGAATTTGTGTACCCGAGTCCGACGGGTCGTCGGTGTAAGCTCCCAGACCCGATACCAGCGGTGCCGTGTAGTCTATGCCCACCATGCGAACCTTGGCTTCCGGTGTTTCCTGCACCCAGCCCTGTACTCCAGCGTCTACACTGTAGTCGTGTTGATCTTTGGAATGTCCGCACCAATAGTAGCGACCTGCTGCAAGCTGGTTGCCTACCGTCCATTCGTGTTCCAATGGTGAAGTTGCGTTGCCGATATCCTGCCAGGCGCTTTCTTCGACAGTGTTGGCCGAGTCGTTGCATAAAGGAGCGTCTTTGACGAATGTCTTGTAAGACACTGTATCGCCGCTGTCCGTCCAGTTTGCCGTCTGGTCGGGGTCTCTGTCACCTCTCAGGGTCAAGGCTGGCTGACGGTTGGATGTCCAGTAGTCCGAGCTGTCGGCTCCAGGATAGAAGGGCAGAGGCGCTCCAGGTTCGTTGGAGACATGGAAGGTGAAATCTTTTTCGGCTTCCACATCGCCCCATTGGTTTTCGTTCCAGTCGCTTGTGATATCAAGGCTGTCAACGGCGTAGGCGGAGATGCCGTTGTCCTGTTGGTCGCCGTACCAGGGGCTGTCAAGTGCGACCCAGGCAAAGATCAAAGTCAGATCGTCTCCCGATTCGCTGACGCTGCACTGGGTGGCAGCCAAAGCTACTACGTTGTTGCCTCCCAGAGAATTGCCGCCGCGTTCGATGAATCCGCCGCTGCGTGTCCAAGCGAAGTATCCGCGAGAACCCTGCCAGAGAGGGTCTTGTAAAGCACGGTAATTCATTCTTATGCGTACATCGGCCACATCGGATGCGCCGCTTTTGTCATTGACTTTGATGGTGACTTTTTGCAAGTCGCCGGTAATAGCCACGCCATCGACGCCGTCGACTTTCAGCATGGCCTTGCCGAGCCAGTCCTGGCCTTTTTCTATGTTGAACAGAGATACGCGCGGTTTGTATGGCGGTTGTACCGGAACACTCCAGGGAGTAAGCGCCGTCTCGAAGTCTTCGGCGTTTCTGGCCTTGGCTGCGAAGCAATAATACATGCCCGGATCAAGACCCGCACTTCCTACACCGTCGTCGTCCAAGTGACCGCTGTTGCCGTCTGTCCAGACTTCGGTGGCGTTGGTGCCGTAACCGTAGGTCGGATTGAAGTTTATGCCGTCAACCCAGCCCGAAGCGGAAGGAGATGCGCCGCAGTCGGCAGCGTCTGCCGCCATGTGCCATGCCACCGCGAATGTAGTACCGGCGGAGTTGGAGCCTTCGGAGAAGGAGAACCACAGGGAGTCTTCATCGAGAGGATCCGGTGAGCCGGTGTGAGTGGACACTGTGGGCGCGATGCCTAGTGGATGGTTGTCGTTCTTGTTGTTGCCGGGGATACAGGCCAGCGACCAGCGCGGCATTCCCGGACGTTTTGTGTTGTAGTCGCATTGATCGGTAACGCATTGCATGGCGGATGTATAGCCGTAGCAGTCATCGCCTATGGTGCAGGCCATTCTGCCGAGCCAGTCGGTGCAGTTTGTGCCGATCGTACGTTTGTCGCAGGCCTTGATAATGATTCCCTTGAAGGTGTTGCCCGGTTTGGAACCGGCGATCAGCATGTCTGCCGAAGTGCCTGTACCGGTGGCGAGTCCCTTGTTGTAATTGTTGATCAGGTCGGGAGAATCGCTGTAGTTTCTGGCGCGGGCGATGACTTCATCGAAGCCTTCTGTGACATTCTGGGAACTGTTTGTTCCTGTGGAGTGATTGCCCAGAAGGTCCAGAGCTTCGAGGTAATAGGTGTAATCGCTGCCTACATCTGTGATGGCGTCCCAGCTTATGTTGATGTTCTTGAAAGTCGTGGCGTTTACGTTGGCCAGGGCGAAGCTCGGTTCTGCCGGGGCTTTGTTATCGCGTGCGTCTGTGTCGTCTATTTCCGTGATAGCTGCTGGAATCAAGGGTTTCAATGCAACATCGTCAAAGAAAGTCTCGGTATTTTCCACAGCAAGACCGGTGAACAGGTAGCTGCCGTTCGTTACGGTGGCGGATGCGTTTGAGGACCACATCAAAACATCGTCGATATAGCCGTATGCGTTGTCGCCGGTTACAAGAATTTTAATCTCGTACCATTGCGAGTTGTTCATGTTGAAGACTTTGGATGTGGCCGTGCTGATGCCCAGAACTCGGGAGGTATGCACTCCGCTGACATCCTGAGCGATTTCCCAGGTGGGGTATTTGCCGCGATGCAGGAAAGGCACCTGTATACCGTTTGTACCGTTGATTTTGCTGGCTTTGAGCTGGTAGAGGTAGTTGATGCCGGGGTTGTATCCCTGGAAATAAACGGCACCGGTGTCGTCTCCATCCTGAGTGAGAACTTTCGACGCTGCTTCCCATGCACCTGAATGCACGGCCCAGGCCGGTCCTTCGGTGTAGTTGGTGTCTGTGAAGCTGTCGAAGAATCCGTCGACCGGCCAGTATTCGCCTGAGGTGTCTTCGTCACGCATGGGTACATAGAAATCGGCTCCGCTGACAGCGGACCATGATAGCGTTACATATTTGCCGGTGGCGTCTCTTTTTGCCTCGTTTTCTGTGATGGTGATCGTTCCTGGCGTTGCCGGGGCAGTGCGATCCAAAGTTGTAATGGCAGGCTGTGCCTCGTCCCAACTGTCAAGAGCAGTGCCGTGCAAGCCGCCGACAACAGGTCTTGCTTTTACGCGGAAACGATATGTTTCCTGGTCGGTAGCCGTGACAAGGATGCCGATGTTTCTGCCGAAATCTTCGTAAGCTCCCCAGGCAATGCTTTCAGTGTTAGTGAAAGCTCCGGCAGGAGTCAAGTACATGTTGGTGTGTGTTCCCGAAGATGCCCAGTTCTGGATGAGATATTCCGTATTATCCGGCTGGCCGGTTAGGATTATCGTCATCTGAATCTTGGCTTCGTCAGAGTTGAGAGATGTGTTTTCCGTGTCGTAATAAGAAAGGGTCGGGTTGCCGAGTGTCCAGTTTACCCTGTCGAACATGTCGTCATCGTATTCTTCGCCCGAGAGGTTGCCCTGCTCGTTCTCGAAGCTAAGTGAACCGGCGTCGTTGGCTTTGGTCACATTAAACTGGTCGGCTTGAAGCGCACCGGATATCTCGAATCCGACTTGTGTCAAGGTCAGATCCTGAGAGTTGTATACGATCAATTGTGAAAATCCGCCGCTTTCGTCGCTGTTGCGGAAAATGCAGCGGTTCAGTGCCGTTGTGGAGTCGATAAAACCGTCTTGGCGAATAGTTACGCCATCGGTGTTCAGTTGTTCGAAGATTGCCAACTGAGCGGTAAGGGTACCAAGTACAATGTCTATCGAGTAATAGTGTGATAAATTGTCCGAGGTGATTGTGGCATAGCCGCGAGAGCTACCTGTGATTTTCAATTCGCCGTTTACAACAATTTCTCCTTCATCATGTATGGCCAGAGTTCTGCTAGGACCGATCTGGAGTTCTCCGTCGTTTTCGATACGAAGGGTCTTTTTGACTTCCAAATCCGATGTCAGAGAGGTGATTCCACCTGATATATAAACTTCATTGATGGAAGTTCCAATGTCCAAGTCAATTGTGTCTGAAGCTGTGCCTTCGAAGTAAAACTGCCCACCCTCTCCGGAAATGCTCGTTCCGCTGCTTATTGTGACATCGCCGGATGCTCTGACTTGAGATGGAGCGAATTGCCAAGGTGCAGGACTGTCTATGGTGAGAGTTGTTGTGTCAATGTTTAACTCGCCTTCTCCCGGAGTCTCGTATCCTGTGACTAGAAAACCGTTGGAGAGGGTGACGTTGGGGCTTTCTATTGTCGCTGCACGGTCTACATTCATGTATGCCGAGTTGGAAATAGTAAGCTTGGCGGAATCGGTAACAAGCAGGTTCCAGCCGCTTTCGTCTATATTGTTGCTGCTGAGGAATGTTGAGCTGTTGTCCAGTTTCAATTCTGAATTGTCTTTCAGCAATATACCTTCGTTGCTGTCCGGCATAGCTATTTGCAGTGGGGTGCCTAAGTTGTCAATATCGGGTTCTATCCTGATTTTGCCATAAGACATCTCGATAATACCGGTATCTTCAAGCTGAAGCGGGCTTACTGAGGTTTTGTGTCCCCTGATTATCAATTCGGAGTTGATGTTGTCTCCGAAAACTTTTCCTGTAGAGGATACAAGTAACTGGTCTCTGACTCCGAGCTTGAAGGTTGCCAGCTTCAGGGTGCCGGATGATACCTCCAAAGAATTTATGGTGTCACCGGTTCCGGCGACTACGTTTCCTATGTCGCTGGCAAGTATTGCTTCCTGTCCGGCTCCCTTGTCGATATTAAGGGTGTCGATTGTTGTCTTGTTGGCAAAGTTGCTGATAGTCGAGGGTAAGGCGCTTGGTGGGAAAGTCAATACTCCCAATGCGCCAGAATCGAATTCTGTGTTGGGTCCAATTATCAGGTCACCCTTTATTTCAAGCGAAGTGTTGTCGAAATAAAGGTACCCGCGTGATGAACCCGGGCTTTGATTCAGGTAAAGGTGCGTTCCTATCGACAAAGTGGCTGTTGTTCCATCAGGAGCTTTTAAAGTTCCGCCGTTAATTGTCAGTGTGGTACTGATGCTCAATGAACCTCCGGCTGCGCTCCAGTCCAAAACCGCTTCAGGTTCTATCAAGACACTCTGTGCGGCCTGATCGCCGTCGATTTCCGGGTAGTATCCCCAGGCAAGATGGTTCTTGAATACAACGTCATCGCTGACACCTGGCGCGACTGCCAGAACATCGTTGTCTCCATTCACCCAGTTACAGGGATTGCTCCAGTTGGCGTTGTCGCCTGTGCAACTATAACTGGGGTCGCTTGCATAATCCGCCGATTTTCCTGTCCAGTAAAGGTAGGAAATGTCTTTGTACATACCGATAATATTGTTTCCACCGTTGTAGAAGATTGCCGTATTGGTGCTGTAATACTTGGCGGTGTCGGGAAAAATCCAGTACAGGAACTTGTATTCGTGCCCTGCTCCACCGATTTCGGTTTGATAAAGGTCGGTGTATAGCTGGTAAACCTGACCGTAGGCCATTGTGACATCAGCGCCCGACGCCTCGTCAAGAATGTTTTCGTGACCATCGAATTTGATTTTAAGCTTTTTGTATGTGCCGGGAATATCGATGTTCTCGGCAAGGATGTTGACTGTTTGAGGAGAAGGATTGGAGCGTTTTGTACCGTTCCAGATTTCAGCTTCGAGCGTGGCACCCGAACAGGTTGCACCAGTAGCTACTTCTTCACAATTCGATGTGCAACTTGGAGATGCATTGTGTATACGCACCACACCGCCGGAGCCTTTGCCGCCATAGTGTCCGACCCATTGGTAGTAGTCGCCGCCCAGTCCGCCGCCGATTGCAATTTCTCCGGTAATAGTGGTCGTGCCGGCACCGCCGACAGAGACGCCACCTCCGGAACCGCCGCCCGCTCCTTCGCCGTAGCCACCGCGAGTATAGTAAGCACATTTCTCTCCGCAGTCGTCAAACCATCCGCAACCGCAATCGCTGCAGCTACTGCTTGAAGAACCGCGATTTCCGCCATTGGCACCGTACTGTCCTTTGGAATAAATCGTGCCGCTCTGAGAATAATTGCCGCTGGCCCAGAGTACGATCTGAGCACCACCGGCTCCGCCGGAATCGCCTTGAGCGCCAGAAGCGTTGCCTCCGCCACCGCCGCCGCCGGAACCACCGCCGCCGGAACCCATGTAGACATAACCCGTCATGTCTTGAGTACTGTCAGATGGTATGACTCCGTTTTCAATCCATGCTCCGCCCCAGACAACTGTTCCCATGGTATAACCGCCATTGGCCGAACCACCGGCGGCTCCGCCGACGCAATGGTTGCTTGCGCCCGACTCGCCGCCATAACTGGATTTACAGCCTGGTTCTATATAACCACCGCCACCGCCCGAGCCACCGCCGCCGCCGCCGCATAGCCATTTGTCTCCCTCGTTCGAGCAACAGGTTCCGCAGTGGTAATCGTCTTTGGTATTACCGGGATTACCGTGCAAGGCACCCTGGGCTTCTGCGCCCGATACGTGCGAACCGCCCCAGCCACCGGATTTTCCGCCCTGTTGGGAGCCTCCGCCCAGACCGCCGGAGCCACCCTGGTAACCGGCATAGTTTCCATTCAGTTTGCCCTGAATGTCTATGGTTTGGGCATGAATGCTGACCCAGCCCCATCCGTTGGCTTTGGTTTCAACAGAAACCGTGCTCGTGCTTGGAATAGAGAAGGTAGTTATGCCATAGTGCCGCCCGGCTATTTCCGAACCGTTTCCCGGAGCGTATGCACTCTCTCCGTGGTCGCCACCTCCCACAGGATCCCAGGCAAAGGCAGTTTCTGCCGATAAGAATGTCAGGCAGATGAGCGTTAACAGCGTCAATGTTCTAGACATGGCGTCTCCTCCCAAAACAACAGATGAGCTTGGGTTCTATATTTGAATCAGTTAAACTGGCTTTTTCTATTTCCGCATTTTTTGCGCATCTTGTTACACATGTTGCGATGTGTTTTGGCAACTGTGAGCATTTAAATATCCTGGATGAATTCAAGACATGCGCGTCGTGATACAAGTATCCGTAATTGCTGGCATTAATTCTCGAAATGTTTTCGCTCTGAATTTCCAGCATCTATGCTCCAATTGTTGCCTTTCACATTGAAGTATTGTTCTGCAAAAAACACACCAATCAGGCGCGTGTTGTTGCTTGAGATTTCATACTCCATTTAGCTGTCCTATTCTACGGATATAGAGAGGCAATGTCAACGAAAGTCTAGTGTTGGCAGGTAGTTAAGCTTGTTTTACTTATTGAATTTTATCAGTTGGAGAATAGTTTTCTTTTTCTTGTAAGAATCGACAGGAAAAGCAGTGCGAATATCAGTTCGGAATGATCTTGTGAACTGCTGCAACCGCCATCGTCATCGTCCATGTTCTCTAGGCCGGTTTCAGAATATTCAGATAATTCATCATCTCCGTCGAGCGACAGGTCTCCGTCGATATCGTCAGTATTATCAGGTGTATCTGTTGTGTCTGCATCGCCGTCCTCGCCGACTTCATTCTCGATTTCGGATTCGTTTTCCAAATCGCCGTCAACTGGTTCTTCCGTCCCGGCAATGAAAGCGACCGAGAGTGTGCCTTCGGCGTTCAGTTCGGTTGCGTAGTATCTGGGAAATAGAACGATGTAGGCAGGGAAGGGCGAGCTTGGTATTTCCATGCTGCCGTTTTCAAATGCCGCCGTGTATTCGTAGTTGCCTTTGTTGATAAACTCGTTGAGTTGATCTTCTGAAAGCAGCACTCCCGTGACCGCCGAGGCGTCGATTTCTCTTTCCACGAAATACTGCTTGCCGTTGTAGGCATTTTTACCTATGACAAAAGCGGGTTCCGAAGTGCCTGCCGAAAGCTCGAACAGGTAGCGGTCACCCATAGCTTCATCGTTTTTAGCCGATCCACCCGCAAACCCGAGACTTGTTTCGAACTGGTGGGACCAGTTGAAAACTTCGTCGGCAAGTGCGTTTTCGGCACTGATGACCTGAGTTACGGTTTCTCCGTCATTTGGAAATACGCCAAGCGTGGATTCTACTCTGACGTAATAATTCTGATTTTCTCCCAGTTTTACCGAAAAACGCCCGTCGGCGTCGGTAACTCCCCAGAATCCGATGGTCAGGTCTGTCGAACTCCACATCTCGGTTGCGATTTTAACGATTGCACCGTCCACCGGATAGCCGTCGGCATCCGTCAACTGGATATTGAGAGTAATGGAATTCGAGTATAAATCGATAACCGAATCTATTCTGCCGTCTCCGTGGCACTGATTAATGCAGGCGCAATCCTTGCCGCCGCCGCCGGTGTCTTTCTCATACGAAATCCCGAAATTGTTGATGCGTGTGGCGCTGTCGCTCCAGTCGAACTGGAAGGGAATCCATTGATCTTTGAAATAAAAATGCAGCCAGACATGGTCTTCTGTGTTGTTTTGTACAAGCGCTGCCGGAATCAGCGCAGCTCTTGCCGTGGCACCGGAGATGTCCTGTATTTCGCCGCAGTTGCCGTAATGATTATTGGTAATTCTGACGGCTTGCACTGAGCGTTCTGTACTGGAGGCATTGGTGCAGGACCATTCCTGTACATTGTATGGCAACATCTGCGAAGCCCACCAACCGATTTTTTCAAATGCAAAGCTGTCCTTGTCATAGAGCCTGGTTCCCGGAAGTCCTTGATATGTCTGCATGTCCCAGACGTATTGAGTGCTTTTCAGTATCGGCAGAAGCTCGGGCCAGCCGGATTCTATAACCGTAGCCGCTCCATCCTCGCTCCATGTGGCGGAAAACCCGCCCGGCATTCTCAAATCGTCCCAGCGGTCTTCTGTAGCCGTTACATAACCGTGAAATTCCAAGGTGCCGCCGCCATTGACGTAATTCTCGAAGAATTCATGGTTTGTCGTCAGCGCTTCGTAAAAGCTGCGCGGCTGATCCGAAGGGATAATGACCTTGGGTTTCCTATGCAGGTCCAATTCCAGAATTTCTGACATGCTGTAGGTTTCAAAGGCCATGCCTATGCCTGTCAGTGTCTCTTCGATGATCTTCGATCCGAAGGGGTCGCGTTCCTGAAGGATGTAAACAGGCGATCCTGAAAGATTCAAAGAGCGCAGGTGCGAACGGTAAGTCAGCATGTTTTCCAGAAGTCTTGTATCGCCATCGCGGGCTATTTGTTCCAGTGGCACCACACTAACCAGAAACTCGCCGTCGGGCGGATTGATAAGCGAACAGCCACTGTTATCGCCGAACACGAAAACGCTTGCTACAGGCTTGCCGTCGTCTAGTTTCAAGATGTCCACCGGGCCGATTTCCCAGTCCGAAAGATATACCGATTGCGGCATGGAGATTGCCGGGAAGCTTTCTCCGTGCAAGTCGTTGGGGACTTCGATTATCCTGTGCGCGGTGTAGCTTCTGGGCGGTTCGTCGGTATTCAGATAATAATCGCGCCAGAAAGCTCCGGCAGGCGGCGAAGCCTGCACCCCGTTTGCCGGATTGATATAGCCGATGTCCTCGTGATCCAATCGCGGATGAACTACGTATTCATAATAGATATCGGCGGGAAGTTGCCACTGGCCTTCGACTTCATCCTCTATGTACTTGTATTTCAAGGTGGTGCGGTCTTCCAACTCCACTATTTCGACATATGGCAACTCATCGGCGATGGCGTAGATTCCGGCAGCATTCTCCACCAGCATTTCCGGCTTGAAGACTCCGCTTAAAAGATCCGAAACCGAAGAGTACGCGACGGTATAGGCGATTTCATCGTCCAGTCTGGCATCCGTATTGCCGTTGATAGCATCGGCCAGCCGTTCGCGTTTACTGTCGCTCAGTCGCCAGATGCGCGCCATGAACTGATTGTAAAGCCAGTCGGGAACATGCTCTGTGGCGGCTTTGACGTTTTCACTCAAATCTTCCGGGTCTATCGATTTTGAGTGTTCCTCTTTGTATGTAAGGGCTTGAGCGATGGGGTCGAACTTGAACACGGTCGGACGCTTGAGCATCATGCGTTGCGAAAAATCTATCTCATCCACCGCGACAGCATTTGCAGCTTCTTTGATGGCTGCCTTTGTGGGCACTCCATATTTTAAAGCCTTGAATTCTTTATGCGAAGCCGGAGAGTAAGGTTGGGATTCGCTCAAACTGATTATGGGAAGTTCATCGCTTGATGAAGTTTTGAGATTCTTTTGTGAGAGCGAGTTGTCTTGATCGGCAAAAGACGTAAGCGAATAAACACTCAAAGCCAAAAGAGCCAGCAGCAAGGCGATACTGTTTTTTTCCATTGTTTTCTCCCTACACTGATACGCTACACTGATACGCTACACCGGTACATTGACAATTCGTTCGCAAAAGCCAGTTCTTATGTGAGTGCCAGGTAAGTTCTCAATAAGTCCAGATAGCTTGTCATCCTGAGCGTAGCGAAGGATCTCCAAGTTGTAAAAGATACAAGATTCTTCACTTCGTTCAGAATGACGGCTCATTAATTTGCCAGGACTTGCTGAGAAGTTACAACTCCAGCATTCTATTCAAAGCGGTTTTGGCACCGGCCTTGACATTTTCGGCTACCCTCACCGGTTCGATGCTGTCCAGATTTTCTATGGTGTAAAGCAGATCCGCCAGGCTGGTGATATACATGGTCTCGCAAATAGGCCTCAGCGGTTCTTTGGCAAGGTTCATGACATTGAGTTGCGGAAACTCCTTGGCGACACGGTTGACCATGCTCCATTCCGTTCCTATCGCTATACTCTCTCCTTCTTTTGCGTTCTGGAGATATTCCACGATATTCTTGGTCGAACCGGCGGCGTCGGCTGCATCCACGACTTCTTCGCGCGACTCCGGATGCACGATGACCTTTATTCCCGGATACTGCCTGCGGCGTGCCTCTACCATCTCGGCTGTGAAATTCATATGCACACAGCAATTGCCGTCCCAAAGTATGATTTTGGAACGCTTGATTTCTTCTTCGGTGTTGCCGCCCAGAGGCAAAACGGGATTCCACAATATGCGTTCATCCTCTGTAAAACCCTTGCGCTTGGCGGTGTTGCGGCCCAGATGCTGGTCGGGGAAGAAGAAAATCCGCTCGCCGTGTGCCATGCCCCAGTCAAGCGCTTTGTCGGCGTTCGAACTGGTGCAGGTCAAACCGCCCCTGTCGCCGCAGAAGGCTTTTAATTCGGCATTGGAATTTATGTAGACGCAAGGCACGATGGAGTCGGCTGCGACCACCTGCGTTATTTCGGCCCAGGCTTTATCTACATCAGGTTTGTTGGCGCAATCGGCCAGATAGCAGCCCGCGTCGGGATTGGGCAGGTATACTTTCTGGTGAGGCTGCGAAAGAATCTCGGCGGCCTCCGCCATGAAATTTACACCGCAGAATACTATATATTCGGCCTCTTTTTGACTGGCGGCTTTTTGACTGAGTATGAGAGAATCGCCCAGGTAATCGCCGAAAGGCACGATTTCCTCACGCTGGTAATGATGCGCCAGTATCACAAGGCGTTTGCCCAACTCGCTTTTTCGTGCGGTAATTCTGGCCTTCAATTCATCCTGGCTCAAAGCGTCGTAGTCGCTTCTTTTTTTGTATTCCAGATTCATGAGTAACCTCAAAATGTAGAAGTCAAAAATATATGCCTAACCCTAGGTCTATTTATCATGCCTTTATGGTTCTGACAAGCGTAGGCGGTCTCTTGGTTTGGGAGAGGGAATTACTAATGACCAATGGCAAATGGCTAATGATGAATTTTTGTTGGAGCATGGCTTTCGGTGCCTGGTATAAATATTTTTTGTCCTTCAATCTCAACGCTACATCAAAGAATTGTCGGATAAAAAATTTATCCGACCTACGGGAGATGTGTACAAAAGTGAGGGGGATTGTCAGGACAAATGCCCATTTTACAGTGGCGCTTCAACGTAGGGGCGCGATTCATCGCGCCCTTGTCCGGGGGCTATTGCCGGGCGCAATAAATTACGCCCCTACGCCGTCATCGGGCGCAATAAATTACGCCCCTACGCCGTCATCGGGTGCAATAAATTACGCCCCTACGCTATTATTTGGATGGCGGGGTTTGCATGGCTACAAACAGAAAAGGCCGCACCGATATGTAAGGTGCGGCCTTTTCCTGAATTAAGGAAGAAGGGTTATTTGCCGGTTTTGGTTCCGGTCTTTTTAGGGGTCTTGCTCTTGGAAGCCGCCTTTTTCGTGTCGCTTTTCTGCGGCTTTGTGTTCTTGGTCTTTGTCGTTTCGCTTTTAGCTGCAGGTTTGGACTTTGCTGCAGCTTTCGCTTTTGTTTTCGCAGGCTCGGCTTTCTTGGCTTCAACTACGGCTGTGGCTACGGGTATTTTCTTTGGCACAGTTGCATTGCTTGAATTCGATTTCGTTGCAGCCGGTTTTGGTGCTTTCTTCTCTTGTGGAGGGAGAATCAGTGTATCGGCGATTATGCCGATTACCTGACTATCCACCAGCATACGATTGTGGCCTTTGCCTTGCAGCACGTAATGTTCTGCGCCGGGCAGGAAGGCGGTGTCGAAGGGCATAACGAAATTGTCGTGAACCGTAGCGATATTGATTACGCGTATGTTGCTGAGAGTTACCTTGGCCAGCTTTGTCAAGGTTTCAGAGCCCGGCTCCATCTCACGCATAACGATGCCGCCTACGAACTGCGGTCCGAGGTAGGCAAGCTTGGTGCCGTAATGGGGAGAACCCAGCGTGACTACCGTATCCAGTTTTTCTGTCCCATGTTGTGCCGCATAGAAGCGCGTCACCAGCCCGCCTAAGGAATGCGCCACTACGACTATTTTTTCGTGTCCTGTCTGTGCCAGCGCTTCGTCTATGCGTTTAGCGAGAAAGTCGGTCTGTTTTTCTACGGTCATCTTTGTTGTGGGCAAGTTCACTGTGTAGAACTTGCGGTTGTTGATGTGGGCAAGTTTCTTGATCGTTACCCACCAGCAGATGCGGTTGAAGGACCAGCCGTGGACGAAAAGGACGGGCGGCAATTCGTTGCCACGCCGCCTGTTCATTTCTTCGTCGCGGTTAATCAGGCCGAAAGGAAGCACAAAGAGTCCGAACATGGTGAAGGGGGCTTCTTTGATGGTTGTCCAGAACCATTTTCCGTTGGGTTTTGGCCAACCTGCTTTCCAGCGCCCGGATGTGAACTGCGTCGTCTGGGACTCATAGTAACTGAGCAGGAAAATCAAGGCATTGAATAAAAAAGCCCCTATGACGTAAATTGCCAACAACGTCAGCAGTATGCATGTCAACTTCATCGTGCTTCCTTGGGTTAATGCTTTTGGTTACTAATTCCTATCTGTTATTCCCGTCGCACTTTCCTGGCCGTCTGCGATAAGAGGGAATCAATATCGTGTCTTCTGTTTCGGGTGCAGACTGGGCTCTTGCCTGATCGAAGCTCGGCATACGGAAATGACGCTCGGGCTCGCTTTCCACAAAGCAGGGACGCTCGATTTCACGAGTGTCGTGACGGTAGTCGAGTTCTTCCTGCACCGTGTTGTTATCGTAACGAGGTAGAGAATGGGGGCGGGTGCTGTTTTCTTCTTTTCTCATAATCTCGTGATCGCCCATTTCCCACGGTTTCATTTTCTCGCGTGTCTGGCACTTGTCTTCCTGCTGGAAGCCGGTGGCTATTACGGTGACTTTGACTTCGTCGCCTAAAGAATCGTCGGTAACGTAACCGAAGATGAAGTCGGCTTCCGGGTCGGCGCTGTCCTGAATGTAGCTGACGGCCTCATCGACTTCACGCAGTGTCAAGGAGCTTGAAGAACCGGTGATGTTGACCAGTACGCCCTTGGCACCGTTGATGTTGAGGTTGTCCAGGAGTGGGGAAGTGATGGCCTGGCGGGCCGCTTCCAGCGCACGCTCGGAACCGGTGGCAAAGCCCGTGCCCATGATGGCCATACCCATGCTGGACATGATGGTCTTGACATCGGCAAAGTCCACGTTGACGTAACCGGCTGTGGTAATCAGGTCGGAGATGCCGCGCACTGCGTTGACCAAAACTTCGTCGGCGCGCTTGAAAGCTTCGACTGCCGGCAGGTCGCATTCGGTCATTTCCAGAAGTTTCTGGTTAGGAATAACTACCAGCGTGTTGACGTTCTCTTTGAGGTTCTTCAATCCTTCGTCAGCCATTTTGTTGCGCTTGTGGCCTTCGAAGCGGAAGGGCTTGGTGACTACGCCGACGGTCAATATGCCCATCTCCATCGCTTTTTTAGCGATAACGGGAGCGGCTCCGGTGCCTGTGCCTCCGCCCATTCCGGCGGTGACGAACAGCATGTTGACGTCCTTCAAATATTCCTCGATCTCAACCAGGCTTTCTTCTGCCGCGTCCATGCCGCGATTGGGATTGCCGCCTGCACCGAGTCCGGCTGTGCATTCGGGTCCGAGTTGGATTTGCACGGGTATTTTCAGTTTTTTCAAAACCTGCACGTCGGTGTTGGCCGCCATCAAGAAGACGTTGTCAACCGTCTGCTCTGACATAGTGTTGACAGCATTGCCACCGGCACCGCCTACACCTATTACCGCAAGTTTTGCAGTTTCGTAGCTTGATGAATCAAAATCGAATTTGATCATAATCTGGTCAGACATTTGACCCTCCTTCTTACTAATT
>CAYTHG010000030.1:0-18286 GCA_964437525.1 uncultured Myxococcales bacterium | reverse complement strand
TCTACGGCAACGCATCGACATTCGACCTGACACTCAGCAGTTCTTGTGCAACAAAATAAAAGGCGGCATGGGCAAGCTTAACTGCCCATACCATAGGGACTTTAAAGCGCGGGCATTTCTCGGGATGTCCGCGCTTTTTCCATCAAGCCGCGCAGCTTTTCGGGAATGGCGACAGGCTTCTGCGTTTCGAAATCGAAACAAACCTGTACCGATTTACCAAAAGCCACAGGTTCTCCGTTTTTACCAGAAACCAGCAGGTACTCAAACTCGAAGCTTTTCCCGCCGAGGTGCGAGACGCGAGTATGTACGGCAACCGTATCGGGAAAGACCAGAGGTCTCAGATAATCAAGCTCCACATGGGCCAGAATAAAATCGTAGTCCGATGCTTTGTCAATCGCCAGCCCCATACCCTGTATGTATTCAACCCGCGAGTTTTCAAGGTACGTAAAATAAACGGCGTTATTTACATGCCCGAAAGCATCAATATCGCGGAAAATGACTTTGATATCAGTATGGCATTCGTAATTTGCAGGATCATGATCAAGCTTCAACATATATACTCCTGTACTCCGTTAAAACTATTTATCGGTCAAAGAGACAATCAACTTTTCGAGATCTGGATACTCTTTGACGAGCCTGCTTCTGGCACCCAAACAGAAATCCTCGAAATCAAATCCCGGCGCGACGGTCGTGCCCAAAAGCGCAAAGCTGCCGCCTTCTACCAGTCGTGCACCCTGCCAGACACCTCTGGATACTATAGACTGCGGACGCTGACCCGCTTCTAAATCAGTACCTAATATCGTTTTCTCCGCACGCCCGTCTTCATGCAGACACAATTGCAGAACGGGATCGCCAAGGTAGAAATGGAACACCTCGTCACTTTCAACTTTATGCATGGCGGAAAAGTTGTCGGGTGTCAACAGATAATAAATGGCGGTCGAGAAACTGCGTTTGGCCCGGTATCGCTGGGGCAGGGCTGCGCTTGGAATATTCTCGACGCTACGATAGCTTTCTCTGTAATACCCACCTTCATCTGTTAATGGTCTCAAATCCAACAGCTTGATAATTTCTTCGGCTTTCATAATTTAACCGTTTCTATTCCGATATTTTGGAACTGTGCTTACTGTCGTCTGCTTTAAACATCTCATCCGACTCTTTACAGGCTTCACCGCCCGGCATCAATACCGTCTCGGCCTGCTCCAAGCCATCAATTGTCGAGCAGAATCGATAGAAGTCGAAATACTGCTCTGGCGGGATTTTCTGCACCGGAACGGTGAAGTCACGCCGCATGGTCAATATATTTCCCTCGGCGCTTACTTCAAAGCGATAATTTCCATATGGGCTTTCTATTCTGCGGTTCTGCGGAATCTTCGACAATACCCAACCCGGCGGCAACTCTATAACGGCGGTGGTCAAACCGGAATTGACGCCGTTTATCATCAAATCGAATTTTCTTGTCGGAACGCGGATATACCCCATAGCCAGATTGAGCGGAAAGAACACACCTTCTATACGGAGCGATCCGAACTGCTTGCGAGCCATGCGCCTGACATTAAATGAATATCGAAGTTCCAGCTCCTTCTCCGGTTGTTGCAGATTTTTCATTTCAACTTCACTGACACTGGAGCCTGAAAGCTGGCGGTTCAAGATCGCCTCGAAGAACTGCTCTATCTGATCGGGCGGCAATTTCTCCAGACTCATTCTGGAATTGGCAGAATAATATCCCCTGCGTTTCTCGATTGCATCACAGGCGGCATTGCCCTCCACATCCAACTTGCAGTATAAGAAGACTTCCTTGCCGCCGGATGGATTGAGGAACGGCAAGCTCTCAAAAAGTTTGTTTCCATCTCCCAAGGAAATAGCTTCACCGCCCGACAACAGTGGGGAGTACCTCCCGAAAGTCGAATACTTGGAATCTCCATCGAGGAAAACACTTTCGCCGCCGGGCAGATGCACCTTCAACAGGCTGCTGTCATACATCTTGAAGTTGGCATTGGGATAATCTATTTTCGAGATATTGACGGGACGCGCCAGCACGAAGTTGTTGGCTATGCCCCTCATCTTTAGCAGGGCGGATAAAAGCATCAAGCGATTGCCCGAACCATAATGCAGAGTAAAAGCCGCCGAGCGACTGAATTGCCCGGCATCGTTTTTGCCGTCGATCTCACGCCCGACCGCGTAATATAAATCTTCAACGCATGATTCCATTTTCCCGCGACAGTCTTTGTCCTTGGGCCAGACGCTGTCTAAAAAGCTCGAAAGCTCAAAAGTCGGTCTGGTCCTGACAGACAGACTCTGCCTGTTGTAATCGCGCATCTCCTGGTATTTCAAGGGCAGAGAGATATCTACGATGGGCATTATCTCATCAGTCACCGGCATGTACGGTTCCGGTATCATTTCTTCGAGCTTCTCGTTGCTGTAACGCCAGACCTGCCAGCCTGAAAGCTCTTCTTTTAAGGGTGGCTTCAAATCGTAATTAATCTCGAATCTCGAAAGCTTCGTCTCCGGCTTGTGGATCACCACAAAACGCGAGCGATAAACCGGGACGTTCATCATACGGAAATAATACCTGCTGCCCAAAAGCCCGTTTTGAAAGCGAGTATCGACACCGCGCCCCTGCACGTAGTCATACTCTATCAGATCACCGATTTCCAGATTGGGCAGACTGACGGAGTCCTTGCCGTGTATGTCTTCGGGAATCAGAATGCGACCATCGGGCTTTACCACACGCACCGTGTAAACTTCGCCGTTGCTCGGCAAATACACTTCGCCGTATTTGGTCAAGGCGGCTTTGGTCTGAACACTTATGACAACGTGTGTGCGTCCCAGACTTGAACCGTCGGGAAACACCTTGACGGCGTATTCGTCAAGCACCATAAGCGATTCCGCATCGGGCCTGAATTTTTCTTTTCTGAACTCGGCAATGATTTTGTCGCCGTCGCTGACAAACTCCGCCATCATCTCACGCCTGTCTATGGCATAGAGCATCCGCCGCAGATCGTAAGCACCGGGCTCTTCTAAAAGCGTTGCCTCTATCAAAGCCCGGGCCTCATCGTATTTATCAAGCCTTTGCAAAGTCTCCGCCAGCTTGAGGCGCAAATCGACACGCAAGCCCGGTAAGGAATCAATTTTACGATAGATGGCCAAAGCCTCTTTGAACCTGCCAAGCTCCACATATAGCTGGGCCAGCTTCTCGCGGTGCCTGATATCGGCAGGCGAACGCCTGACATTGCGCTGCCTGAGCTTGCCAGCCTTCTCATATTCCCCGCGCCATTCATACCAATCGGCAAGGATTCCATCGTCCCACAGGAGACCGTCGATTTTTATTGCAAGAGCCTCAGCCTCATCCAGACGGTTTTCTTTTTTATAGAAATAATACATGCGGCGCATCAAGCGTCTGCCACGCGGGTTTACCTCCATACCTTTGCGTCCGGCTTCTTCGGCTTCCTTCAACCAGTTACGCTCGATAAAAACATCGAACAGCGAAGCCTGCCAGAGCGAATAGCCCGGCGCGATATCTGAAAGCCTGTGCAATTTCTCCACGGCATCCTTGACCCTGTCCTCTTCCAGATCGTGCTGAACGGTTTCGTAGGTAGCGAGAGCCATGGCGGGATCGAGTTTTTCCGCTTCAACATAATCCTGATAAGCCCGGTCAATAGCTACACTCGAAGGCACGCTGGCATCGCTTTCGATGTGCAGCGCCCTGAGCATGTAATATGGCGCGAATCCCGGCTGACGCTTCATGGCCTTGTATATCAAGGGCTTGAAAGACTCCTGCCTGCCGCGCTTCAGGTTTACAAGCGCATCGAACAACAAAGCTTTAAGATTATCGCCATCTGGCACAAGCAATTCGCTCCACAAAGAGGCGTTGCAACGCGGCAGACTTTCGGGTTTCAGCTCACTATGCAGGTAGTCGTATTTTTCATTCAGGCTTGAGGACTGCACCAATTCAAGCGGCCTGCCATCTGCTTTTGAAAGGTAGAGATGAAAATCGGCACGGGAGGTACTGGCACCGATCTTCACCAGCAGCTTATGCATACCCTTCTTGAGCTTCAGCCTGAGCAGATTTTCGGATGGTAAATAATTATTGCGTATATCGTGCTTCACAAGAAGTTGGTCGTCCACATACAGCGCCGCCAGTTTGCCTGTAGTCAGGCGCAGAACCACATCGCTGTCTTCCGGCAGATCTATAAAACTGGCAGCATAATAAACTCCACCGCGTTTTGAAAAGTCCATAAAGGAAATTCCGTCATTGCGGCGATCCAGCTCGTAAACCTTGATATTGCCGCCTATGCGGGCGTATTCGGACTTCAGCAAACCTGACTCAGGCGGATAGCTTTTATCGAAATCCACCAGACCGAATTCACCGAAAGGCTGAGTATAAAGCCATGACTGGATTTCACCCTTGTATATAAGCGCCTGCGCCACGGCACTTTCGTCGCCGCGCTCTTTGTACATGCGTTCAAGCGTCAAGAGCACCAGACGGCGTGTACGATAATCGAGACGCCCGTCATCCAGCAGCTTTTCATAAACAGGCAGCGCAACAGTTATGAAGTTCGCGACCTGCGGCATGAAATCGTATAGCTGAGCCACTGCGATTTCGGCATAGGCCGAGGACGGATCACTCTCCAGACAACGCAACCAGTATTCGGCAGAGCGGTCTATCTGCGCCTTGAAGAATGTGAGCAAGGCAAGCCCAGCCAAGGCGTGCGGATCATTTGCATTTTTCTTCACCGCTTCCAGCCACAGTTTTTCACTGCCTGAAGAATCGTTTTTGTATAGCCAGCGCTGCCAGGCCAGCCGGTCAAGTTCACCGTATCCGGCATCTTTGATGACGCGCGCAAGATCGTCGGCGGTATCACCGGCAGGCGAGATGTCCTGCGGCAGGTAAGAGTACGGCGATGCACTCTTGGCGCAAGAACACAAGCTCAGCGCCAGAATCAGCAGTACGGACAATTTAAGGGCAAATGTGAATTTATTATTTTTCATGGCGCCACCTGATATTCTGAGCCATGGCTTTTGTCACTTCCTGGCAAAACTCCCTGAAGGCCGGGTAATCGACCAAGGGAACTATCTGTTTTTTGAAGGCTAGTTTCATAACGACCTGCGCATCGTTCCCTTTGGCTGTTGTTGCAAGCTCGAAGCTGGCGTACTCGTTATCGAGCTTGACCGCTTCGGGCAAGGACTTAAGCTTCAGTCCAGCCTCGGCACGATACTCCATGACGACATCCAGATCCTTGAGTTTTCGTATATAGACGGGATGAGTACGCTCGGATAAAGCGGCAAAACGCTTGACCAGATCGACCTTGTTAAAGGACAGCCTGACAATCTTCTGCTCGCCCTCGCTGCGCGCATATCCCGGCAGGACGGCTTTGTAATCTATTTCAACTTGAGTGCCGAATTCCTCAAGCCCTTTAAACTCAAAGGCTTCCACCTTTGTACCGGGATACTCTTTGTTTAGCAGCTTCTCCAGTTTTTCTTCGCGTTTCATCTCGTCCTGAAAATGCGACCTGAAGCGCGGCGCATCGAAACCCTTGATGCTGACGCTGCCGGAAAACTTGACGTCATCCGCAACACCGACTGAGAAGATATCTCGTTCGCGATAGACATTGTTGCGGTATTCCTGCTCCGGAGCCTGACCGACTCCTACCTTGGCCTTTGAAAGCCGCATCAAAAGCGCCCGATAATCCTGCCAGGGCAACTCCGAGAGCCCCGTGAATTCGGCAGTTCCGTCCAGATAGAGGTTCAATTCAGGGACATAGGCAATGGCATGATTGAAGCTTGCCAGACTTGCCGGATAAGGTTTCAAAAGGCCCATGTTGCCGGTGCGGATAATCACCAGTTGCGCATCGACGCCGACTTCCTGCAACATCACCACCAACAACGACGCCTTGTCCTTGCAGTCGCCGAACTTGCGCTCGAATATCTGGTTGACCTGATAAGGCTTGTAGCCATGCACTCCGAACTCAAGCCCGACATAGCGTGTCTTGGTGACGACCCAGTTGTAGATGCTTTTGACCTTGTCTTCGACGCTGTCTGAATTTTCGGCAAGCTCTCTGGCCTTGCGCCTCAAATCCTCCTTGGCTAAAAGCTGATCTTCCACCAGCCCCCAGTACCACTCGCCCATCTGCGTATAATCCGAGAAAGTCGAGACGTGCAGATAGTCGGCCACTTCGATCATGGGCGGCATGGCCTGCTCGCGCTTGATGCGAGGAGCATCCTTGACGCTCCAGGTATATAGCTCTTCGCCGTCCCGCTGGTTTATTTGTGGCTCCGGGGCAAGTTGCGGATTGTTGTAATAAAGCTTGCGTCCTTTCGGCATAATAACCGCGACCTGCTGCTCGCGGATAGGCGCTGGGCCTTGCAGAAGCCGCAGCTTGCCGAAGTAGTCGGCAAAAAGATTGTCGAGGGCGATATCGTCCATGCGCCAACTCAACTCGATCACGTCGCCCGGTTCGAGGTTCGGGAAATAAATCCGCATGGCGCGGTTGTCGTAATATATGCGGTAAGCCTGCGAAAGCGAACGGTCAGAAGTCCGCGCCTGCTCGACTATGCTGCCGTCCGGCTTGATGACACGCGCCTTAAGGATTTTGACATCCTCGCGGCTGGGCGAATAACCGACCCAGAAAGACTCGAATTCCCTGATGCCGCTTTCGCTCAAGACCCTTACCACTCGCTGATGATAAGATGTCGAGAGACCGTTGTCGAAGACGCGATAAGCGGAAGAATCAAGAAGTTCTTCGGCATGATAATCCAAAGAGGGTTGCTCCGGATACTTTTGGATCAGCTCCAAAGCGTCCCGAGCGAATTCCACCTCAAGTCCGTCTTTACCCGGTGCCAGAATCTCAAGATATTGCTTAAGCTCCGGGTCCTGCGGAAAAACGGCCAGCGATCTATTGTACAGATCCAGCGCCCTTGCAGAATCTCCTCTACGCTGCAGAAACAAAGCCATGCGTTTGATGGCTCTCACGTTTTCGGGACAGATGCGCAACGCAGTTTCGTATGCCTTCAAAGCTTTGTCTTCATCTCCCCAGCCTTCAAGATAGCGGCCACGCCTGTTCCAATCATCGACATTGGATGGTCTGACAGCCTGAATCCAGTTCAGATAGAACAAAGTCCTTTCGCGCTCGCCGCGTTTGCGGTGATAGTCCATCAACCAGCGGCCGGTATCAAGAGCATAGTTGCTGAAATCGAATATCCTCTTTTTGAGCTTGTATACCTCTTCTTTGTTGCCGAGCCTGCTTTCCTGCTTGGAAAGCCTAAAGAGCAATAGCAAGGGCGCATCATTGCGCGAAGCCACTCGTCGCAAGTCATCCAGGGCGGCCACGCCGTTATCAAAGCGGTTGTTCATTCGAGTCAGACCGACCAGCGCATTGATGAATGTCAAAGGATCTTTGCGCGCCTGGTCATATAATCTGAAGGCCTCCATTTGCAGGTCTTGCTTACGGTAAAGATCGGCTAAGGCCAGCGCCACGCTACCGTTTTCAGGTTCTATTTCGCGGGCTTTTAACAGGCACTCAAAACGTTTGTTGTGATCGCGAAAAATACCGGCGGCTAAAAGCAGCGCATCAATATTGTCGGGTGAGCGCTCAAGTGCGGTGCTGATACGTTCCTCATCCAGACGCAGTTCGCGGTCGAAGGAATTGAAATATCTGTAGAGATAAGCCAGCATCAAAGCGGTCTTCACTCGTTTTTTCTTGTTGAATTTTTTCTCCAAGCGCCTGATGGCCAGCGGCATTCTCTTTGCAAACTTGCTCTTGGAAATCCATGTGCGTTTTTTCTCGGGCAACAACGGAAGCTGCCCTTCGACATGAGACAAACCTTTGATACCACGCAGCTTGCGGGCTTTTTTATCGAGCATTCCCAGACGGAAACCCCACTTGCCGTTTTTGGTGTTTACCTTGACAAGAACACGGTTGCGTCCTTTTTTGAGTCGGGAGACAAAAGCGTCCTGCCACAGGGCTCCGTCGCGGTCCACGTTCAAATCGAGTTGCAACCTGTCGTTGATCCAGACCTTTACAGCCCCGGCTGAAGCCAGCCAAAAAACAACTCGGGATGCACGTTTGGAATCGAACTCCGTATAGGCGTAGGCGCTGGCGTTGCTGTCCGGCTCGAAGAAGTTTGAAAAACCGACCCAGCCCGAAGGCCCGATCACGTCGGGAAGCTCGCGCCAGTTGACATCGCGGATCTTACCCTTATATATCGCGTTTTTATCGAATTCCAACTCCGGCGGAAATTGTCTGTCGTGTCCAAGGCCACCTTCGTTATCAAAAGGACCGATAACGGCCCAGCGGCGCAGAAGCCCCAGATCTTCTACCGCCTTCTCGACGGTTTCAAGATTTCCTTCGGCAATCGTCTTGCGCTGCAGACCCCACAAAGCCGCCAGCTTTATCTCGAAAGACGCCTTACGCGACTTGAGCAGCTTTGCATAAGTATTGTAAAGCTTTTGAGGATGCGGCACCTCCTGGCGCATTTCCTCTGCCTTCAACAGGGCTACCAGTCCACGAGGCTTAGCGGCATACTTCAGAGCTTCAGCCGACAGCTTCTCAAGACGCGAATCCAAAGCATCGAAAGCGGCATCTATCTCGGCATCCGAGACGAAAGCGGGACCGGCATTCTCCGCAGCAACTGAAAGAGAACTTGAAAACGAGAACATGACCAGCAGAACCAGCAATAACAACTGCCTGCTAAACATTTCAAATCTGTACTTAAACACCGACTTCACCTCACCTTCCAATACTTGCGCAAACTGTCCACAAAATGGACAAGATCCCAAACACTGCACGTTTCAGGAATTTTTCAATCTTAAAAGCCCCTAATAACAAGGCCGCAGGATAAAGGTTTCTACTGCGGCCTTGATGATTTTCATCGCTGAATGTCCGTCTACATCATTCGGTCTGCGCCTCTTGGTCTTCGGCTTCAGTGTCGGCGGCTTCTTCTCCGTCGCCATCGGCTTCTTCGTTGGCAGCATCACCGTTAATGACACAATCGGTAAACTCATCGCAGTTTTCATATTTGACGCAGACAAAATCCCTGCGATCGAATGAGACATTTGCCAGACCGTCCCAGCTACTGTCCATCTGCTCGCAAAAACCCCAACAGCTTTCCATGATTTCGTCGTTGAAATCCTGATTGCATTTTTGGGACAACTCGCAAAAACGGCGGCAGTCCTCGTCTTTGACAAGCTCTTCCGAACATGATGCGGATAATATAAAGAATAAAAGCAGGACGACCAGAGCCGTATACGAATACTTCATTTTGCAGCCTCATTGTTTCCGGCTGTGTTTGCGGGGATGCTGCCGGAAGTAGCGGTTTTAGGGGGTTCGACATTGAAAGCGTATTTCATTATCCCGACCTGGCGGGCAAGATCTATAAAATGAATCACTCTGCCGTGGGAAACCAGTTTATCGGCCTGTATCACCATGGTCAGGTTCTCGGTGGCCATCAGACTCAATTGAACTGGAGAAGGCTCACTCTTGCCTTCTTCCTGCAAGGTTTTCAGGCGTTCGGTTTTGTATGCCTCGTAGCGTTTTTCCAATTCCGCCGGAACCAACTCTTCTTCTATCTTCTCTTTACCGATTACTATACTGCCGTCTTTTCCCAACAACAGAGAAAACTGATTGCGCTCTCTATGCTCGCCGGTATCGGCCTTGGGAAGCTCCAACTCGATAGCGGGTTTGACGATGAACGAAGCCGTCACCATGAAGATAATCAAGAGAACCAGTACGACATCAACCAGGGGAACGACATTGATGTCGGCCATGATTTCATCATCTACGCCAGCTTTACCGGCCATGTCTTCTCCTGAAATAAAAGTTTAAAATCAGATGCCAGTTGCACAAATCACTTGCTGCCGTTGACTTTCAAGGTCTTGTTGCAGTCGTCTTCAAACGATTTTTTATCTTTTACCTCTTCAATAAATGCCAGAACCACACCCATGAGCTGATCGACGTTGCCCATGATGAGCTTCTGGCGATTCTTGAAATAGTTGAAAAACACAACCGCCGGAATCGCCACCAGAAGTCCTACAGCCGTAGCTACCAGAGCTTCGGAAATACCGGCCATGACAGCCGATGCGCCCTCGGCGGCGTTGAAAGCCAGATCGTGGAAAGCCTTGATAATGCCCAGAACCGTTCCTAAAAGACCTATATAAGGCGCGTTGGAACCTATTGTTCCCAAAAACACCAGCCAACTGTCGAGGTTCTGCCTTCTCTGCAACGCAACGGCGTCCATCAGTTCTTTTGCGACAGCCGGACCTTTATCATAGTTGCGCAAGCCTTCCATCACCACCACGGCCTCGACCGAATGACCTTCTTCGGCCATTTTTATGGCTTCGTCAACTTTGCCTTCATTAAGAAGGTTAACGAGGCTGACGGAAAACTCGGACAGGTCTATCCTGTTGCGCAAATACATAATCATGCGCTCGACGATTACCGCCACACACAAAACAGACAAAACCAGCAAAAGCCACAAAATAGGCTCGCCGCCAATCAGCGCTAAATTCAGTAAACGTTCAACAAGCATTATTTATTCCCGAAAAAGATAAATTAAGAAAAGGCAAAAAGGCTCACTCGACGTCAAATTCGCCGCGTTTGTCTTTGGCTTTGAGTTCCGTCATTCGCTCGCGTTCTTCGGCTATGCGTTTTTTCTCCGACTCTTGCCAAGACAGCTTATCTTTTTCCAGTTGGGCGAGTTTCTTTTGCAGATCTATATCTTTCACTTCCGGCTTTTTCGAATGAATTTCCTTGAGCATCTTCCAGGCTTCAATAGCTTTGTCAAACTGCCTGGCGGCTTCATAAGCTTCTGCTGAAAGCATAAGGACTTCAAGGTCGTCGTTTACAGCCGGATAACGCTTGCGAACATCTTCAAGCCTGCCGATAGCTCCCAATGGCTTATCCCTGTCCATATAGAAATGCGCCACATAAACTTCACGATCGACCAAACGACGCAGGCAGTAGCGTATTTTTTTGCGGGAAACAAAGGCATATGCGCGTTCCTGCTCGGTATCCATGCCGGTACAGACCCGCAGCTTGGGGGGCTCGTAGTCTTTCTCGAATTTGTATCCTTCGGCATCCAGCATGTACAGCAAGCGCTGGTATTCAACCATTGCTTTCTCGGTAGTTTTCTGATCTTTTTCGTATACGGGCGGCATAAACCACCAATCCTCGGAAACCTGCTCAAAATGGGATTCGCCTGCCATGAACTGCGTATAAGGGACACAGGCGTGTTCGGGATGGCTGCGCTGTAACTTCTTATAGTAGTCGATAGCCTCGGCGAACATGTCCCGTAGATAGAAGGTATCGGCAACCAGCAATTCCGAGGTCTTGGAATACATCGAAAAAGTGAATTTGCTCTGTACCAGACTGAAATACTTTTCGGCAATCTCGTATTCCTCAGCCTTGAGGTATTTTACACCCTCATCAAAGTTCAGCTTGGCCGAGTCACGATAATCCTTGCCTTTGATCTCCTTGAAGGTCGCACAACCGGAAACCGCAAACAAAGCCAGAAGTACATATATTAAAAGCTTGACTCTCATTCCTGTTTCATCCTTTTGCACACTGAAAAACCAATCAAAAATGAATAGGTGATAATACAATGCCTGACAACATCAATCAATGAAAGCTTTCGATTATTTGCCTAGACAATATCCGTTAACTATGCGATTTTTATTTACGGAAACACACAATGAAAAAACCGTCTGAGAATATGCATCCCGGGTGTATCTTATTGCTTATGGAATTGGCAGGGTTAAAGAACGAAAAATTGAAAATCAATATGGTTTTCATTGAGAACAATTACCGATTTACCAATTAAATCTGTAATTTCTCAATAAGTCCGGGTAAATTCATGAGCCGTCATTCTGAACAAAGTGAAGAATCTTGTATTTTCTGCAACTTGGAGATCCTTCGCTACACTCAGGATGACAAGCTACCTGGAATTATTGAGAACCTACTTAATTTTTTTTAAGTCCAAGGACAACGATAAGGAGTCTGAAATGGTAAAATTGAAACTGGAGACCGGGCAGCGATTCTTGTTGCTGGTCCTGGCAATGCTGTTTGCCGCTTCGGCCTGTACTTCCAGCAATGGAACTACCGGGCAATTCCCGCAAGACGGCAAGACCGGGGATGAATTGCAAAACAAGGAAAGCTCCAAGCCTGTTTTGCTGGAGGAATCCGGCGAAGTCTGCGATCCGGGAGCGCCGACCGCAGAATCCGAGATCCCGGCCCTGACCGACCTTGAAAACAACACCGCCGTTCTGGTCAACGGCCAGACCATCACCCCGGCAGGCATCAGTGTCCCAACACGGCGTTTTCCCTGGGGAGTGGCCATTTCGCCCGATGAGAAATTCGCCTATGTCACCACTGCCGAGGGCAGCCAGTATATACAGGTGATAGACCTCGAATCGGCTACGGTCATCCAGACCGTAAGCGACAAAAAATGCTCTTACAGCATCGTAATCCCTCCCGATGGCGACAAAGTCTACATTGCAGGCGGAATGTCCGGCGAGCTTTTGATATACAACCGCGACTCAGAAAGCGGCCTGCTTGAAACCGATCCGGCTCCCCAGACGGTTAAATTCAGGGATTATGTAAGCGTTATTGCCGTAACCCCAGATGAAAGCAAAATGCTGGTGGGTCACGGGCTGGCCAGCCTGATTTCCGTTGTTGACATGAACACGCTTGAAATAACCGGGGAAATCACTCCCGGCTACTATCCATATGAAATTCTGATCGACTCTGAAGGTGTCTACGCCTATGTATCCAACTGGGGCGGCAGAAGCGTATCGGTAATTGACATTGCCTCCGGTCAAGAAACCAAACGCATAAAAGCCGGTAAAAACCCGGAAGGCATGGCTTTTGCCAACGACGGCGCAGAGCTTATCGTCACAAACTCCGACACCGACGACCTGACCATCATCGACACAGCCACTCACGAAGTAACCATGACTCTTCCGGTGGACCCGGATATGTACGAGTTGAAAGCATGGTCTCCCAACTCCGTAGCGGTTCACCCCACCGAAAAATACGCCTACGTCGCATCCGCCGACCATAACGCCATCGAAGTCATCGACACCGAGAAATGGGAAATCAAGGGTGCCATCCCGACCGGAAAATACCCGGTCAAGGTTTTGTTGAACAATGACGGCAGCAAGATGTTCGTCCTAAACGCCAAAGGCTGGAGCAGTCATCCCGGCTTTATCGGTGTAAGCATAGAAGGTAGCCTGCAGATAATCGACACCCCGCAGAGCGTCACGGAACTGGCAGACTTGACTCATCAGGTCGAGTTGAATATCCAGCGCCCGCTTGAGTTTTTCCCGGAATCCAACTGCGAAGAAGACATGGTTCCTCTTCCCACCCGCGAAGGACAGAAATCGGTCATCGAACACGTCATCCTGATCATCAAAGAAAACAAGACCTACGATGAAGTGCTGGGCGACCTGGTGGCAGACAGCGAATGGCACGACCCGGAATTGTGTCTGTTCGGCAAAGCTACCCACCCCGAGCAGGGCGAGTTGATGATAACTCCCAACGCTCATAAACTTTCGACAGAGTTCATAGATTTTGTCAACTACTACGCCGACGCCGAGAAGTCTGTTCAAGGTCACTTGTGGGTAACGCAGGCCGACTGCAACGACTTTTTGGAGAAGATCCAATTCGACGGACTGACGCTGCCCGGCGTCGATCCCAATGCCATACACGACAGCCCGACCATTTTCGAGCATCTTTATAACCACGACACCATGTTCCGCAACTACGGCGAGGTGGTCAACTTCTTCATCGATCCTCTCAAGGAATGGCCCGGCACCATCGACAGAAAATATCCTTTCTGGAGCATGGGTGTCACCGATGTCGAAAAGGCCAACGAAATCATCCGCGAATGGGAGCTGGCCGAACACGATTCACGCCTGCTGCCGCCCTTCGTATTTATCGTACTGCCAAATGACCACACAGCCGGAGGAAAAGCCGGAGAGTTGACACCGGCTTCCATGGTGGCTGACAACGACGAGGGCATGGGAATGCTGATCGACTGGATTTCCCATTCGGAATATTGGGAAAAGAGTCTGGTAATCGCTTTACAGGACGACCCGCAGTCCGCCGCCGGAGACCATATCGACTCGCACCGCTCGTTGTTGTTTGCAGCAAGCCCCTGGGTAAAGCGCGGTTATACCAGCAAGGTGCATTACTCCATCCCAAGCGTTTACCGCACGGTAGAAATCATTCTGGGCCTGCCGCCCATGAACAAAAACACTGCGCTGGCGGTTCCCATGTACGACATGTTCACCGACGAGCCCGATAACACTCCTTATGAGATGGAAGCTCGCCAGTGGCCGGTGGAACACAACCCCGAATCCGGCAAGGCCGCCGAGATGTCGAAGAAGTACAAATTCAAGCATGTGGACGGCCACGAAGGCATGGGCGAAGCCATCTGGTACCTGATGAAAGGCGACCAGCCGCGTCCTCCGCAATCGAAAATTATTCTGGACTAATGCTGTAGGGAGAAAAACATGAAAAAGCAAATACTGATTCTGATAATGTTTGCTGCACTGCTTCTTCTCACAGCAGCCTGTGACGATAGCAGCGGAGATGCAGGCGTGTTGCCCGATGGCGACACGGACGGAGACAGCGAAGACACGGAAAGCGCAGACGGAGACGATATCGACGGCGATGACGACGCCATCGACGGCGATAAAGATGGCGACGGCGAAGAAGAGCCGGTGGACGTAAGCGAATTGATCGCCGACGGCATTTTCTGGCTCGAGAACGGCGAGGCGTTTTTCGCCAATGAGAAGTTTATCGAAGCCTACCAGCACGCACCGGAGAATCCGCAGGTGCTGTTCGGCTACGCCATGAGCGAGGGCCTTTTAGGCTATGAGCTTTTAGGCACCATACTCGGAGCGGTCACGTCAATCGGCAGCATGTTCAATGCCGACATTCCCAATCCCGATATTTTCAAGCATTACGGCAAACTCTACAAAGACGGTGAAGATGAAGACCCGCCCGAGAATTTCGGCGAGTGGTTCGACGAGACCTTCGACGAGGCGCTTTACCTGATGAGCGGGCACTTCGACAAGGCGGTCGAGCTATATGAGCCTTTGAAGACCAACACCGAGTTTTCGATTCACTTCGACCACCTGCCCTTCTATCTTGCAACCACCAAACTCAGCTATATCAAGGGCGACTTCGACAACACCGACGTTTACCTGTTCGATGCATCGACCCGCACCATGAGAATGATCTTCAACTACCTGCGCGCCCATAGCTGGTCCACTAACGTAGCCAGCGTATACAACAAGTACGATCAGGGATATTTCCCCGAAATCAACCTGCCGACGATTTTGCAGATATTGACCTACCTGCTCAATTACGAAGACAACTTCCTGACATGGCGCGAAAGCGGAGTGGATGTCGTTAAGAATTCCATAGAGGATGTGATCATAATCTCCGAAGACCTGGTAATGGTAGCCGAAGCCTGTGACGCCGAGTATGCAAACGACAAAGATCAGGAAAACGATTTCGTCTACTACAAACGCAAAACCGGCGGCAAGTTCAATTACCTGATGCGCATCTGGAAAGAAGGCGAAGAAGAAGCAGACGAGCTTGTCATCATCGACCAGAAGACACTGGAAGCGACTCAAAGAACACGCGACAATCTGACCGTAGAGGGAGAGCCTATCTCCTTTGCAGACGACCTCTTCCCCATGCTGGCAACACTGGCGACCGTCGCCATAGGCTCAGGATTCCTGGAACCCTTCAATGTGGATCTAGGTACCTTGGGCAGCATTTTGAGCCCGAGCGCCATCTCCTCACTTATAGGACAATTCATCAATCTCGACCCCTTGTATGTAAATTTCGCGGCATGGCAGGACGACAGCCCGCCCGTGCCCCTGCGCAGCCTACTACCGGCCTGGACCACTGACCAACCGGAGTTTGAGAACACGATGATTCTTGAGTGGGAATGTTTAGGCGAATTGGCAGACGACGGACTGCCGGACGGCAAAGCGGGCCTGTTCTGTCTGGGCGGTGAAGGCGCAGGCTTTGTGGACTCGGAGCATTTTACAAGCAGCGCCTACGAAATAGGAGCAGACGGCATCGAAGCTGTCGCGCCCTATATCGCATTCCAGGACCCGACTTGGGCCGGACTGCTGTACATCGACACAAGCAAGATCGGACTGGAAGACACAAGCGCCTATGAAACCATAGAGCCCGCCGACCAGTTCCTTTTGAACGCAGCCACGAATTCCGTTTTGTCACCATTGGCAAAATAGAAAATATCCATCAAAACAAAGCCCCTCGCTTCAATCGAAGTCGAGGGGCTTTTTGTATGCGCCTATTGACAAAGCTACAATTTCAAAGCTATTGAAATACAGAGCTGTCATTCCCGCGAAGGCGGGAATCCAGTACAGTATCGGCAGGATGGACACCCGCCTGCGCGGGTGTGACGGAAGTTGATCTTTAGTTTTCTTGAAAAAGTTGACTTTATCAGCAATCTGGAGACTTAAAACGATTCTACTCGTCTGATTCGACTTCGTTCTTCCACTGGTGAATAAGGTTCAAAGCCTCTATGGGCGTCAGCGTATCCAGTTGAAGCTCTTTTAGCTGGGAGTCGATTCGGCTCTCAGCAGGTGGAGCCATCGCCGCGAAAAGCGATAGCTGCTGCTGTCCTGCCGACTGCCTGCCCTTGCCTGACTTCGGAGAAGTTCCCAAAACATTAAGCTCGTTGCGCTCAAGGCCGTTCAAGATTTCTTTTGCTCGCGCCACCACTGCGGTGGGCAGACCTGCCAGCCTGCCGACCTGAATTCCGTAACTACGATTGGTGGCACCGGGAACCAGCTTTCGCAAAAAGACAATCTGCTCTTTCCATTCCTTGACGGCGATGTTGTAGTTTTTGACGCGCGGCTTTGCAAGCGCCATCTCGCACAACTCATGATAGTGAGTGGCAAACATGGTTTTTGCGCCTATCTGGTCATGTATGCACTCGGCCACGGCCCAGGCTATGGACAAGCCATCGAAGGTGCTGGTGCCGCGCCCTATCTCGTCCAAAATTATCAGGCTCTTGGATGTTGCATTGTGCAGAATTGCCGAGGTCTCGGTCATCTCAACCATAAAGGTCGAAAGCCCGCTGGTCAGGTTGTCGGCGGCTCCGACGCGGGTGAAGATTCTATCGACAACTCCGATGTGAGCTTTTGCAGCGGGAACAAAAGAACCGATCTGCGCCAAAAGCACAATCAGCGCCACCTGCCTCATGACGGTTGACTTTCCGGCCATGTTGGGACCGGTGACAATCATCAACTGATTTTCTCTAGCATCCAGGCAGCAGTCGTTGGGAACAAAACGCTCGTTGCTCTGCAAAGCTTCCACTACCGGGTGGCGGCCCTGCTCGACTTCCAATAGATCGCCTGCATCCACAACGGGCTTGATATAGTCGTTGCATACTGCAACTTCGGCAAAATTCGCCAGCGCGTCAAGTCGCCCGATGGCCTCCGAGGTACGGTTGACGCTCTGCGATTTGGAGGACACCCTGCGGCGCAATTCCTCGAACAACTTGTATTCAAGATCGTTTCTGCGCTCGGTGGCGTTCAATACCTTGTCTTCAAGCTCTTTCAACTCGGGGGTTATAAAGCGCTCGGCGTTTGTAAGCGTCTGTTTGCGAATGTAATCCTCGGGTACTTCCGAGGCGCGGCCCTTGCTGACTTCGATGTAATAGCCAAAAACTTTATTGTAGCGAACCTTGGCAGTCGGAATCCCGGTACGCTGGCGCTCTTTGACTTCTATGGCGAGAATCTGGTCCTTGCCATGCTCGGCCAGATCTATCAATTCGTCCAACTCGCCGTTGAAGCCCTTTTTAAATATCCTGCCGTCACGCACAGTCTGCGGCGGATCGTCACTGATAGCACGGCCAAGCTCGTCGGTTAGTTGCGGCAAGGGATCTATGCGCTTGATGAATTCCGCCAAAAGCTCGGGCGTGTGCTGCTCTAAATAGAGACGCAACTCAGCCACCGCTTCGAGCGAGGAACACAAACCCGACAAGTCACGGCCATTGGCGCGGTTCAAGGATATGCGCCCGACAGTGCGCTGCAAATCGCCGATCTTTTTCAATAGATCGCGCAAACCTTCACGCATGGCATTGCGTGTGTAGAATTCATCGACGACTCGTAAGCGTTCATTGATCTTTTCAGGTTCTAAAAGCGGATAAGCCAGCCATTGCCGCAGCGTGCGCGCGCCCAAAGGTGTCGAGCAGCGATCTATGACCGACAAAAGCGAACCCTTGCGGCGACCGTCTCTGA
>CAYTHG010000029.1:0-18345 GCA_964437525.1 uncultured Myxococcales bacterium | reverse complement strand
TCCGGTGGCCTTGACCATGCTGGATAAGGGTTTCCATAAGCCCTACTGTCAGGTCAGTTACAAGCTGTCACTGGTGGACAACCCCGCCGAATTACCCCAGCTTGTGAAACTGACGAGGCTGCTTTTGCTTAGAGCATATATAAAGTTGGAACGTGGAAATCAAAACGGAGCGCTCAAAGATTGTCTGAAAGCCTGGATTCTGGGGCGAAAAATACAGGCGGCCAAGGGCGGCTTGATTCACCTTATGATGGGGACCGCCATCAGTGAAATAGGAATGCATGAATACATGGCAATGCTTGCCAAGCTGGAGCTTAACGACAAACTGCTGAAAGAACAGCAGATCGCCCTTGAGAAACACTCCGATATAAATGGTGATTTCGTGACTTGTTTCAAGGGCGAATACGAATCCATGTTGGAAAATTCCCTTGATAAATATCTGGATTTCGAGGTTGCGCTGGGCGAAGAGGGCAGTCTTGAGGAAAAAACGACGCAAGTCCTGCTGGGATTGAACGGCGTCCGCAGGCGCGCCCGCAATCATATGACGCTCACCTACAGAGAGCTTATTCGCAGGAATCAGGAAAACTACAGGCAGTTCAAAGACAAGTCGGACGCCGCAGAACTGCCCTGCAGCATTATAAATCTGTCACTGACGGATCTGAGCTGCGAGGCTATGCCCGGCGTCTATGACGCTTTTATGGAAAAACGCTTCAAGCAGGAAACCAGACTTTCGGCGGCAAGGATAATTGTGGCCCTGAAAATGTATAGACTTAAACACAAGGCGCTGCCGGAAAATCTTGAAGAACTCGTGCCGCGCTACCTGCCGCAGTTGCCCAAAGACCCCTACGCAGGTGGTCCCATGCGCTTTAATGCAAAAGACGGGCTGATTTATTCTGTGGGCAGCGACCTGAAAGACAATGGCGGCAGGACGGAGAAAGAATCTCTGGACTGGAAAGAGCCTGCTTTTTCGGTCGGGATGTAATCGGAATTATTTAAAAGACCCTGAAACAAGTCCGACAATCTTCTTAAAAAAAGATTCCCAAAACCCCCGTCACACCCGCGCAGGCGGGTGTCCATTCCATTGATATCGTTCTGGATTCCCGCCTTCGCGGGAATGACAACTTGCTACAGTTCAAGGTAGGTCGGACTCAATCCAAGTCCGACAATCTTATTAAAATAGAGATTCCCAAAACCCCCGTCACACCCGCGCAGGCGGGTGTCCATTCCATTGATATCGTTCTGGATTCCCGCCTTCGCGGGAATGACAACTTGCTACAGTTCAAGGTAGGTCGGACTCAATCCGAGTCCGACAATCTTCTGAAGGGCGCGATGAATCGCGCCCCTACGGATTTCATTTTGTTTCTTCCGACCCATCCAAACCCGCACAACAAAAAACCCCGCGCAGTGGCAGCAGCGCGGGGTTTTTCTTTTACTGGTTCTTCAGGTTTACTTTAACCTGATTATGTCTATTCCTATATCGTAGCCGATTGAGGCGGCATTTTTACCTTTGATGGCAAATACAAAGGAGTGAATTCCGGCTGACAAGGAGGTCTTGCCTATGTAGACTTCACCGGACGAGACTTCGGTTGCACTATAGCCATCATATTCCTGACCTAACGGGTTACTGCCTATGCGGAACTGCCATTTGCCCATTTTGGGACCCTTGAGATAGGTGACGGTTATGTCGTACTCTCCATCGAAGGGAATTTCATTCACACCGGTGCCAGTAACAACCAGGCGACCGGAGTCATTACCCTCCCAGTAAATGACTTTGTCCTGCGAGAATCCGAAGTCTATGTAGGATTTCACTACGCCGGCATCCGGCCTTGACTGCTCACTGTCGTAGTTGTCTTCACCTTCCAGAGAGAAGGGCGGCAGGCCGGTTTCGACCGGCAGGACATCGGAGGGCACGCCCTTGACGCCCGTGCAGTCCTCGGCCACCACGATGTAGTAATAGGTGGTCTCGGCTGAAAGAACTTCCGGGTCGCGGAAGGTCGTGTCCATTGTCATGCCGACTTTGTTGGACTCTTCAGGCTGGAAGTAGTTGGTGTCTCCACGGTAGACATGGTAAATGTGCGCCGGGGTGCCTTCGACAGGCGGGTCCCAAGTGAGATCGGGTTGCAGTCCGTACATGGCGTAAGCAAAGTTTTTAACCTGTCCCGGTCCTTCAGAATCTCCCTGTACAGCCACGAAATTGTAGGCCGTCAGGCGGTCGTACATGTTCCACTCGTTGCCGTCGGCCCATTCGATTTTGAGAACGATTTTATCTTGGCCGTGCGTGGATTCCGCCGGGATATCGAATATCGAATCGCGCCAGATATGCTGTGAGTTGCGACCCGGCGTATACCAGTTGCCCAAGTAAACCGGTTGATCGTTGTCGGGACCGGCCAGCATGTAAACGACCGCGTCCTGACGGTTGATGGAGTAATCCAGCGTCCTCTTAAGCCTGACGCCCATGTTGGTGGGGTCTATGGCGAAAGTGACCTCGAAATACCCCGCTCCCCCCGGGCGCTCGGTAATGCCAAGACCTTGCTTCATGGACGGTATTGCATTGGCCTCGCCCGGATATGTTCCTGAAACGTTCGAATGCGTAACGAACCCATTTTTCTGAAATTCGTGATCATCCTCGGAAATGAAATCGTTGAGTATCAGTTCATCGGCCCAAACGGTGCCGGACAGGCAACTGAGGTAGTAGTAAGCCACCGAACGGTAATTGGCGTTGACATCGTTTACGGGGCCGTGCTCGAAGCCGACCTTGATGCTGTGGTTGAAGGGCAGGGAGTCCGACAACTGCAATCGGCGCGCGGAATACTGGTATGTGGGGTAGCCGTTGTTTTTCCAGACACCGAAGAAGGGGTGTTCGTAAGGTTGATTGACCCACAGGCCACCGCCGTTAAAGAAAGCGTCGGTGCCGGTGCCGCGAATGCTGGGCGACATCATATCGTCCAGATAAATGCGCTCGTCACCGTATAGCCATTCGTTGGTGTAAGAAGTGTCGTTTTCCATGGCCAGTACCGTACCGACGTATTTGCCGCGTCCCCAGGCTTCCAAAACCTGGAAATCGATTCCCGAAGCGGTGGGTGTCGACTCGGTGTATATCGCGCAGAAATTGCCCATGTCGGCGTTCTGCTGGCCCTCGGTCCAGGTGATCTTGTAGATGAGACTATTTATGTCAGTCGATGAGTAGTTGATGATCTTTATGTCGGCGCTCTTGGCAAAGGGCATGGGGAAATGACTATACATCCAGCCATCATCGCGGATTCCCAAGGCGACACTGTACCAGGGGAATTCGCCCGAGTTGTCGTAATGGCCATGTCCGAAAAACATTCCCAAAGGTACCGAAACATCGGGCAGCGAGCGGTTGTCCCAGGTTATTTCAAGAGCGGCGTTGTTCATCACGTCTTCAAGATCGCTTGAGACGATGATTTTTATTTCCAGTCCCTGTATCACACCACCGACTTCAGGCGAAGCGATGTTGGTCAAGGTCAAGGGGTCTCCGGCTTCTATGGAGTAATCTCCGTTGATGACGGATGTTCCCTCCTCGGGGTATTCCTTGGGATCGCTGCCGTCGGTGTAAGTGGTCAGGTATTCCACCGCATCGGATACGTCCTGTCCCTGGGACCAGGTTTCTATTCCTTCGTCTGTGGCGAAGGTCTGGTAGGTGATGTTGTATCCGCGCAAGGGCATAGAAGAACCTATCTTGAGGCGCTCTTTCCAGCAGATGGGAACATAGGAATACAGGCTGACTCTGGTTGTCGATGAAATATTGGTGGAACCTATCAGCGGTTCTAAGAAGGGTTCGGAATCGCCAGAGAACATCTGTTCTATGGTCTTGTTGATGCGCGGCGAGGTTTCGTCATCGAAGTTGAACTTTATGGCGGCGCCGTTGATCTGGTTGGGATCGAAAAAGTTCATGCGGTAGATACAGCCAGGGCGTTTTTCGTCGAAGATAATGTGCGTGCTGCCTTCAAGGTACAGGTTCTGTCCGCCGTAATCGTCGTTTTCGTCGTAGGGATCTGAGCTGGTGTACTGGTAGGTTCTGGCCAACGGCAGGAAGTAAGGCATTTTCTCCAGAGAAGTCAATGCTTCGAGTCCATAATAAGGCTGCTCCAACGAGCCGGTAAACTCGTCCACGTCGCCGTCTACGTCACCGTCCACGTCGTCGTCTTCCGAGTCATCGTCTTCCGTACCATCGCCGTCCACGCCATCGCCGTCTGTTTCGGAATTTTCGACATCCTCTGACAACTCATCGTCACCATCGGAATCGTCGCCGTCCACACCGTCGTCAACATCGCCGTCTTCGCCCATACAGCGATGAGAAGCCGAGCAAACCTGCCCGGCATTGCAGTCGGCGTTGTCGATACAGCAGTTCTGATCCTGGCAAACGCACGAACCGGCTATGGGTACCAGTCCTTCGGGGCAGACCATCTGGTCTCCGTCTATGTTGCCATCATCGCCGCCACCCCCTCCGCAAGCCGAGGCAATTAGCAGGAAAAGCACTGATATAACTAACAACATTGGCTGTTTCATGATTGATCTTACCACATCCACAGGTTATTGTTTCAAACTTACACTTCCACTTAACTTATCATTATACATTCGTATGCCTTTATAGTCATGCTTTTTTAGGGACATATTGAACGGTGGTTTTTTATTCAAGCATCGCGTGGAAGGATAAGGGTCATATGGAGGAAAGCGGCCTTTAAAACATACCCAACTTGGGAATGGTGGTTTCCATATAAAAGATGGCGTGTCCGGCGAAGTGCCAATCCTCGGGAATGAAATCCTTGTTGTTGGGAATCATCACGTATTTCAACATGCTGGGCATACTGGGCAGGGAATCGTGCCAGTAATTGATGGCAAACTCAATACCAAAATTGACTACGGAATGCAGAGGATCGCCGCCGCGAAAGTCTCTGCGACTCCAGAGGTGATTGTATTGCAGGCGCACTCCACCTTCTACGTTGAATGCTTTGGCATCTGTTAAAAGATCCCTGAACCCTCCGAAAACCCGCCAGTAAACCCTGTTGTCCAGCATGTAGCGCTCGTAGATGGTCGAAAAATACGCCGCCAGCGCTTCGCTTCTGCCGCCTGTGCCGCCGGATGTATCTATAATTTCCGGTGCAAAGCCAATGGAGAAAAGCAGGCGTCGGCGCAAAAAGCCGAGTGTGTGCCCGTTACCCAGCGCGTTTAAAACGACACCGAATTCCAGCGGTCTGAAGCCGTAAGAGCTGGACTCGCTGTCATACAGCATTTCCAGAAGATCGAGCTTGATACCCCACATGGAATTGGGAACGCACTTGGTCTCAAAAGGATTGACGAAAGGATAATCTACGTTGGTGTTGCCCGAACCGTCTTCGGATTCCATGGAGCAGAACATCAGCACCGGGCTTTCGGCGGCCTTGATATGCAGCGTATAGGAAAACTCGTTGAAGGTCATAACCGAGTCGAAGCGCAGAATATTGAAAAGTCCGCCCGGCGTAGCGACTTCTGCCAAGGTGGCTCCCAGCATCAGTCCTGACATATTACCGCCTGCCAGCTTGATTTTGCCTATCTTGACGCCGTGGACTTCTTCGTTGCGCGTCAGCGAGCAATCCAGGTCGGCTTTGCCGCAGGGCAGATCGGGGTCGAAGTCGCTTGAAAATTTCTTCTCGACCTTCAAGTCGAAGACATCCATGCCGTTTTTATCTCCATACGGCCCGAACTCCTCTTTGACGCCCTGGCGGATATTGCCTATGATCCAGTCGAAATCGCGCTGACTTACCCAATCCCGACCGTTATCGGGCAGGACAAACTTGGGAACGTCTTTTCGATCCACGTAAAAGCGCAACTCATATAAGTTTTCCAAAAGCATTTTTTGAGGACCGACGGTAGGAACTTCCAGAGTCACCGCTTCTTCCTTGCGTCCTCCGCAATAAGGAGAATAGCTGTCGGATACCAGCCAAGGGCGGATACGATCGCTTACATCCAGATTGCGGCGTGTGACAAGCTTCATGGCCGGTACCATCTGGGAACTGTCCCACCAGATACCGTCCACGGCATCGAGTGTTTTTTTTGTGTGTCCTTTGGGCAGAGGTACCAGGGCATAGAGTCGCTCGGCTATTATCTGGCTGACACTGGCGTTGTACTCGCGTCCGCTGCGAATGGCCAAGGATCCTATTTTCGCGCCCAAGAGATTTGAATACATGTCTTCGGGAGAAAATGAAGAGGCCCGCTCGGAGAACATGGCTACGCTGCGGTGATCGTACCAGGTGACGATTTCGTGCCAGATGGAAAGCTTGAATGAAATCCGTTCGGCTAAAAGCAGGGCCAGCTCATCCAGCTCTTCCTCTGTCAGCTTGACGCCCAAAGGACGAATCAAAATAAAGCGCTTGCCGGCTTCGGAAGGAATGGGAATCAAAGCGCCGCTACCTAAAACAATCCTGATTCGCTCATGCAGATAAGCGGTCCAGTCCGAATAATCCCTGACATGGGCGATATCGACTATGCCGCCCCGACAGGTGTAGACCAGCCCGTTCTGTTCGGTATCGGCACCGCGTTTCTGGTAGGAATGCTGTCCCAGACGGTTGGGGTACAGCACATTATCGAGCTTTACCGGCACGGCGATATCGTTTATCTGGGTTCTGAGTCCGTGCCCCAGTATGCAACAGGGCCGCAATTTGGGGGGCTTTAAGAAATGTTCAACAGTCAATCCATCCTGAAAAATTTCCTCTTCTTGGTCGCAATTTTCCGGACAGAAGCCAAGCGCCTTCACATCGGCTTGTTCGGGTTGCGCCATAACGCCGCCGATTGCCTGCGTTGCATCTTGAGCATGAATACCGGATGGAAGAAGAAGAATCATCAAAAAGAAGAAAATCGCCGCAGAGCCGGACATTCTCGAAAATGCGTCTTTTGTGCGCTTGCTCGATAACGATATGTTCATAAGTCATCCATCAATGAATAAAGCAACAAATACCACAATGAGGTTCAGATTCTATAGCTACAGGAGAGCGCTGTAAAGCCGAGCAAGCGCTTTGTCGAAAACGATGCTTGAGTAGTCCTCGGTTTTAATCATGTATGGATACTAAAAAATCCGTAGGGGCACGGCGCGCGGTGCCCCTGAGCCTATTGACAAAGCTTTAGTTTTAAGGATATTGACAAGCAGTAGAAAATTGTCATTCCCGCGAAGGCGGGAATCCATTAATAAAATCAAGCACCTGGATCCCCGCCTGCGCGGGGATGACGGAGATCTACCTTTCGCTTTATTGAAAGAGTTGACTTTGCCAGAAAAGGGTAATCAGATCTAAACAGGAAATAGCTAAGAATAGCTTTTTCCAAGCACATGGGTTAAGAAAATAGACTGATTTCAAGCTGGATTCCTTGCGAGTCCGGCGCATACGATTTACAAGGTTTTTTATGAACGACAGCATCTGGAACAAAAATTTCATCTGTGTACTTGTGGTCAACTTCATCATGGCGGCTGGCTTCAACGCCATCATTCCGACTCTGCCGATTTACCTCAAGCATCAGTTTGGTTTTTCAAGCAGCGATATCGGCCTGATACTCTCATGCTTTCCCATCACGGCTCTGGCGGTGCGCCCTTTGACGGGTTATCTGCTGGATAATTTCAATCGTTATCTGGTTTATCTGGTTTCCATCCTGTTCATGTCCCTGCTTTTCAGCGCGTATGTGATTCCGATTACCGTGGCGGGCATGGTGCTTGTGCGTCTGGCACACGGCGCGGCCTGGGGCGGGGTTTCATCGGCGGCGGCCACGGTTGCAACCGACAGCATACCGACAAAAAAACTTGGCGAAGGAATAGGGATTTTCGCTCTGGCAATGCCCTTGGGTATGGCAATCGGACCTTTGGCCGGTAGCTTCATTATGACCACCTTCAGCGCCGACGCCATGTTCCATTCGGCTATGGCGGTTTCCTTTATGGCTTTTGTACTGGGCTTCTTCAATCGCAAGCGTTATGCAGGCCGCCCGGCAAAAAACGGCTTTTCCATAAAGAAAGTCATTTTTGCCAAGGCGATTCCGGTGGCAAGTGTCATGTTCCTGGCTTCCCTTCCCTATGGCGCCATTATGGTTTTCTCCGGGATTTTTGCACTTGAGCGCAAGCTCGGAAGCATTGGCATTTTCTTTTCCTGCTTTGCATTTGCCATACTCGTATCCCGCCTGATTTTGGGCAGGATGTTTGATCGCGGACACGCAGGCAGACTGATCGGAGGCGGACTGAGCCTGATTTCCATCGGTCTGCTGCTGCTCGGTGACAGCCTCTCGGCATTGCAGTTTTATTCTTCTGCGCTGGTTCTGGGATTCGGCTACGGCACCATCATGCCGACCTGTCAGGCCATGGTAAACAACATGGCCCTAAAACGTCAGCGCGGCGCAGCCAATTCTACCTATCTGATTTCACTGGATCTGGGCATAGGCGGAGGAATCTTTTTGTGCGGATTGCTGGCCGAACATTTCGCCTTGGGCACTGTCTACAATATCATGCCGGTTTTTCTGCTCTTAAGCGCCGTAGTATTCTTTTTCTGGTCCTCGAAAATTTACGAGAAAAACATAGTCGAGGATTTTGGAGAGTAGGGGGTGGATTGTCCCGAGCTTAAGCCCCTTATTCGCAGCCGTCTACGTTACTGATATAAGACACGCAGGCAAAGCGTTCTTCGTCTTCATTGTAAACACACGCGTTGAATTCTTCTTTTGACTTATTTCTGTACTTGCATTCTTCATAGCCGTGGCAATCGTCGTTTTCGGAAGTACATCGATAACCGACAACGCCCAGGAATTGTTGTCCGCATTCGATCTGAACACCTCCCCTAACACATTTCTGATCCGCTCCGCACTCGTCGTTTGATCGACACGATACATAGCATTTTCTGACTTGAGGGGCCTGATGAAGTTTCCAGTTGCATATACAGGCTTCGCTATCCTTGCAGTCGCTATCAGTTTCGCACTCATGATACATGCATTCACAATAGTGTTCCCACGATCTATTCTTACAAAAGCCGTTAGGCTTCTCGCTGCATTCGGAATGTTTTCTGCACTTGTCCGATTCAGCCTCACCAGATTCCTGCGCGCAATCTGCGTCCTGCTGATAATTTTCCGGCCATATATGTTCTCTCATATCGTATGGAAACGGACAATTTTCATAACTGCGCTCTGTAAGCTTAATCGGCCCGAGTTCACGCACGTCTGCATCGCCGTCGCAGGACAATAGAACGGCAAGGAGCAATACACACAAAATCAAAAGAGTCGTGCTTTTCATATCGGGTCTCCTAATATCCAGATTAAATGTCACCCCGGACTCGATCCGGGGTCCAGGAGATTATAGGGGAGAAAGTTCGTCTACCCCTTTAAAACATTGACAGCTATATCATTGAGATTATAATCATATAGTAATTTATAGCAAATAAGCATAAAAATATCATAGGTTTTCATTGCACAGGAGAAACATTATGTCCCGGTGGAAATTCAGTTGTGTTGCCTTTATCTTCCTGATTGGATCCTTTATGTTTTTCAGCATTCTGGCAGGCTGTTTCGGTGATAGCGACAGCGAGGAAAAAAGTGAACGTGGCGAGAGTTGCGGCAAAACGTCGGATTGTGAAGACGATTTGATCTGCGTAGATTTGAAATGCGTCGATGACGAAGATGATGTCGAAGAAAAAAGCAGACTCGGTGAGAGTTGCACCAAGACACCTGATTGTGACGATGGCCTAAGATGCGTGGCTCTGACCTGTGTGAAAGATGAAAACAGTGGCGAAGGCGAAGGCGAAGGTGAGGGAGAAGGTGAAGGTGAAGGTGAAACCGAGTGGACTTGCCTTCCTGCCGCCGAATGCGAAGCCGACCAACTTCCTTCAGACTGCGGCAACAGGGATTGTTTCAAGTACGGTTACAAGTACTCCTGTGGCGATTCTGGTAAATGTGTAAACAACGGGAGCATCGATTACGGTAAATCAAGCGAAGATCATCGCGCGAACGATTACGTTGGTGTGTGGGGTTTGTTGTCTCCCACAGGAGCGCGTACCAGCGATGTTCCTTTGATCGGTTTGCAGGATACAGTTTCAATCAACCACTACCTCGTAAAAGTTTCCCATGATGGCAACGGCGGTTTGCTTATGACGGAAACCATGTGCTCCTTAAGGATCAAGAACTATTTTGAGGAGCCTGTCTCGACAGAGATGGGATGGATGGTTATTCATCAGAAATACATAGATAATGTCCCTGTTGTCGAACACCATGTTGAAAATGTAAATCCGCTTGAGGCGGGAGAAGAGTTCCTCACGGACCGCATGACTGAAGTTCGTGGAGTTCATATGGAAAATCCACTTGAGGATGATTTGCCTACGAGAGCGGATGTTGAAAACGGTGATGAGCGAGTGTGGGACCAGGATAAAGACGGTTTCGTCGGCATGACAATCGAGATGCAGGGCGTTTTGACTGGCCAGATGTATTCGGATCAGCGCTGGTCTAACGTGCTTGATGGTAAAATCGTTGACAACGACCATATCCTCGGCTGGGCCGATCCTACATACGAGCAGCATGTTGTCGGAGCAAGTTCAAGTACATTGCTTCAAGATAGCGCCAAGTCTTCAGTCCACCCGGAAACCAGATTGACTTACTTCCGCATGGTTCGTCTTGATGACAATGCCACTTGCGAAGATGTGATGAATCTTTCCAATACTCAAGGAAACTACATGTGTTGGTCGTTCTTCCGGGATGACGAAGAATGCATAACGTTTGACGAGTAGGCAAAAATAAAAAGGGTATATACGGGAGACCTGACTTTGAATACTAGAAAAAGGGGTGTCACTCAAAGAATCGATGGCCGTGTGTTTCTGATCGCCATCATTGCACGGCCATGTTTTCTTCGAAAACAAGACCGTGGCACCCCTTTGTTATATCATCATTTAGAGACTGACCAGCCGCTCTTATTATCACCCTGAACTTGTTTCAGTTAGCCTCATAGTAACTCGGACAAAACAAATTTTTTATCCAAAACGAATAAGGAACCGTCGGGTAAAACATTTACCCGACCTACAATAAATCCAACAAAAAAAGCCGCAGCCCTTACAGGCCACGGCTTTTTGATTTTTAATTCTATCCAACTTGAAATCTATCCCGTCTTATCACCAGCCTTATCAGCTAACCCTGACCGGCATGATGACGCAGATGTATTCTTCGTTGTCGGAGGGATGCACTACGCAGGGCGACAGCTCGTCAGAGAGCTCCAGCTTCACGTCGTCGCTTTCGATGACCGCCAGTGCGTCTAAGAAGAACTTGGCGTTGAAGCCCACCGTCAATTCGTCCTTGTCCTTATCGTAATCGACATCCAGGACTTCTTTACTCTCACCCTTGTCCGGATGTGAGGATTCGATCATCATCGAACCGGCGGAGAATTTCATCTTGACGCCGAAGGTGCGCTCGACAGACAAAAGCGATACGCGCCTCAGTGCGTCTATCAGAGCACGGCGCGGCACCGTGGCGATGTTACCCGAGGCTTTCGGGATGACCATCTTGTAGTCCGGGAATTCGCCTTCGATCAGGCGGATAATCAAGGACAAGCCCTTGCGGCGCAGGTGAGCGTTGGTATTGGAAAAACCCAATTCGACTTTTTCGTCTTCGCTTATACCTTCACCCAAAAGCTTGGTCATTTCGTTCAAGCCCTTGCGCGGTATGATGACGGAGTGATCGAGCTTGGGAACCTTTTCCAGGGAACGCTCGATTTTAGCCAGCCTGTGACCGTCGGTACCGACCATGCGGATATGCTTGTCTTCCTGCAATTCCACAAAAGCGCCGTTCAAGAAGATGCGCGGGTCGTCTGATGCTACGGCGAAAATGGTGTGGCTGATGATATCGAGGATGTCGGACGGATCGATCTGGAAATAGGAAACCTCTTCCAGATTGGGCAGCGATGGAAAATCGTCAGGCGGAGCTGCGTGGATTTTGTACTGGATGGAACCCGTCGTGATGGCGAGCGAACCGGCTTTGTCCTGCGCCAGTGTCACCATACCCGAAGGCAGGTTCTTGATTATCTCGTTAAAGTCGCGAGCGTTGATACAGACTTTGCCTTTTTTGATGACTCTGGCATCGCAGGAGCCCTGCATGTAAAGATCGTAGTCCGTAGCCGAAACCGCAATCCTATCCGCTTCCGTTGCGTCTATCAAAACGTTGGCGAGCATAGGAACGGTAGAACGCCGATCCACGATACCCTGCGTCCTGCTTATGAGCGTTGACAGCGTAGCTTGATCAATGTCGACCTTCATTACCATATCCTCCTTTATTTATATATTTAAACTGTTGTTGTTGTTGGGGCTGTTGATAAGTGGATATCTCATGTAAAGCTTTGAAATCCTTGCCGATTGAAATGTATGTTTTGTGTCGTTTGTTTTCTGCATTGTTTTCAAATTTTCAGATGTCGGTTAAATTTTGTATCTTTCAAACTATTTACAAGTGACTTATCAACCAGTTATCAACACCGGAAACCCTTTAATATCAAGCTTCTAAGTGCTTTTCCAATTGTTCGACGCTGTTTCTGATGCTCATGTCGTCTATCATTAATTGTTCGACTTTTTGTATGGAAGAAAGCACTGTCGTGTGGTCGCGTCCGCCGAACTTCATACCGATTTCTGTCAGTGTCAGATTGGTGTGCTGCTTGGCCAGGAAGATTCCTATCTGGCGCGGCTGAACAATTTTGCGTACGCGAGACTTGGACAGCATCTGTGTCTGGGATATGCCGAAATAGCGGCATACACGGCGCTGGATCTCTTCGGAGGTCACCATGCGGTTGTGGGCCCGTATCTGACCTTTCAAGAGGTTCTGAGCGGTATTCATGTTGATATCGGCGCCTGTCAAAGATGAGAAGGCGTCCAGTCTGACAAGTGCTCCTTCGAGTTCGCGCACATTGGACTTGATATGGCCCGCCAGATACTTGATTACATCGTCGGGCATATTCATTTTCATCTCGGAGGCTTTGTTCTGCAATATGGCAGAGCGCGTCTCGAAATCGGGAGTTTTGATGTCGGCCACCAGACCCGATTGCAGGCGCGAACGCAGGCGCTCGGATAAAGCCTTGATCTCCTGCGGGTACTGGTCGGATGTGACTACTATCTGTTTGCCTGCATCATACAGGTAATTGAAGGTATGGAAGAACTCTTCCTGGGTCGAGGTCTTGCCTGCCAGAAATTGAATGTCGTCCAGCAAGAGCACGTCGCATTTGTCGCGGTAGCTGCGCTTGAAGGTTTCCGACTGATTGGTTGAAATGGCGTTGATGAGTTCTGTCATAAAACGCTCGGCGGTGATGTAGATCACGCGCTTATGCGGCATACGAGTCATTATGCTGTTGGCGATGGCCTGAATCAGATGTGTTTTACCGAGTCCGGTTCCTCCGTAAATGATGAGCGGATTGTAGTCGCCGCCCGGCTCTTTAGCTACTGCCAGTGAAGCCTTGAAAGCGAACTGGTTGGACGGGCCCATCACGAAGTTGTCGAAGGTGAAGCGCGGGTTTAACAGTTGCAGTCTGGTCTGCGCTATATGATTGGCCTTCAACATTTTCTTGGGTGCCGGGCGTTTGGCCTTAAGCGATTCGGGATTTCTCTCGGCTCTCTTTTTTTCTCCATTGGACTTGGAGTTTATTTCAGCTTCTATTTCCACCTTCATGGGCGAACCGCTGCATGAAGATAATGTGCGTTCTATAACGTCTCTATAATTGTCCTGAATCCAATCCTTCAAAAAACGATTTGGGACTATAAGCTTCAATTTGCCTTCGCCGTGATCGCCAATCTTTATGGGTTTAAACCATAGATTGTAGTTACGTTTATTGGTGCGCTCGCGAATTGAGCGCATTGTTTCATTCCAGGCCTTTTCCAGTTCTACTCTTTCCATCAGCCACCTTCGCTTACAGAATTTGTCTTCGTTTGTGGTAACTTAATTTACCTATCACGAAGAAAACGAATCTCTAAATTAAATTTCAACTAGCTCAAAAGCCTTTAATCTTCCTGGAGATCTTCTATCTCCACCGGATCGGCACCCGGCTTCTGTCCCTGGTCTATCTTGGCCATCTGGCAGGTACCCTGGAACATTACGCCTTCTTCTATGATCAAAGAGCGCGTGGCGATGGAGCCGAACACCTTCGCGGGCGGATGCATACTGACGCCCTCGGGTGCGGTGATATTGCCCTTGACGTTTCCGTAAACTATGACACGGCTGACGTTCACTTCGGCTTCGACCTGCGCGCCTTCTCCGATGACCAGTATGTCCTTGGAAAAGATTTCGCCTTTAAAGCCGCCGTCGATACGAACGGTTCCTTCGAAGGTCAGTTTGCCTTCGAATTCACTTCCCTTGCCCAACAATGCATTTATCTCATTGGTGTTGGCCATTAGACTCCCCTCTTGCGATAACTTTCATATTTGTTCGGATCTTCGGTTTTACACCGAATCGCCATTATAACCTTATTCAACCTGATACGCCCAACTTTTCCAGCAGCTTTTGCAGCTCGTCTAAATTGTCGTATGCGAACTCTATTTTTCCTTTACCGCCGGTTCCCTGGCGTAGCTTGACTCTCAAGCCGAGTCTGCGTTCAAGTCGTTCTTGAACATAAAGAGCCTGAACCGATGGTGTATCTTTTTTCTCCGTTGAAGCTGTATCTTCTGCTGCTTCAACGTTTTCTTTATTGCGTATATCCTTGACGCGCTTTTCAAGCTCACGCACGGACATGCCGCCTTCTTTGAGACGCGACCAGTTTAGCTGCTCCATCTGCTTGGGCGTAAGTGCAGCAAGCGTGCGGGCGTGACCGAAACTCAAGGTGTCGTCTTCTATCAACTCCCGTACTTTCGGCGGCAGCTTTAAAATACGCAGGTAGTTTGCAACCGAGGCGCGGTCTTTACCGACGCGCTCTGCAATGGCTTCCTGAGTCATGCCGAAGTCGTTTGACAGTCTCTGGTAAGCCTGGGCTACCTCCATGGTGTTCAAGTCTTCGCGTTGCAGGTTCTCCACCAGCGCCAGCCCGTAAGCTTCTTCTTCGCTGACTTCCAGAACCATAACCGGCACGGTGTCTTTACCGGCAAGTTGCGAGGCCCGCAGGCGACGTTCGCCAGCTATAAGGCCGTAACCGTTTTTGGCCTTGCGAACCAACAGCGGTTGCAGAACTCCGTTTTGAGATATGGAGTCCGCCAACTCCGCCAGTTCTTCTTTTTTGAAAACCCGGCGCGGCTGATCGGACAAAGGCTCGATATCTATTATCGGAACGCGCTTTGTATCTTCTTTTGTAGGTGTACTGCTCTTGGATTCAGGGATCAAAGCATTAAGCCCCCTGCCCAGAGCTCTTCTTCTGTTGGCGCTCATTTCAAACTATCCCCTGTCTTCCGTTGAATGTCTCTTTAAAAGCTCCGATGCAAATTCGAGATAGGATTCCGAACCCTTGGAGCCGATGTCGTATTCTATAATGGACTGACCGTGGCTCGGTGCCTCGGACAGTCTGATATTGCGGGTTATCATGGTCGAGAAAAGTTTCTCGCCGAAATATGATTTAATTTCTGCCGCTACCTGCTTGGCTAAATTCGTGCGCATGTCGGCCATGGTCAACAGCACGCCCTCTATTACCAGATCGGGATTCAAGCTCTGCTGTACCAGTCCGACGGTTTCCACCAATCGTCCGACGCCTTCCATTGCAAAGTACTCGGTCTGAACCGGAATCAGCACGGAGTCGGCGGCGCTTAGAGCATTGATGGTCAAGAGCCCCAAAGCAGGCGGGCAATCTATGATGATGTAGTCGTAGTCGTCGCGCAGTTTCGCAAGCGCGTTTTTAAGCCTCATCTCGCGGGCCATCATGGAAACCAGTTCCACTTCCGCACCGGCTAACTGTTTGGATGCGGGAATGGCGTACAGCCCGTCTAAGTTGGAGGAGCACACGCATTCGCGCGGGTCGTGGCTGTTGACCAGAACATCATAGATATCCGGCTGGCCTTCTTCGGGTAAAAGTCCGAAGCTCGATGTGGCGTTGGCCTGCGGATCGAGGTCTATCAAAAGGATTTTTTTGTCGGCTGCAGCCAGACAAGCGGACAGGTTGACGGATGTAGTCGTCTTGCCGACTCCGCCTTTTTGATTCGTGATCGAGATGATTCTAGCCATTGTCAATACCGACCTTACTCCAAACTTCTATAAATCTGTATCCGCGATGAGGTAGTTTATAGCAGCACGATGAGATTCCAAAGGCGTTTTTTTCTTTTTTTAACGCACCCTCTCTGCGCCATAATAACGCGCCTCCGTCTGCGTCAATCAAGTGTTCTATACTTAATATCCAGTCTGATTCCGGGAATGTAGCTCGACTGACGATTAAGTCGTATTTTTTGTCGTTCTCGAAATTTTCCAGACGCGAATGAAGGCCGCGAGCCCCTTGCAAATTGAAGCTCCTGATGATCTCTTTTACGAATTCTATCTTCTTGCCGCGCCCGTCTAAAAGGTCTATTTCCAGCTCGGGCAAAAGCATTTTAAGGGGCAATCCCGGAAATCCGCCGCCGGTGCCGACATCGAGAATTCTCTCATTGCCGCGCAATAACGGCAAAACCGCCAGGCTGTCGCAGATATGCGTTTCCCAAAAATCTTCGGGATTGTGAATGGCTGTCAGGTTGAAGGCTTTGCTCCAGTGTTCCAGTATCAATCGGAAGCGCTCGAAAAGCTCCACTTCTTTATCGTTAAAAGGTCGCAACCACAAGTCGTCGCTGGTAGCGGCTTGGGAAACACTGTCAAAAAGCCTTGGTATTCCAAAGCTTCGCACCTTGTCCATCTCTCCTCCATGTATCCTGCAAGTGTTGAATTGCGGCCATGATAACAGAAATCGCCGCAAAAATCCAGAGCGGCATTCGGCAGTTTAAGGAAGTGGAGGGAGTGGCAATTTGCGAATGATAAATGGCAAATGACTGGTGGCTGGTGGCGATTGTTCCACGTGGAACAATTTGGTTCGGTGGGTCGGGTAAATTTTTTGTTGGAGCAACTGAGGTAGGATGGGCAATTGTCTTGCCCATCGAGGCATTCGCTACGTCGGGTGTGCTTATAGCCTAGGGGCCAAAGTCGTCATTCTGAGCGCAGCGAAGAATCTCAATGAAACCAGGAGGAGAAGCAGATCCTTCACTTCGTTCAGGATGACGCCAATTCGTATCCCGACAGGTTGCATGGGCTAAACGAGGTTTGCCCATGTTTTGATTCGGAAGCACGGGCAAGCGCCGTTTTACTGCGCTTGGCCCGTGGCACCCGGCACCCATGAAAAGATGGGCAAGGCAATTGCCCATCCTACGGTGCTAATGGCCTAATGCCTAATATGTGGGTATAAGGGTAAGCCTTGTGTTTGCCCATAAAAAAGGATGGGCAAGACAATTGCCCATCCTTGTACCTATATAGGGAGAGAAAATTGTTCCACGTGGAACAATTACTCCAATCTGACGCTGGCTTTGCCTAAAATGGCTTCGGCTTGGTCCAGCAGGTCGTCGCTGGGATTGATCTGCCACTTGTTGGGCAGTTTGATTTCGGCTTCGAATCCGCTTTTGCTTATATGGCAGATGACGGGCGTTTTCCCGTTGTGGGCGGCCAGAAGTTCAGATAAACGCTGCAAATCGGCTTCGTCGGTCTCGGGTGACAGTGTAAGGTGAACGGCGTTTGTGCGGCGGCGTATGGTGTCCATTAAGGGCGAGATGTCGGTTACGCGCAGTTTGTTGGGCGATTCCTCGCCGTCATCATCAGACATGACCGCGCCCTTGACCATGACCGGCTCGTCCGTCGTCAATTGCTCGTAGACTTTTTCGTAGATGCGGTTGAACACCAGGCATTCCACCGATCCGTAGGGGTCTTCCAGGTTGAAGATGGCCATGCGTCCGCGTCCGTCCCGTGTCGGGCGGTCGGATAAGTTGGAGATAATGCCGCAGGCGGTGACTTCTTCGCGCCCGTTTTTACCGTGTATGTCGGATACGCTCATGTTGCAGAAGCGCTTGACTTCTTTTGCGTAGCGGTCCATTGGATGGGCGGTCAGGTACAGGCCCATCGTTTCTTTCTCGAAGGCCAGTAGCTGTTTTTCGCTGATGTCGGGGGCGTCGTTGTATTCCATGCCGCCCTCGCCTGTCGCGCCGCCTGCATTCATATTGCCGAAAGCCGCAAACAGATTCGTCTGTCCCGAGGCTTTTTCTTTCTGCTGACGACTGCCGTACTCGACGGCCTTTTCCACGGTGGCAAGTAATCTGCCGCGAGAAACGCCGGTATAATCGAAGGCTCCGCACTTGACCAGCGTTTCCACGGTCTTTTTGTTGGCCTTCTGGCTCTCCACGCGCTCGCAGAAATCGTACAGCGATTTAAAGGGCTCTTTGCCGCGTTCTTCCA
>CAYTHG010000028.1:0-18489 GCA_964437525.1 uncultured Myxococcales bacterium | reverse complement strand
GTTTTCAACATCTGTCCCTGCAGGCGACTGACCCAGGTGTGATCGACTTCCATTTCCTCGCCGTGAGAAGAAACAGACAACTTGGCCTTGATGGGCTCAATCATTGAGTACGGGATAACGACATTAAATGTTCCGAAGACGTTTTCGAACTCTACGGTGAAATAGGTATTGATGACCACATCGGCATGGGGAATGACTCCGATGAACTGCGGGTTGGTCTCTGTCCTCAAATAACTGGGGGTGATCGGATTGACCGGATGCCAGGCGCGTTGCATGTCGCCCAGCATCAGGGAGACAATACGGCGTATGACGTTGCGCTCCACCATGGTGAAGTCGCGCTGCTCAAAAGCCTCGGCTTTTTCTTCAACATCGGGTTGCCCGCCGAAATAGACGCTCAACATGGCGAATATCAAACGGCTCTCGATTGAAATGATGGACACCCCGCGCAGTGGCGAGAATTTAACCAGATTGAAACAACTCGGAGCCACCAGACGGTTAATGAACTCGCCGAATTTTATCAACTCGGTATGTTCCAACGTGACCTCGACCACTTTCCTGAGCGAAGAAGACAGAGAAATCTGCAAGTAGCGGTTTAAGCGGTCGTTGATCATTTCAAGACCGGCCATGCGGCCACGAATGATACGGTCCTGACTGGCAAGGTCGTAAGATTCATAGTCGGCCTGGGAAACTGCTTCTTCCTTGTCCGGCGACTTGCTGCTGACAGGGCTCAGGCGTCCTTTGCTGACCTCTTCCAGAATGGCGTTGACTTCATTCTGCGATAGTATCTGGTCTTGGTCCGATCCCATTGATCGCTCCTACTGTGTTACGAATTCCGTGAAATAAAGATCTTTCATCTCTATATCCGGCATTTCCTTGTTGACGCGCCTGATTACCTGTTTCCTGATGATTTCCTTGGCAACGGTGCCCTGCGTCTGAGAAAGATTCAGACTGGACAGGTAAGTCAGAATCAGGTCGCGCACCTTAGGCATACGCTTGCGAATCTTCTCGGCATCCTTGCCGTTCAGCACTTCGACTTTTATGCTGGCACGCAAATAGCGGGACGCTCCGGCATCATTGAGATTTACAAGGAACGGCTCAAAGTCCACGACCTCGGGTGCCGCAACTTCCAAAGGGGCCTGTCCGTCTTCGTTTGAAATCATGTCGCCATCGTCTCCGGCGACATTTCCTCCGCCACCGCCACCACCGCCGCCCATAAACACATATGCGGCTATTGCCAGAACAGCCACGGTGTTGACCATCACCATAATCATCAGGATGGAATTCATTCCGCCCTTTTTGGACTGCTCGGCACTCCCTACGTTCTGATCCTGTTTATCATCCGGCATTTCTAATTCCCTTTAGTAATAACTACATACGCATATCTTCTTTAATAACGAACTCTATCCACTGCCCGACACCCGAATCTTCTTCCTTGTCTTTCGGACGCCGAGCTTTATCGTATCCCATTATGGAGATTTTTTGGGAAGTGATGGAGGTTTTCCCCAAAAACGCCTCAACCAAAGCCTCCGATCTGGCAATCGCCAGATCTTCCAATGTCAAAAACTCCTCCTGATCCATGAGCTCGGCAGGATCGGTGGCGTAGGAGTCCACACTCAAGCGGGATTTTTTATCCTGCTTCAACATCAGTGCAACTTCTTTAAGAAAAGGCACGATGTTTTTTTTGAGTTCTTTGGAACCCGACTCAAAAGCCACTTCGTTATCGAGACGCATCTCGAAGGATTTTTCGCGTTTGACGATCTTGATCTTTTCGTTCAATTTCTTTTCTACCAGCCAGTCGTAAATAGCCCTGAACTGTTCGGGATCGACACGGTTGCTGTGTTTTTCTCCGACCTCTTTTTTTATGTGCAACTCGGGAGTCTGCAAGCTGTCTACTTTTTTGATGGTCGGCTTGATCGATCCGCCCTCCATTACACGGTCGGCACCCGGAAACTTGCTAAAAATCTCCTGCAGTTTTTCCGTCGAGATGGTGGACATGGACATCAACAGAACGAAGAACGTCAAGAGCAGAGTGATAAGATCGGAGAAGGTCATCATCCAACCGTTGGGGTCGGATTTGAGACCGTCGTCTTTTTTTCTGCCCCTGCCCATCAGAAAATCTCCAGAGAATCTATTTCGTTCTTGTAAAACACCAACTCCACCCGGCGGTTCCTGGCCCGCCCGGCCACAGTCGAGTTATCACCCAGAGGATGATTGGGGCCATAGCCTTCGGCATTGATCAGAAGTGGGTTCAAGCCGACCGCCTGCACCAGATAATTTCTGACCTGTGAAGCGCGAATGGCCGACAAAGCCCAGTTGCTGGTTTTGCCGCTGCCCAGGGTATCGGTATGCCCTTCGACATTCAAGGGCGCGCCCAATGACTGCGCCAACTCTCCCACGCCGTCCAGCAGTAAAAACAGACTAGGATGAATTGCACCCGAACCGGGATCGAACAAAGCCCCGTCGTTTATGGAAATCACCAGACGCCGCTCGTCCTCGAACAATTTAACTTCGTTTTCCTTCTCGGGTGAAAGAATGGAACGCTCCACGGTGTCTCGCAACTGGTTGATGAAAATCAAAGAAGGTCGCTGCTCCAGTGTCTTTTCCGAAACCTGCTCTTCGCCTATACCCATACCGAACATACCGAAGCCGGTACCGATTGATTTCAATGCTTTTTCTATGCGCTCTTTTTCAAAAGAAGCCTGAGCCGTCAGCAAGATAAAGAAAGCCAGAAGAATAATCATCAGGGAAAGGAAGATCACCGTAAAGTCGGATCCACTGGATTCTTCTTCTTTTTTCTTTCCTCTAGCCATTCAAACGCATCCTCTATTCCGCTGCTCCAAAGCTGTCAAGCCTCTGCTTGGGCGGCAGGTAAGAATTCAATTTCTGCTCGACCACACGCGGGTTGTCGCCGCTTGAAATCGCCAGAACTCCCGCCAGTATCATTTCGCGTACCTGCGATTCTTCCTTGGCACGCAGCGAAAGCTTGGCCGCCATGGGGTTTGCCACCATGTTCGCCAGAATCGTTCCGTAAAAAGTCGTAATCAAAGCAACAGCCATGGCCGGGCCGATGGTTGAAGGGTCTTCCATGCTTTGAAGCATCTGCACCAGACCGATCAGGGTTCCGATCATTCCCAGCGCCGGAGCATAACCTGCAAAGGTAATAAAAAAATCCGAACCCATCTTGTGGCGGTCGTTCATGGTGTCGATTTCCGCTCCGAGTATGCTCTCGACCTCATCGGCTTCGTGACCGTCTACTACAAGCTGGATTCCCTTCTGGAAGAAAGGATCGGAAATGCCGGCAGTGAGCTGTTCTAATGCCAGAAGACCTTCTTTACGCGCCTGAACGGCCATCTCCACCAACTGACGACTGATATCGGGCAGACTGGTGCTTTTGAAGAAAAAGGCATTTTTGACAACACCGAGGGTGTTCATGATGTCTTTGAATCGGTAGGAGGCCATCAAGACGAAAAAAGATCCGCCCAGAACGATCAACAACGAAGGGATATCGATGAAAATAGTAATCGAGGAACCGACAAGAATTCCGCCGACTACAACACCGAACGCACCTATAAATCCCAGCAGAGTCGAAAGGTCCATTTCTTACCCCTTCTTTTTTTGCACTCTATGTAAAGCATATTTTCACCACGGCTACCGAGTGCAAGCGGTATGCCAAGGCTAGAATATTTTCAATGGAATTGAATTATACCACAAGACAGAACGTTTTTTAAGAGTGATTTCAATGATAAAGCAAAGAATTTCACAAAAGCCGAATATGCCTGAAAAACGGCTCGGTAAAGACAGGTTTCAACTTGCGTCAATTATCGTTTCGGCGCGCCATGATATTGACGTAAGTCCTCTTCGATACTGGGAAATATTTGCCGCCGAAAGAGAAAATTATCCCCGTTTATTCAAGCATTTTCCGGTAACTTTTGGGGAACTCGCCGCCCATGTAGATGACCTTGCCGGATTTGTCCAGCATGATGTTGAAGGGGTGAGACAAAAGCCCGTAGGTTTCGTGGATGGCGTTGTCCTCGTCGTGGATGACGGGATAGACTATGCCCTTGTCTTTCATAAACGGCAAAAGCCTGCCTTTTTCATCGAGGGCATCTATGGACAAGACATCGAAATCGTCGTGAGTTGCGGCATAGCGGGCGGCCTTTATCACATCTGGAATTTCCTCCACACAGGCCGCGCACCAGATACCCCAGAAGCTTATAAAGACATACCTGCCGCGATAATCAGACAAGCTGGCAATGCTTTCATCCGGCTTTTCAAAAGAGAAATCCGGCAGCAGATCGCCTTTTTTCAACTGCCCGGTTTCGATAGTTTGCTGGCCCTGCGAGAAACTCTGATAATCCCACAGATATTCTGGCAGGTCGGCGTCCGAGATATCGAAACCACGGGCTTTATCGAAAGCCGTGTAGAACAGGTAAATAACCAGAATCAAAATGAAGCCGTTCATTATCCACTGCATTTTACCGCGAAAACGACCGAGCTTACCCAAAAGCGCCAGACCCTTGCGGCCCGAGAATCCCACAGTCAGCATAAAGACGCCGATGCCCATTGCAAAGGCCATCAACAGACTGATGCCGAAAACCAGATCCTGCTTTTGAGCGACGATATATAAGATCGCCGTCAGAATAGGCGCCGCGCAGGGGCCCATCATGGTAGCCACAGCAACGCCAGCTAAAAAAGCCCCGAGATATGCACCGCGTTTTTTTCCGCCCGAAAGCTCGGGGATTACAGTGCGGCGCAGGAAATTAGGCACCAATTTCATGGGCATAAGATCGGATGACACCAATAGCAGGTAAAGCAGAAACAAGCCGACCACTAAATAGGGCCAGGGGGATGTTCCTATCCACTGAAAGACCACGCCGCCCACAAGAGCGGCAACGGCACCGAAGGCCGAATAAGTAAACAGCAGCCCGAAAAGAAACATCAGACCCGAGCGTATCATCTGGCCGGTGGTCAAGTCGCGCTGCATGGCTTTGGAAAAATAGGCGATAGTCACCGGCGTAGCCACGGCGGAACAGGGCGTCAGGCAATCTCCCATACCGCCCAGAAAGGCCAGAAGATAAGCCAGAAAAGAAGAGGATTCCAATGCAAGCTTGAATGATTCCAATAATTCCATCGCACTACATCCGAGAAAGTTTAAACAGAAAATTCTAACATGCGCGGAAAGAACGGAAAAGCCTAAAAATCAGCCGGGGATAACTGACGTTTTCTCCAGTTTGTCGGTTGCCCTGACGCACTGGTCACGTTCGTATCTGCGCTCGGTGCGGTCGTACAGGTCTGCCAGATTGGGAAGCACTTTGCGCATGGCGCTGCCGTCCCAGGCTGCCAGGAACAGGGCGTTGCACATCTCAACCAGCGAGGCTTCGACATGATTCTCTTTCAGAAGCTTCTGAGACAGCTCGATTCTCAGTTCGTGATCGTCGAACTTGCCTTCGGTCAGCATCTGCACTTTGTCGCGCATTAAAATGTCTTTGGGGGCGGGAGTCTCGGCATTCTTCAAAAAACGCACAGCTTCCTGCTCCGACAACTCGGATATCTGCAAGTCGCCCCAATGCCACCAGTAATGATAGCCGTTGAAGAACATAGGCGTACATAAATGCCGCCAGTATGCCTCGTGCGCCAGCGTCATTTTTCCCTTGATGGCTTGCAGGCGCGCTTCCCACAGGTGCGGAGCGCCGAACTGCGGCATTACCTTCTGAACTTCGCGCAGATTGTTTATGGAAGTATCAAGCCCTAAAAGACTGAACTGCGAAGACGAAAGGTATGTCAGGGTGAATGGGTTAAACGGGTCCAGGCGGTTGATTTCCTGGTGCCAGCTCAAGGGATAGAAAGCCGGAGCTGAGAACACATCAAACTGCTCCAGACCGCAGGCAGTCTGAATCATTTCGAGAATTTTTTTGATCTCGGGCCAGTCTTCGTCACCGAAGGAATCTATTGTTTCTTTGCTGACCCACCAATGCAAAAACAAACGCATCTGATCGGTCAAAGGCAGAAAATGGTTTGTTTCCTGCATCCAGATACCGATGGGCATGGTGCCATCGTTGTTCCAGGGCCTGTAAAAACAGAAACGGTCTCCGTTTTCTTCTTTTGCAAATGGTATCAAACCCGGCATCATGCGCGGAGAACGCTCTCGTTCCTCGACTATGTCTTCAAGAGGAATGAAACCAAAAAATTTGTGTATTTCTTCCGGAAGATTCTCGTACAACTCCAAAAGAGGTTGTGGAATCTCAAATCCGAAACGATCCGCAAAATCCTCTTTCAAGGCCGGATCGACTCTACCGGTCCAAAGAAAAAGTTGTCCCATGTTTATGCCGTGCCAGTTCTGCTAAATATATTCAAAATAGTCCGCAATCATTGATGTTTTTGTGATTCGGCTTGCTTGCAGGCTACACAAAGTCCCCCCATTTCACAAGAACAAATCCCAGATTATGGAGGCACTTTTTTAACACGGTGTAAATGCTGTACTTTTGGAAGGCTAAAAGCTTTACCGCCCTTGCCTGCATGTGCTAGATTTTTAAGATACCGAAATTTGCACTCGTATGTGAGCAGAGTTGTCAATAATGGAACTATCGCTATCTACAATAAACAAGTTCGGCGAATCGATGGAGCGCAAGCTCATCACGCTGGTCCTCTTCCGACTGCTGATGATAACCGTGCTTTTAGGAGCAACGGCTTTGATAGGTCACCAGACCACCTCCAACTGGTCGCTGGCGCAGTACACCATAGTCTGGGCCATAGGCATCATCTACCTGATGTCCATCCTTTACTCTCTGGCCATCAAACACAACCGCAACTATACCTTCCAGGCCACAACGCAGATTTTCGTTGACCTGCTGCTATGGTCGTTTCTGATTTACCTGACCGAAGGCATACACAGCCCCTTCACATTTTTGTATTCGGTTTCAATCATTCACGGTGGCGTACTCTTAGAGCGTCGCGGAGCGCTGGCCACAGGCATAATGTCGGCCCTGCTGCTTATGGTGGTACTGCTGTTCAACTCACAGGGAATATTACACGAAAAACTCGGCCTGGGTTCGGCTCTGCCGAGCTTAACGGACCCCGAAATCTGGTATCAGTATTTCCTGAACATATCCATGCTGACCCTGATTTCTTTTCTGTCCATCTACATCGCCGAACAGTTGCGTCAGAGAGAAGAAGTGCTGGCTCACCGTGAATTGTCTCTGAACGAACAACGCATGTTCAACCGCTCCTTCATATCCAGCCTGCACTCGGGCTTCATGATGATGGACAATCTGGGCCGGGTCAGTTTTGCAAATCAGGCAATAGAAGACTTGACGGGACAACCCTCCCTTAAATTGACCAACAGGCAACTGGATGAAATCTTCCCGGAGTTGAAAGACGTTCTGCCGCTGGAGTTGGATGAAAAAGAATGGGAAAGACGAATTGAAGTCAAGATCAGCAGTAGTGAAAAAGAGGATCGCTGGGTGTCTTTTTCTTTCACCACATTGTACAATCTCGACAATTCCCGAAACGGCTCCATTATCGTAACCGACGAAACCACCAAGCGTCATCTGCTCTTAGAAAACCTGAGAAAGAGCGAAAAGCTGGCGGCGGTAGGAAACCTGGCGGCAGGCATTGCACACGAAATCAGAAATCCGCTGGCGTCCATCAGCGGTTCCATCCAGATGTTAAGCGCCGAGCTGGATCTGGATGAGGACAACGAGAAATTGATGGACATTATCATGCGCGAGGTGGACCGCCTGAACCAGCTCATCACCGACTTTCTGGCCTACGCCCGCCCCAATCCCATCAGCATAGAATTCGTCAACCTGCGGGAAATAATGGAAGACATCATAAATCTGCTGGAACGACGCGACCATGAAATGCCCGTCAGATTCAGAGTGGAGTTCGATCCCGACTTAAAAGACATGTTCGGAGACTCGCAGCGCATCAGGCAGGTGCTCTGGAATATTCTGACAAACGCCATAGATGCTACACGCGGAATGGAAATTCCTCCGGTGGTCTGGATATCCATGGAGAACATGACCGCTGGCGATAAAAACGCGGAACAGATAAGAATCAAGATCCGCGATAACGGGTCCGGTATGGAAGAAGAACGGATGAAGCACATATTCGATCCATTCTTTACCACCAAGGCCAAGGGCACCGGATTAGGTATGTCGCTTGTTTTCCAGATTGTAGAAATGCATAATGGGGAAATCAGCGTCTCATCCGAACTTGGCAAAGGAACATCTTTTACAATTGATCTACCTCTGCACCCTGAAAACGCCAGTAAAAGACCTAAGCGGTTAAAAGGCGCAGAACATTCGCCAACAAATAAAGACACTGCAATTGAGGAAGGAGTACAAGAATGAAACGCGGAAGGATTCTTGTCGTAGACGACGAACAATCCATGCGCGATTTCCTCGGAATTTTCCTGCGCAAACAGGAATACGAGGTTTGTTGTGTAGAGAACGGGGTGCTGGCTCTGGAGCATATCAAGTCCAGTCCGGTGGACCTGGTAATTTCAGATATACGTATGCCTGAAATGGACGGCATGTCTCTGTTAAAGGAAGCAAGACGCTTCAAGCCCGACGTTCAGTTCCTGGTGATGACAGCCTACAGCTCCACAGCCGACGCCATCAAAGCCACCGATGCAGGGGCTTACGACTATATCACCAAGCCTTTCAAGCTGAACGACATCAAGGTAACCATCGAAAGAGCGATACGAAATATCGGGCACGATGACAACGGCGAAAAAAACAGCGATGACTACCAGAACGAAATTCATGTAGAAGGCATTATAGGACGCAGCCCGCAAATCAGGGAAGTCTTCAAGATGATAAGCCGCGTGGCCACAACCAACGCCAGTGTGCTGATAAGCGGAGAATCCGGCACGGGAAAAGAACTTGTCGCCCGGGCGCTGCACCAGAACTCGCAGAGATCGGGACGCCCTTTCGTGACGGTCAACTGCGGTGCGATTCCATCGGAGCTTATGGAAAGCGAGTTGTTCGGACACGTCAAAGGTTCTTTCACCGGAGCGATTCGCGACAAGGATGGCCTGTTTACAGTCGTTAACGGCGGCTCGTTGTTTTTGGACGAAGTCTCGGAACTCGATATCCAATTGCAGGTCAAGCTTTTAAGAGCCATACAGGAGCGCAAGGTTATGCCTGTCGGCGGCACTCGGGAAATCTCCGTAGACGTGCGACTGATTACCGCAACCAACCGTGACCTGCAAAAAGAAGTCGATCAGGCACGCTTCCGAGAAGACCTCTACTATCGCCTGAACGTTATCCAGATAGGGCTGCCGGCACTGCGTGAGCGGCGTGACGACATCCCCATCCTGATACAGCACTTCATCAAGCAATCATGCAACGACTTAGGCAGGCCGCAGTTGAATGTCTCCGAAGCCGCCATGATGATAATGATAAACTACGATTACCCCGGCAACGTGCGCGAATTGAGCAACATAATAGAACGCGCAGTGGCACTTGAAACCAGCGACAGGATCAGGCCCGCCAGCCTGCCACCTGCTATGCTGGATCAGGTACTGGAACGCTCTTCACAGGTCATCCGCGCCGAAGAGTTGGTGGGCGACAGCATAGATGCGGAATCCGGCGCAACTCTGGACAAGGTTTTGGAACAGCATGAAAGACGCTACATAGACGATGCCATGAAAAAGGCCGACGGAGTCAAGACCGAAGCTGCCAAGATTTTGGGAGTGAGCTTCCGCAGCCTGCGCTATCGCATGAAAAAACTCGGCATGGACATGGGCCCGGTCGAAAACGAAGAGGAGTAAGATTTGTTCGAAACATATGTCACCGTTTTTGTTTTTCTTTTCGGAATCAGCATAGGCAGTTTTCTAAACGTCGTCATTCTGCGCCTGCCAAAAAAACAGTCGCTGGTATCGCCGCCTTCGCACTGCCCACGCTGCAACTACGGCCTGCGCTGGTATGACAACGTACCCATCCTGAGCTATATCACGCTGGGCGGCAAATGCCGCAAGTGCAGAAAGCCCATATCCATACAATACCCGTTGATAGAACTGTTGACAGGCGTTCTGGCTCTGGCCTGCTATGCACACTTCGACCTTACTCCGGCCATGTTCGTCTATTTCATTTTCTGCGCCATACTGCTTACGATCACCTTCATAGACATTCCCTACCAGATCATCCCCAACGAAATCTCTCTGCCGGGCATATTGATAGGCATAGGCGCCAGCTTCTTCATTCCCGAGTTGCGCTGGCAAGATTCGCTGATAGGCGCCATCATCGGTTTTCTGTTGATATTCCTGGTAGCCTACGGTTATTGGTTTTTGACCAAACGCGAAGGAATAGGCATGGGCGACGCAAAGCTGCTGGCCCTTTTAGGGGCTTTTCTAGGCTGGCAGGCTATTCCCTTCCTGCTCTTGGGAAGCTCGTTGCAGGGCCTGGCGGTGTTTTTTATCGGCTATGCTTTTGGATTAATCAAAAAGCAACCGCCCTTACCCGATCCGGATGAGGAGCAGGAAAGCGCCACAAACGGTGAAAAAGAAGGCGAAGAAGAACTTTCCGTGCGCCATGCCGCCATACCCTTCGGTCCTTTCCTGGCATTGTCGGGACTGGAGTTCCTGTTCTTCGGCAAAATCATTCTGGACTTTATGACTGGCTGGGGGTTCTGATAGATGCGCCTGCGCTTTCCACGACTGTTATCACTGCGCTTTCAAATTCTTTTGAGTTTGTCTATACTGCTGATAACCGCCGTGGTCTTGCTGGGACTGGTCCTGATCAATTTCTCACGTAACGTTTTCGTGGAAGAAAAACGTCGCTCGGGTGTGATGATAGCCGAGATGCTGCAACGCACCCTGACCAGCGAACGTATGCCGAGCGAATTGCCCGGAGAAATGGCCACACGCGCTTTGGCAGCCCGCGTCGCATCGCGCGTCCACGACGACCGCTATATGCATTCCATTTCTTTCTTCGACATTTCCGGTCAGGTGGTCTGGTCCACCCTGTCCGAGCGCCGCTGGCAGGAAGCCGAGATTTTTTCAAAATCATTCCCGCAACCTGTCGCCTCGCTGACGACATCCGTAATCAACCACCCCATTAACGACAACAGAATGATACTGGTGCAGTTCCCCTGGAAATACATGGGGGCGCTGTTTGGTCGCGTGCAGGTCATACTGCCCATAGTCCAACCCGAGCACGAGTTGTTTTTCTCGGGCTGGCTCATCCTTGCTCTGGCGGGAGCCTATGCCGGAATCCTGATCCTGTTCGGAGCCCTGCTGTTAAACCGCATGGTGGCAACTCCCGTTAAAAGACTCAACGATGCCCTGCGCAAAATGAGCGCCGGTAATCGCAGCGTACGCCTGCCTATCTCGGAAACGACTGAACTGGCGGAGCTGGCCAATTCCTTCAACGAAATGGCATCATCGCTATCCGAGAGCGAGCAACAGGTGGCCGAGCAGATAAACGAACTGCTGGACATCAACGAAGAACTTGAGTTGACAAGGCGCGGTCTGATGCGCTCGGAGCGCCTGGCCTCTGTGGGTCAGCTTGCCGCAGGCGTCGCCCACGAGGTCGGCAACCCGCTTTCGGCCATATTGGGTTATGTGGGTTTGATGCAAGATGGCGGCGTGGACGAGGAAAACGTCAAGGATATTTTGACACGCATAGAAAAAGACGTGATCCGCATCCGCAGCATTGTCAAGGGTCTGCTGGATTATTCGCGGCCCGGATCATCGGAAGTCAAGCGTCTGGATTTGAATCTGCTTGTTGATGAAACCATAGAACTCGTTCGTATGCAGAACCAGTTCAAATACATAGAGATGAATTTCAATTCCCACAAACGCCCTGCGCCGGTCGAGGGCGACGAGTCGGAGTTGCAGCAGGTGCTGGTGAATCTATTCTTAAACGCAGCCCAGGCCATGAACGGCGAAGGCTCGATAACCATCTTTTTAGAAGAGGTCATCTACGATCCGAGTCTGACCTTCCGCGAATCCAGCGAAAATTTCGCCAAGGGGCAACCCTTGATATCCCTGGCCGTGATCGACAACGGCCCCGGAATAGACGAAGAACGTCAGGCCAATATCTTCACGCCTTTCTACACCACCAAAGACCCCGGCTACGGCACCGGACTGGGGCTTGCCATCTGCGAGCGCACCACAGACTCGCACGGAGGAGAGATAGGCGTACAGAGCAAAAAGGGCGAGGGCGCTACCTTCGTGATCCTCCTGCCCGAATCCACAAACGAAGCAGAGCAAAATGGAAACCGGATATGAGACACGCACTCGAAAAGCCGAGTAGCTCCGATACTGCAAGGTGGCATACAAGACTTTGTTTTATTATGCTGCTCGCCTTGTGCTGCCTGCCCGCAAATTCATTCGCAGCAGAAGGCGATATCGCTTCGCTTCTGAATAATGAGAACAACAACTCGGCAGTGGCCAATGATTGGACACGCGAAGCTTGCAGCGAAGGCTCTTCGCGTATGGTATGCCCTTACTCGCACAAAGAGCAGGGCCGGGTCGTGGTGATATTGGAAGCATTTGAAGAAGGCACTGCAGCTTATGCAGCAAGCGACAATTTTCAGATTCTGTACGAAGGCACGGGTTTCGAGGCCGACAGGCAGACCGCAGTATCGCTGCTGATGGACGAATTGGCACGTCGGCTCAAGCTTAATGACAAAGGTCTGCTGAAACTCGAAGTCCGCAATATTCAAGGAATCAAAGGTTTGGACGGCAGACCCGCGACAACAGATAACAAGCCTTCAAATCTCAAACTGCCTTTTCCGGTGCTCAAGAATTTCCAGATTTTCCTTTTGAGTTTCGAGCAGATTTCCATCTGGGCGATTTTCTTTCTGGCCTTTGCAGGCGGCCTGATACTGGCTTTCAGAGCGATTAAAGACATACGCTTCATGGATCGCCCGGAAAGACGCCTGCTGCTTTTGCTTGCGGCTATTGCATTGTTGCTGCGTCTGGTATTTCCCGAAAGATCGCTGGAAGCTTACGGCGGTTACTGGTTTCTGGAACAGGCTGCCGCATCGGGAGACTTGTCGGGCATGATGCCGGGCAGCGTGGCTTTTTACCGTTTTCTGTTCTCTATTTTGCCAGACAGCGGCGCGAGTATGCTCTATACAAACATCGTCATCGGCTGGTTGACGATACTCTCGGCCTCGCTGTGGCTGGAGCGCTATACTCGTAAAGCCTACTCCGGCGCGGCCTTGATCGTTCTTTTAGGACTGAATCCCTTCCTGATAGCCGAACACAATTCACTTGTGCCACACATTCCGGGCTTGTTTTTCTTTTTCGCAGGCTTGAATCAGCTTGAGCTTTTCAGGCGCGACTGCTCGCGGATGGCCTTGACCGTATCTGTTTTGTCGTTCATGTTCGCCATATACTGTATGCCGCTGATGGCGGTGGCCATCCCCTTGACGATCTTCTGGAGCGAAAATCTACGTCTGGAAAAAGACATCAGGCAAGCCTTTATGTCGCAACGCATCGCCCTGCTTCTGCTGCTGATGCCCTTATTGCTGGCGCACCTGCTGTATCTGTCATCCGCAACAATGCGCGACTGGACAAATATGATCGCGTTTTTCGACAGCATAAAGGAATTGTGGCCGCTTTACATACAACACCTGCCGTTTTTCCAACCGCAGCTAATGCCTCTTGCTGTCGGGCTGCTGACGTTTATTGCACTGTTTACAAAACCCTGGCAATTACTCTCGAAATCCTGGGCCTTGCTTTTGTGCGCCTGCGGATTCTCACTTTTGTATTTCATGGAAGCGCACTTGTCAGGAGTCGCACACCCAGACGGCGCGGCGCTTTATTTTGCAACGATGCCCGCGGCATTGACGGCTGTAAGACTCTTCGAGAAAAAACAGAGCGCCATGCAGGTGCTCCTGCACCCTGCACTATGGGGGGGCTTGCTGCTTTCCGGCTCTATTGCGTTCTCGGCCTGGCTGTCCTGGCAGACCACAAACGCCGATGCGGAAAAAGCGGGTTTTGCAAGACTGGCATCCAGCCTGCCGGATACGCCGATAGCGCTGGCGCTATTTGCAGACGGCGATCCCCCACTAAGTCGCAACCAGCCGCGCTCGAACCCGGTAACGACTTTCAACCCACCCCGTCCCGGAGACAGGATTCTGAATCTTCAGACCTGGTGGAACCTCTATCTGGCAGGAGAGGTAAGCGAACCGAGCTACGTGTATCTTGGGACGCGCTGCTATGCGCTTTATCGCCAGTCAAAAGAAACGAAACTCCCCAAAGATTACATGCACCCCGCCTGCCGCAAGCTGCGCGGACAAGCCAATTTAGAGCCGGTCTGGCAGGAACTTGTACCCAATCGTCCCGACGGCTACGGCATTCTGGAATATCCCGAAGCAGAGTCTTTGCAAGTGGGGCTCTACAAGGTGACGAGCTTGAAAATCAAGACACCCTGGGAGGTACGCGAACAGGAGCCGGGTTTAATGCAGCAGACCGAGACCAAGCAAGTCAAGGACACCGACAAGGTATACGACGATCCGCATCCCTTTTAAGTGAGAATATCAACAGATGGATTTTAAATCGTTGGAGCTCAAGAATACGGCGGTGGCAAAGAATATCAAGGCAAGCGACAAAAGGATGATAGCGCGTATCAGAGCGGTTTTTCTCGTGCCGCCCTGCTGACTTATAAGCAGCGAGACTTCTTTTACGAATCGCGACACCAGAGCCAGCGAAAGAATCAGCAACCATGCCACGTAAAACAAACCCAGCCAAAAGGCACGGCGTTCGTGCAGATACCAGTAAAATTCCACCGCAAAAGAGCGCTCTTTTTTCTGCTCGCTGACGATATTTATTTTTTTCCAGATTGCATCCAGACGTTCCAGTTTTATCCCGCGCCCCCCAAGCCACTTGTGATATTCAAGGGCCGCAGGCGAGGAAGCGAAGTCGGAGCCCTCAACGCACAGACGCATTCTGCCCATCAGACCACAGGCAGGGGAGGGCTTTAGTGTCCACCCGTAATCTATGCTTATGGTCGCTGCACTTCCCTTGGATGAAACCCCGATCACAAGTTTGTCCTGCATGATGGAGATGGATTCCACCAGCACATTCGGCGTATCCGGCGGCGTGTCGAAAATGGCGGAGATGCTTTCTTCCTGCCCCGAGGGGATGATCCATTTTTCAGTCTCTTCCGCAAATGCCGGGTTCATCAGCAAAGCAGACAGGACAAGAACAAGCGACAGCAGACGAAGCTTCATGGCAGCCTCCCGGCTTTTGTCCCGGCGCTTCTGTGATAAACGCGCATAACGACCGCGCCGTTCTCACGTATATCGCTTGCTTTGAAGCCGTATTTCTCGGGGTCTACGTGAGTGAGGCCTTCAGTGACCAACTCACGCACATCACTAAAAAGCTCCACAAAATCGCAACCGCCTTGAGATTCCTTTAAAGCAAAGCAGGCAAAGCTGTCCAGATCGTCGAGATTTCGGACGAGTTTTTTTAAGGGAATTATGCCATGCTGCACCAGCGGCCTTTCACAAAGCGCCAAGGCTGCATAAGGCTCATATATCAGCAGCGGAGTCCCTTTGTTTTCAAGACTTCCGGCCAATTCTCTAATGTCTTTATCCGGCTGGCGGAAAAGCTCGATATTGCTCCAGATGCAACTCTGTCCCCAAAACGCCCCGGATGCCACCAGCAGGACCGATAAGACCGCAAGTATCTTAGGGCGATTTGATAAGCTGTCAGTAAAAGAACCGGCTATAATCGCCAATGGAATGAATAGATAATTGGAGAGCTGATAAACATCGGAACTGGCAGAGAAAAGCAACATCACACTAAAGACCACCACTCCGCACAAAAGCGCCAGCACCCGCGCATCGCCTTTTTTTAAAAAAGCAAAAAGCGCAAAAAGCGCCGCCAGCAATATCGGCAAAGCTTCGGCAAGGTAGTAAAGATAGCCATTGAAATAGTAGTGCAGGTTTTTATCTTCCAAAGCCTCACGCGGGGAAAAGAAATTGTCGAAGGCCATACTGGAGATTATAAAGCTGACAGATCCTAAAAGCACCATCACCTTCAAACGCCCGGCTCTGCGCTCATCCATCGTCAGATACGCAATAAACCAGATGCCCCATAGCAAAAGTGCTTCCATGCGTATCATGCTGGCATATTGTATGGAAAGAGCCGTCAGAAAAAAACCGCCCAAGCTGCCGACACGCAAATCCCTCAGTATCAACCAGATAGAAAGCGAGCAGGCCGCCATGCACAGCATGTATTCTCCACCGGCTGGCCACAGGGCCAGAAGAGGATCGTAGGTGCAAGCAAAAAAACCCGTCAGAATCAAGGCACTGCGCCTGCCTGCAAGTTCTCGGGCAGCCAGGGCACAGCCTGAAACACAGACAACGAATGCAATGGCGTTCAGCATTACCACCGATGAATGCGAGACACCGAATATCCAAAGAAACGGAATCATCAAAAAAGCCGCGCCGTTGTGATGTATAATCTCAAAGCTTGCAGGCTCGAAACGGCTGAGACTCAAGGCGTTGTACTCGAATTTCCAGTTCTGAAAACTCGGCCCCCAGTATTGCGAAGCTATATCTGAGTGCAATACCAGCCACAATAAGGCAAAAGCCATCACCAGCGACAAAGCGGCCCAATCTCTTTTGCAAATTTCCGGCAGGCTCTTGCGGAATTCTTTTATGGCAAGCAAAGTCATCGCTGCTATTAATAGCGGATAAACTAAATAAACGAAATAGACTGTATCTTCGATCTGAAAAGCGCCCATACCTGCACACTACAATTCATTAAAATAATTCATTTGCCCTATTGTGCAGGCTTTTATCTGTTCTGTCCAGTCGACGGGAAGTATTCGCTAATCTCAGCGCACTCAATGCTGTTTCCGATCGCCGCCGTTATCGCCAAGGTTTTTGAGCCACTGTGTCGTGCGGCGCAGATCGTCTTCGGCCTGCTTGTGCTCTGTAACATCACGACCCAGCATGATAGCTCCCACTACCTTACCCAACTCATCGGTCAAGTTGCGCAAATGCCAGGCGATTGTTTTATTTTCACCGTTTTTGCAACGCATGACAGACTCCAGACTATTGAAACCGGATTTCTCGTCTATGATACGATGCGTCTGCTCCATAATTTTCTGGCGCTGAGTGACATCTGGATACAGTATTTCCCAGATATCCACACGACCGATCACTTCATCCGAGCGGTAACCGCTTATTTTTTCAGCAGTCCTGTTCCAGACCAGAATCTTACCGTCAGGGTCGATGACATTCAACCAGACCCCGGCGTTATCTATGCTGCTGTCCTGCAACACAGCCATTTGTTTGATCTTGTCTTCAGCCTGAAGGCGCACTCCTTCTATTTCGATATTATGCAAAGCAAAGGCGATATCGTCGGCCAATTCCCCGAACAACTCCTTCTCGTCCAGATGCAGTGTAAAATCGCTGGAAAGCGACACCCGCAGGATACCGAAAAGCCTGTCGTTATGCTCCAGACGAGCCACAAAAGCGCAGTTTTCCCGGTTGGCTTGTCTGCATAATTCCTCCTTGTAGAGATAGGAAGTCTCCTGGTTTCTGACTGAAACACCAGGTGTCAGAATTGTTTCACGGGCACAACTTGGAATATCGCCGCTCTTCCAGCTCTCGATAACGGCAGCAAAACCGTCCGGTTCTCCTGCTTTTGCAACATAACGATATTCCCCGAAATCCCCTGTCAAAACTATCCAGGCTGTGCGATATCCTCTAGTAGATACCAGAGTCTCACATATTTTCTCAACCAGTTCATGGCGATCTTTTACCTTGACCATCAACTGCCCGACTTTTCTCAAAGCCTTCAGCACCTTGTTCAAGTGGCGAGTGTGCATTTCGGCATTCTTGCGCTCGGTAATATCGTGCAGAGACGCCAGAAATGAGGGCTTGCCGTCCCAGACAGTCTGTGCCAGACGCATCTCGGCGTAAATGGTATCGCCTTCCTGCCTGATTATCTGTATCTCGGTATTTTCCCTCTCAACCATAGGAAAACCGAACAGGCTACCCATCAAGTCTTCGGGTTTTCTACCGAAAAGACGGCTGCAAGCTTGATTGGCAAGCAGAATTTTATCATCGCTGTCCACCAGCAGAATACCGTCGGCATTGTTTTCCACAATATCCTTAAAGCGCATCTCGCTCATTTGCAGATGCCAGGTCAGATCTATCAGATCCGAGAATATTTTCTGTCGCTGGATTGAATAACGGATACTGCGCGAAAGGCTGTCAATATCTATGCGTCCCTTTACCAGATAGTCTTGAGCACCGTTGCGCATGGCCTCATACGCTATGGCCTCGTCGTCAAGACCGGTCAGGACAACTACGGGAGTTTTGGGAATCTCCGGTTTAATCTTGTGGAGAGTGTTCAATCCGCTGCTGTCGGGCAAAGTCAAATCCAAGAGCACGATATCTATATCACCCGGCTCGGATTTTCTCAATGCCTCAATACCGTCTGACAATCTCTCCACCCGGCGAAAGCTATAGCGGCTTCCAACTGCGTCGGCCAGCATCTCCTTTATCAGAAAT
>CAYTHG010000027.1:0-18820 GCA_964437525.1 uncultured Myxococcales bacterium | reverse complement strand
CGACGACTGGCTGGTTTTGATGCTGGACGGGCTGCGTCTGGCCGATGGGTTATGGGCCATCGTGGCGCTGGGAGTGGCTGAGAACGGCACGAAACACATGCTTGATTTCGAGGTGGGCGCGTCTGAAAACACGCAGGTCTGCGCCGCGCTGACCTCCCGCCTGGCGTTGCGGGGCTTCGCTCCCAAGCAGGGATGCCGTCTGTTTTGCGCCTTTGACGGCTCGAAGGCTTTGAAAAATGCAGCGAAAAAACAATGGTCCGATGCCGTTTTTCAACGCTGTTTGGTTCACAAGGAGCGCAATCTCAGGCAGTATCTGCCCCGGCGCGACTGGGGAGAAATCGCCGGGTTGATGCGGCGTATTCGCAAGGCGCAGGGTGCCGATGCGGGTCGAGAGGCATTGGAGAACCTGCGCGCATTTGTGGCCCCGCGCAACGCCCAGGCGCTTACAAGCCTTGACGAAGCGGGCGAAGACTTGATCGCCCTGCATCTGCTGGAGGTTCCCAACACGCTGCACGTGAGTTTGCTATCCACGAATCTGATCGAGAATTCGATCCGCAACATTCGCGGCAGGATCGGGCGAGTGACGCGCTGGCGTCCCGAGACCGACCAGCCGCAGCGCTGGCTTTCGATGGCGCTCACAGAGATAGAAAAAGGCTTTCGCAGGATCGGCGGCTATCGGGATTTGTCGACTCTGGCCGAGGCGCTGAAGCCGGAGAAAAAACAGGAAGAGAAGCCATCAAGGCGCGTGACTCACCATCCGGCGCATGTGGATTCCCAACCATCCTGCGGCATCTGAGAGCATCGGCTTCGCTGATATGGGGACGCTGTCCCCAAACCCCTGGGATTTTTCGCTTTGGGGAATCAAGAGGGGCGGATTATGAAAGAAAGGCAGGACAAAATGCGTCCTGCCCCTCCGTCATCCACCCGACGGGCGCTCCGGTTGCGTCCCCGCAGAGCCGTATCCTCCCGGCGGACGAATTGAGCATAGCGCGTAGGCGAAACGATTGGCAAGAAAAAGAGTTGACGAACAAAGACTCAGGTCGGTACAATGCGGGCCATTAGGAAGCGGAGATCGTCGGAAGATTTAACAAGTGCTGGGACATCCCCCTTTTAAGACTGGGTTATTATTGACTTTGTCAATTGCCTGTCTTTCTTATTTGAAAAAAAAGTGGAAAGCATTTACTATGCCGACTGTTAGCAGATTGTTTAAATTAATCGTACTCAGGTAGGGAGGTAGCACATGAGACGCCTGTTATTGTGGACGCTGGTGGCGACTTTTATCTTTGCGATGGTCGCCTGCGGCTCGGATGACTCGGATGAGCAAGCCGTAGACGGTGACGATTCGGAAGATACCGATGGTGATGATGCTGTTGACGGTGATGCCGATGAGGCAGTTGACGGTGATGACGAAGTCGATGGCGATGAAGATGGACTGCCCGACAGCCTGCCCTTTGAGTTGACCCGCGACGATGTCGGAACTCCTCCGACAGACCTGGAAATTGCGGAATTCACCAAGCGCCTGACGGGTTTCTGGAAAGATTCCGGATATTTTGATTGGGTATGGTGGACCAGCCACGGCATTCATAAATCATTTGATGAGAACATGCCCGATTACAAGCTTTACTGGCAGGATACCAGAGCTTCGAAATCCGGTGATACCGTTACGTTCTCTCATTACGGCGGTGCCGACAATATCATGATCCGCACTCCGAAAATCCTCAACAACGCTGCTGCTGCATACTTGATGAGCGGCGACATGAAGTTCGGTCGCATCGTCGAGCAGTACAGCAAAGGTATCGTAGCCCTGTTCCTGGGTATGGTGTTCAGCGAAGACGACGATGTCACCTCGATCATGGCACGTTCCATCTTTACTCGTAATCACGAGTATGAGATGGAAGGCGGACGCAAGGTCGCCATTGATTACGATCCGGTAAAAGTCGAAAAATACGACTGGAACGCTCACACAATTCCTAATGTAGATAACCCTCACTGGGGCAACATCTGGGTTCGTAATATGCGTTCCAAAGACGATGTGCCTCATATCTTCCGGTGTTATCCCATGCTGAAGCATGTAGTGGCATACGCTAAGGACGAAAACGTCCGTGCCGCCGCAGCCGAAGCAGTTGCGTATCTGAAAGCTTTTGCCAAGGATATCGTAGATGAGGGTTACTATATCCGCACCAAGGATAAAGACGGCACTCCCTATGTTCCCATGTCGGAAGAAATGGAAGGTATCGTCAACGACCTGGCCAGCTTCGTTAATTTCGAGGAATTCATCCCCAACGCCGAATGCAATGCCAAATTGGCTTCGGCTCTGATGGCATACGAAGAACCGCTGGAAAACGATTGCGAACAGGGGTTCGGCGGTCATTTTGAAACCCTCGCAACAGCCCAGCATTATTTCAACAGGGCTATCATCCGCTACTTCCATTTGGCTGCCATTTCAAACTCACTGATTCTGGGTTACAACGATACCGCAGCCGAATTGCTCGACGGTTTGGTAATCAGAGCCGATGAGGTAGTTCACGATGAAGAAAACCCCAAGAAAAATGACCGTTGGAACGGAGATGTTGCAACCTTCTTGGTAGCCTCTGCAACCAACGGATTGCCGCTGACATCCGAAGAAGCTCACATCATCCACGAGCGCATAGGCGATGCCGCCGATGCTCTAAAAGCTTGGCCCAATTGGGACTTGTGGGATGCTTCGGTACCCGACACCCCCGATGGCGAAGAAATTGCCTTCAAGCCTTCGGAGATGGAAGAAGCCTGGTTTATCCGTCCGGAGGAAATGGCATTTGTGCTTGAATATTGCTATTCACCCTGGAAAAACCCGGCTGGAGCGAAGTTCGTTGACTGCGAAATCGTAGCCGATCCCGACCGCTGGGGAGAGTAAGCTGTTTCTTGAAATGAATTTAAAGGCCGGTCAATGTGTATGCTTTGACCGGCCTTTTTTGCAAGTATGCGCTTGAGCTGGAGGGCTTGTGAGATGAAGAAAATACTCTGGAGTGTTGTTCTGTTGTTGAGTTTCGCTGTCTTTGCCGCTTGCGGTTCCGATGATGGCGATACATCTTTTGTGGATGGCGATATGGATCAAGAAGATGTTGAAGGTCTTGAGTCGGAAGACGATCTTGAGTCCGACGCCGATGGTGATGGAGAAGATGACGGCGGCGAGTCTTTGGAGGAAATGGAAGAAGAAGCTGGCCCGATAGATCCAAGTATTTCCCCGGATGATCTTGTTTTAGATGCTCAAGAAGTTTTCAATCCTGAACTGCCCGAAGGTGTAAGAGTCAAGGTTGGAACCTACAACATATACGGAACTCACTACGCCACCGAAGCCGAACTCGGTGCCTTTTTCAAGACATTGGATCTCGATGTCATTTCTTTGCAGGAAATAGATGTCGCCCACGCCCAGCCCATCGCGGAGGCGGCAGGCTATGAGCATTTCGAGGCTGCCGCAGGTAAGGCTATTATGTCAAAAACGCCGCTGACCGATTTTGCCGAAATCGATCTTCAGTCCGGTCGCAGCATTTTGCACGCTTTCACTCAAATCCAAGGCGTCACCTTCTCCATTTATGCTGCGCATATAAGTTGGAATGTCGATGGCGACTTGCAGTGTCGCAACTTCATAGACAATGTTTTGGTAAACGACGACACGCCCCACCTGTTGATGATGGGCGATTTCAATGACGAGACCCACTCAACTCAGATCAATATTTTAAACGAAGCCTTGAACGACACCGCCACAGTTTTAGGCTGGTTTCCCGGCGAACATATCTCCTGGCCTTCGACTCGCTTCGATGAAAGCGAAGGCTCGCAGCTAATCGACCTGATATTCTTCCGCAAGAGTTTTCAACCCATAGTGATTAAAGAAGACGTCTTGAATCTCGCGCCGGTTCTCTCGGACCATAAGCCTGTCGTTGCCGAACTGCTTTTCCCAAAAGGCGATCAGGCTTTCGATAACGATCCTTATGCTAAAAATAGAGACATCTGGAAAGACTTCCCTGCCGAGGGCGACTTGCCGGAGAACCTGCTTTTAAACCCCGGAGCCGAAGACGGCATGAATTCCTGGGAAGCGAGCAATGGCGCGACGGTTACCGATGAGAGAGAAAATCAGCAACCCAGAAACGGCGCCAGCTTTTTTACCGGCTTTGAAAAATATGAATCCGGTTCGCATGTCTCCGCCGCTTCGCAAGTGATAGATTTATCCGAACACGTGCAGGAAATCGACCAGGGACTCGGACGCCTGCTGGCTTCCGCCTACATCACCACCGGTTATAAAGCTGTAGAGGGCGAGGGCATTGTTGCTAATAGCCCTCTGCCTTATGATGAAGGCGAAGTTGTGGTCGAGGCCATAGATTCCGAAGGAAACTCCATCGCCCAGCTTTACTCCAAAAGACGCGACACCCTTGACTGGCATCCTTTTGCCGGAATGCTGAATCTGCCCGTAGGGACACGCAAGGCCAGCTATAGCTGGATTTCCCACCACAAAGCCAAAAACGGCAAAGGCAACGACGCCTGTTTCGACGATCTGTATCTGGCTTATCAATCCTTGCCTGAGGCTCATGAACGCTTGGGCGGAAACTTGCTTGCAAATCCCGGCGCGGAGGCAGGCGAGGCGACAGGCTTTGAAGCCGATGGCTGGTCCGTTGAAGTCGATTCAAAGATAATGGGATTCTTCCCTTATCCTCCTCTTGCCTTCTCGGGCGATTTCTTTTTCTATGGCGGAGGGGAGAACCTGGTTTCAGACGGCAAGCCGGGCATGTCCACTCTGGCTCAAAAGATAGACCTTGCAGACTACAGAGATGAAATGAACGCGGGAACTCTCGCTTTGCGCTGGGGTGGCTGGATGCGTTCCTACATCACCGAAGCCGAAGTCGCCGTGGATTTGGAGATCTACGACTACGACGGCAGTCTGTGGGGCACGGTTTCAGGAGACAAAATCCCCTATGCCGAATGGACAAAGCTTGAATACCTGACGCTCATCCCCAAGGGCGCTTCTGCCGTGCGCCTTGTGCTTTCAGCCGACGTTGAAGCTGGTGGGACGGGAGTCTTCGCCGACGGGCTTTTCGTGGTACCCGAAAGAATCTGATCCTGAAGTCAGATTTCGCATTAAGCTCGCCCTCTATAAATCGTTCGCATACTTTTTCATCTTGGTTATAATCAAGGGGAACGTTCTTTCATGCGGGCAAAGAAAAAATAAAATATGGAGGGTTGAAGTGTTCAAAACAAGAATTACCGAACTCCTTGGAATAGAATATCCGATTATCGGCGGCACCATGATGGATGTGGCCACGGCCCCTTATGTAGCGGCGATTTCCAACGCCGGAGCCATCGGTATACTGGCATCTGCCATGTTCAAAGAGCCGGAGGCGCTCAGGGATGAAATCAAGAGAACCAAAGATCTGACCGACAAGCCTTTCGGCGTCAATATCAATCTCTTTCCGATGATGGCCCCGCCGGATAACGGTAAGCTGCTGGAGGTTCTGGCCTCCGAAGGAGTAAAGGTAGTCGAGACTTCCGGCTTCTCCGCTCCCGAAGATCTGGTACAGCTTTTCAAGCAATACGGCATGAAATGGATGCATAAATGCGTGGGTGTCAGGTACGCAAAAAAAGCCGCCGGGCTGGGTGCCGATGCCGTTACGGTTGTCGGCTACGAAAACGGTGGCGCTACCGGCAAGCTGAATGTCACCACGCTGGTGCTGGTACCGTCGGTGGTCAAGGCAGTGGATTGCCCGGTCATAGGCGGTGGCGGAGTGGTTGACGGCGCGGGCATGTATTCGGTTTTGTCGCTGGGAGCCGAAGCCGTCATTGTCGGCTCGCGTTTCATGCTGATGGACGAATGCCCCATTCATCCTAATCTCAAGCAAGCCCTGTGCGAAGCGGGTGAACTCGACACTGATATCATCATGCGTTCCATAGGATTCGCCCACCGCGTCTGGATGAACAACCCAGCCAAGAAAGCCCTGGAACTTGAGAACAATGGCGCAGATTTGGACGCCATTTATCCTTATGTTTCCGGCGAAGCCGCCCGCCGCATGTTTGAGGATGGAGATCTTGAGGCAGGTACGGTATCATGTTCACAGGGTATAGGTCTTGTAAACAAGGTCATGCCCGCGCGTGATATCGTTTTGGAGATGGTGGCAGAGGCTGAAGCCATGCACCGTAGAATGAGTGAAATAGGTTTTAAATAATTAGCTGTCGGATGCACAACATGAGAATGACGTTGAAGTACAGACTAATACCGTTGTTACTGCTGTTATTGCTGGCGGGATCCGCATGTTCCGATTCCGAATACAAGATTTTCGTCGAGACGGACGAGGATATCCCAGGCTTTCCCGGCGATATGGATATTGTCGATGGTGATGCAGATTTGGTTGAATCCGAAGTCTCGGAAGATGCCGATGGCGATATCGACGGGGAAGATATTGTCGAGCAGGAATCGGAAGTCCTTGACCCTTACACCGACTGGCTCTCCAGAGAATTGCTGGCGCGGGAGAAATTTACAGCGACACCGATTTCACTGTCGGGCAGGGTGCTTGATTCTTCCGGTAAGTCTGTTTCCGGCGCAACCGTGATTGTCGATGAATACGAGACAACGACTGACAGCCTGGGCAGTTTTTCCTTCCCTGTCCTTTCGCGCCACAATGCTGTTTTGAAGACAGAAGCGCCCGGTTACAGAACTTCCAATGTCATAGCGCATCTTTTTCAGCCCTTGAGTGTGGACCGCCTGCAACTGCAGCCCATTATTATCGATAAAGATGATCCGCAGGTGGTGCGATTTATGTTCGGTGGCGACGCTGCTTTCGGCAGACGTTTCGTTGACCCCGATGAATCTATACCGCGTGACCAGCTATATCTCGATGACGAATTTGCAATCATTCAGGCATCGCAGCCTTTTGAGGGAGCCAAACAAGTCGTCGGGAATGTCAGACATTATTTCGAGGAAGTCGATTATCCGGTCTTGAATCTAGAAAGTGCCATTACAGATAACCCTGTAACGCCACAGACGGAAAAGGACTACGTCTACTATACCTTGCCGGGAGCTTTGCCCATCCTCGCTTGGCTGGACGTCGAATATGTCTCGCTGGGAAACAATCACGTCTACGATTATCAGGATCAGGGCATCGCCGATTCGCTGGTCAATCTGGATGATGGGGGATACATGTACAGCGGTGCCGGGCTTGATTCCGAAGAGGCCTTTAAGCCTTATCGGACAACGATCAAGGGACATCCGTATTCTTTTCTTTCCATGACTTCCGTTTCGGGCTCGCAGTATACAACAAGCTTTGTGGCTACCGAGGACAAAGGAGGAGCCGCAGACTTGCGCAGGGCTTCGAATGTGGAAGAAGCTGTCGTTTCCGAACTCGAAGAGAATCGCATTCCCATCGCTCAATTGCACACTGGCAAGGAATACACCAACTGGCCCTCGGATTATGCCAGAAGCAAAATGTATCAGGTGGTCGAGGATGGCGCGGCCTTGCTGGTCTGCCATCATCCCCATGTGGCGCAAGGCTTCGAGGTTTATGAAGACATTTTTATAATCCACAACCTCGGCAATTTGTTTTTCGACCAGCAGCGTCTTGAGACATTTCAGGCTGTCTTGACACAGGTGGACATGAAAGGCTCGCAGGTATTGCGTAAGCGCGCCCTGCCGATATATCTCGAAGATTACCTGACCCGCTCGGTTACCGGGCGTATGGCTGACAGGCTCCTGCGGCGTCTGGGTGAATTTTCCGACAACGTGCAGCTTTTCCCGTACCTGGGGCAGGGCTGGATAAGTGCCGATGAAAGTGAATACAAGGTAATCGACAGGCAGGTTACCGCCAGCGTGATTGTAGGCGAGGACGGTTTTGCCGTTGTGGATCTGCTGGAATACGCCGGGACAGAAGAATCCCTTTTGAATGCAAGTATCGTCGAAGGGCAGGCGCAGGCCTGGATAGGACGCGATATTCTGACCTACGGAGATTTCGAGGATCTGGACGCCGACAGCGATTTGATGGAGGCCCGGCGCTGGAATACGAATGAGGAAACTCGCTTTGCCTGTGTGGGTGAAAGCTATCGAGGCGCTCAGGCTTTGTGCCTTTTGAGGCTGGAGGAGAATGTCTACGATGCCGTGGCGGCCTTTAAAAATCGTATCCGTGTCTGGGGCGATGCATTAAGCGATCCCAACAAACGCCTGACGCTGTTTGGATATGCCAAAGCTCAAAATGCGGGAGATTCGGCTATCGTCGTTCGTTACTACGCATCGGAAGGCCCGCTGATGTTCGGCGAGGAAATCGGCTATTACAGCTATGCCGGAACATACGACTGGTTGCCCTTTGCAACGGACCTTTCCATGCCCGAAGATACGACGCAGCTTGCCATGGGCAAGTTCATCAACCCGCGTGCTTTGAGATTGTTCCTGCGCCATTCTCCACCCGATACCGGTAACGCGCTTATGGCTTACGACGAGTTGGCCCTGATAGGCTGGGAAGAAGAGCTTGCCTTGGATGGCTCACAGGAATTGAAATGCCCGCACGCCCGCGACCACCTGCGCATAGAAGCCGATCCCGGACAATACGAAATAGAATTGACCTTCAGATCTTATGTGCCTTCTGTAATTTAGCCTTGAGTGCGGGTGGGTTTATTCGTTATCCCGCTTATTTTGAATATGTCTAGGTCTATCCCTCCGCTCATCCCGAGTACCGACCGTAGGGAGGTGTATCGAGGGAGGAATGCTTCGATACAATTTCGCTACGCGAAATCACTCAGCATGAGCGGTTTTTGGATTTCCCCTTGATTATGTAAGGCTTGCTGCTCTAAACCACTTGCCACGGGCGGTATTTTTCTCAGGCATTATCTTAAAGCTGTAATTTGGGAGAAAGAGGAAACTACTCGGGTGTACATCTGCCTTTGGAAGAATCGTCGGGGGCTTCGAAGTCGCTTAAGTCGCAGGCGTAGTCATCCTTGCAATCGGTTTTGTCGCTGCATGGGATTGCATTCTGGTCCGCCGTGCATTCTTCCATATTCTTGATGCAGTAGGCATTGTCGGGGCAATCGCTGTGCAGAGTGCATTTTTGCGCTGGCAGGACTTTCGTGAAATTCTGAATTTCTTCAACGCAGTTTTGCAGATCGAGGCACAGATAGTCGGTCGAGTAAGTCAGTGTGCAGCGGTGGATACTCTGCCAGATTGTATACAGCGAATCGACCGCCATGTCCTTTTGGCAATCGGAATAGCAAACTTCCTGTGTTGCAAAGTAGTCAAGCCCGCAGTCATCGAGGGTGCGGCAACTGTCATCGCAGTTGTCCACTTCGCCCGAACCTCCCGAGCAAGCGCAGCATAAAGCGGCGACAAAGAGGATCACCGATAGCCGTTTCAGCAATGTCGTTTTATCTATCATCGTTCTTCCGCCTCTCTGACACAGCGGAAGCCTATCATGTTGCCTTTGACGTTGTTGGATACCGCCAACCTGAGCGAGACCCGCAGACTGTCGTTAAAGTCGTTCCAGCCGCCGCCCCTGACGATGAACATGCCTTCAATACAGTTTTCATCGTTCCAATCGCTGCCATCTTCTGGGGCTGAGTCGTAGCTGTCGTGATAGCAATCACTGACCCATTCCCAGGCATTGCCCGACATGTCGTACAGGCCGAAGGCATTGGCTTGTTTTTCTGCCGCTGCGTGCGTGATGTTGTCGGAAGTTCTTGAATACCAGGCAATTTCGTCCAGACATTCGGGATCGTCGCCGCATTGGTACACGGTGTCTGCTCCCGCTCTGGCGGCATATTCCCATTCGGCTTCGTTTGGCAGACGTCCGCCTATCTGCTGGCAGAAATCAAGCGCCTCTTCGTAGCTTACGGTTTCTAGCGGGTTGTCGCCATAGGATTTGAAATGGCTGGGGTTTTCGTCTGTAAGTTCGTGGTACTGGGCCTGCGTGATTTCAGTTTCTGTCATCTCGAAGCTTGCAACGCTGACTTCATGGCGTGGGGTCTCATTGGCAAGACAAGCGCTGTCTGTTTCTGTGCAGCCCATCTGGAAAGTGCCGCCTGCGACGTTTATCCAGGAGATTTCTCTGTTGCCAATGGGAATAATATCTTCTTCGGCTTCGAGTACATCTGTATCTTCGTCGTCGTCTCCGTCCGCCCCGTCTGCCCCATCGGGGTGAGAATGCGGCAGTTCGACATGCTCCCAGTCGCTGTCGCCATCTATGTAAGTGAAATTTTCGTTGTCATTGCAGCCTGAAATGCATAGGCACAGCAGAAGCGACATCGAGATTGTGACAGCTTTGAAGAGCTTCATGTCTTTAGTGTTTCTCTGATTCTTCGTAGGGGTTTATTACAATTCCTGTGCCGTTAGCGAAGAAGGTGGTCAAAAACTCTACGCATTGTTCCCTTGCTTTGATGCCCACATCGCTGCCACTGGTAATGTAGCAGTGCTTGGCTTCGGGATACTGGAAAAGTCCTTTGCCGCCGCTGTATGGGGCGCTTGTTGTCTTAAGCTCTCCGATGTGATCCAGAACCGGCTCCACTTGCTCCAATCCTGCCAAACGCGAATAGTTCATGGAGAAGATGGCCGGGATGGTTTCGTCTTCCATAGCCATGTGCGCCAGTATCTGAAGTTTGCCTGCGGCGTGTTTGGCTTTGAATCTATGTATGTAGTTGATGCCATCGCCCGAGTCTAGAACCGTTTGAGCGATCAAACCGTATTGCTTGACTTCCTCTTCGGAGAAGGCCATCAGTACGATTTCTCCAAATCCGCCTTCAACAAAATCGAACAGACCGGCACCGCCCACTGACAAAACCGCCATGTCCGCATCGGGAGAAACGGCAACGGAAGTTGCGCCTATGATGCTTCCTAAAGAATGGCTGAAGTATCCCAGTCGTTCAGGATCGAAGTCCGGCGTGCCGTCGCCTTCGCCGTTTGGCCAGACATCGAAGGCTCCTGTGGCTGCGGCCTTGAAGATATAAGCGTGTTCTGTGAAGGCCTGCTTGAAGTTAGAGGTGGCCTTCAGCGGATAGTTCACATCAAGGAACTCAAGCGGCGGCAGTCCGACTTCGCGGTCGCCGTGGAAGGGCAAGTCGATCAGCATTACCGCCGAGCCCGATTGTAAAAGCATGGTGACAAACTTGCCGACGCTTTCTTTCTGGGAGTAAATGCCGTGCTGCGCCAGAGCAAGAGGCATGGGTTGAACGGGATCTTTGGGGAAGTACATGAAGAAACGAGTCTGGTTGGTGCCGTTTTGCATGGGTTTGTAGTCGGAGTCTCGTTTGAATTCGTAGTAGCACTCCTGCTGGTCGTTCTTGTTTTTGCAGTGCCGCCACTCGGGAATTTCGAATTCACCTGTTATCAGGTAACTGACATACGCGGAATCGACACCGGGGCGGTTTGGCAGGCTCGATGGGTATTCGTCGGGGGCGTAGAAGTTGATCTCACCGTCGCTATCCCAGTCAAGATTAGGTGTGACGAATTCGGCGCTCTCATACAAATCGACGATATAGTCTATGTCGTGATTGACCGATTGAGTGGTGAAATCGAATGCCAGAACTGTTTCTTCCGCGTTTATGATTTCCAGTTCGTCGGCGATGTTCTTCAGATAGGCCAAGCGTTCTTTTTCTGCTGCAATGTCAGCATGGGCTTTCGCCGCTTCGTCCAATGGTGATACACCCCAGACCTGTTGGAAGTGTTCCGACATCTGCGGTTTTTGCCCGTCTTTGGACATTAAATTGTTGTTGACAAACACGCCGTATTTAGTGGAGGCGTCAAGTGGCATCTGAGGTTTGAGCATGATGTACCAGTATAAGTGACTCTCGGGCTCGTCGTCGTCTTCACGGGCATCCATCAGGCTTGCGACAAAAGGCACGGCTTTGCCGTAATCGTCGGAGTCGCTGTCAAGATTGAGCAGCAGTATCGGAGAATCTGCCGCTGTACTCAAAGCAGGATCTTCCGGTAAAACTCCATCGGCAAGTTCTGCGCCGCATTCAAGAAGAATGGTCGAGCTTGTGCCGAAGCCGTCCAGTGTGTTTGCTGCGCGAGCATAGCGATAATGCCCAAGAGCGCGTAGGCCGGGGTCTATCAGGCGGCTGTTGTAGCGGTATTTTCTGTCTTCCCTGGATGCGATAAGGTTTGTCATCAAGCCGGTCGGAGTTTTGTCGTCTGCAATCGTGAAGTAGTCGTAAGGGAATGGCAGGCGGTTTTCTTCTCCCATGTTCTCGGATTTGTGCAGGCGGTTGATCTGGTATGGAAGATCGAAACACCCGGCGTCCCAATGACAGGCGACGAAAGGCTCCATCTCTTCTTCCATTTCTTCTTCTAAGGCGATTTCTTCATCGCCGTCTTGTCCTGTTTCCGCAATTTCAGAATCTTCGATATCCAAGTCGCCGTCGGATGCTTCAGGGTCTTTATCTCCCATGGTTTCGTCGTCTGTGTTGTCGCCTGAATCCGAGCATGATATTTGGGTCAGTGAGAAAAGGCAGGTTATAAACAACAGTACAAAAACTGATCTCTTCATTTTCAATCTCCTGAGAATCAAGTAAAGACTCATAATCGATACTCGAAACACCATTTGGAACAAATATATTCTTGCCGAAATAATAGCCGATTGAACGAATACTAACAAGTGCTTGGAGTCTTAAAATGATCAACTGCAGTCGTTTGATTTCGATACGCCTGTTCTGGACGAATTGCAGAGAAGCAAAAATAAGTATCTATGATCGTTTTCTCTCTTGATATTTGTTGTTGAACCAGTTCGAAACATTGGAAAATATTTTTGTATCTGGAAAACTTGTGCATCCTTATACTCGAAAAACGTGTATAATATTTCCCCAATAAGTCTATGCAAATTGGAAAAATACAGGAGTAGGCCGTGAAACAATTTATGTTGCGTGTCGTTCTGATAATGATTATTTCCTTGTCTTTCTCCACAATCTGGCTTGCAGGCTGTGGCGACAGCTCCTCCGATGCCGATTCTACAGATGGCGATCTCGAACAGGATAGCTCCGATGCTGCCTCCGATGGCGATTTCGAGCAGACCGACGGCGACTCAAGCGAGTCTGAAGACGGTGACGCCGATGAGTCCGAGGCGGAACTGGAGGAAGGGCCGGAGCCGGAATGCGAGTTCAATCAGGATTGCGAGCTTCGCAATGAATGCATAGACGGTCTGTGCGTCATGGCGAAAAGATGCAAAAACGGCTCGGAATGCAACGAAGACCAAATGTGCGTCAAGGAAAACGCCGACGAGATGTTCGGCGGTTGCTTCTACTATTGCATGACCGATATGGATTGCTCTGACAACGCTCAGTGTATTGAAGGACAGTGTACCCTTTATGTTCCTATGGTCGCAGGGCCAGAAGTCAATCCCGATGGCGAAAAAGGCAAACTGCGCGCCGGTTTCGCTCGCGGCTTCCTGGATTTACCCATGAGCGTCAGTATCGCTGGTTACGGCTATCGTGAGGCTGCCAAGGGACCGTATCAGTCCATGCTGGGTGGAGCGGGCGGAATGCGCGACCGCCTTGAAGCCAAGGCTTTGACGCTGGATGACGGCAAGGACCGCATAGTCTTGTTGCGATTGCCCATGGTGTTTGTAACCGATTACCTCTTCAGCGGGATTATAGAGCGCGTAATCGAGATGGGCGGTCCCGACCTGCGAGACAATCTTGTATTGAGCGCTTCTCACTCCCATTCGGGTCCGGGGCGACATTGGAATCTTTTGCCGGGAAACTCGCTTTCGCTTCTGGGGGCCGATGAATTCAATTGGGAGATTTACGACCGCATCGCCACTTCTTCGGCCAAAGTCGTATTAGAGGCGCAGAGCGATCTTGAACCGGCGGCCTTCGGTTACGAGATCATGCGCGATTTCGATCCCGATGACAGAATCAACAAAGACAGGCGCCCGGAAAACGACGATTTCAAAGACCCAAATTTGATGTTGTGGCGCGTGGATAAACTCAAGGGCGGTAGCCCGCAGCCCTGGGTTATGCTGATGAGCTTCGCGATACACGGCACCATAGAAGACTATCAGAGTCAGTATTTGACAGGTGACGCGCCCGCAGGTGTCGAGATAAGCTGCCAGCGTTTGTGGGAAAAAGAAAACGAACAGCCGATAGAGACCATGTTCCTGCAAGGCAATGCCGGTGACGTTCAGCCTGCCGGTTACGAGATGGATCAGGTACACAGCGCGCATATGGAGAAAGTCGGCATCCGTGTATACAACACAATCAAGGACACCTTCAATTCCATCGTCACATCCGACGAAGTAGACCTCGGCATCATGTCCAAGCGTGTCGCCATCGACCGTGATTACATCGGTTATAGCGACGACCAGTTCTACTCAGACGGTGTCAGTAAATGGGAGTTGGTGGATGAAGGCCCGATACGCTTCGGCGCTTTAGAGTGCGGCGTGATGAACAAGCCTCTGGAGCAGAATCTTGAACTGGCGCTCTTTGACGGCGAAGGCCAGATGCTTGAAGAGTCCACTACGACAAGCGACGACGAAAGAGTGATATTCACGCCTGAGACAAGCGGAACCTACTATGTCAAGGTTTGGGGCGACAACGGCGGAATGCTCGAAGGCTATACCTTGCTGGCGAATGTTTCGAGCAAGAGAAGAACCGAAGAAGACGAAGCCCGCTGCATAGATGCCTTGTGCGGTAAGCCTTGTGGAATGTGCAAAAAAAACAAAGCGCTTTCGCCTGCCGATTGCAGCGACGATACATTTGATGATGGCGCATCCACAAACGATACTTTAGACAAGGCCGTGGCGGTAGATCTTGCAAGCGATTACAACAATCTGGCTGTCTGTCCCTGGAACGAAGATTGGTTCAAAGTGGATCTTGAAGCGGGTACGGAATATCGGATCGAAATTCAATTTGTCATGGACGGCGAAGCTTACAATCCTGAAACACAATTGCAGGACGGCAACCTGGCCTGCATCGGCGATATGGATTACTTGGTCGGTCATCCGGTGCATCAGTTCTCCAAGTCTCACATGAACGCATTTTATCTGGATGATCTGCTGGTCGGTACCATGCCGGGCGAAACCACATCGCACTATGGTGTCGATACGGAAAAGCTGATTGAGGAACAGACCGGCTTTGAAAATGCCATCATGCTTGGCTGCGTCAATGACTACCATTTCTACATCACACCCGAAGACGATTGGTTCCAGGGCGGCTACAATACCGAGTCCACTATCTGGGGCTTCAAATTTGCGGAGTTTTTGCAGAACGAATTGATAGACATGGCCAAGGCGCTTGATTCCGGTGATGTTGAAAACGAAGTTTTAGAATATGCCAATGTCAAACCGACGCTGTTTTTCGATCTGGAACATAATGTCAGGGTACCGGAAGTAAATGAGCTGCCCACCGATGCGTCTTTCACCGATCAGCCCGATGCTGCCTATGTAAAGATGAACCAGCGTGCCAAGGCGACCTGGAGAGGTTGCGATCCCGGCGTGGATGCGCCCATCGTTTATCTTGAAGTCAAAGACGGCGAGCAGTGGCTAGATTACGAATTGCCCGGCGGCAGGACTTACGACGACCGAGACTTCGAGATTCGCATAGACCACGAAAACGAGTTCTGGCAAACCCCCGGCGATCCTGAAGCAGACAAAAACAATTACTGGAAAGCGACTTGGGAAGAGCGCGTAGAATTCCCTGTCGGAATTTACCGCTTCCGCGTGGAAGGTCAGTGCTATAGCGGTTCTGCCGACAAGTTCGACAAATCCGCTACGAGCGCTTACATAATTCGTTCGCAGCAGTTCGAGCTTCTGCCCACACCGATTGAGGTTAGAGATTTAGCTGCCGATTCCGCCAAACTGACCGGCACCCTGCGTTACCCGCCGCCTGAAGGCAAGGACAAGGGCGACAACGAATTCGAAGGCGCATACAGCTACGCCCTTTTATATCACGGCTTAGGCGGCGAAGATCAGGAGCAGGTCATCGGTCCGCGTCCGCCTGCGAATTCCGATTTTATCAGCGTGGCATTAAGCTACAAGGATGGAGAGAGTTTCGTTCCCATCAGTACCGCCGTAACACTTGGCGAGGATACGAAGCCGGTGGCGTATGTCAATGCCCGCGATGCGGAGGGAATCGAGACTTTTGAATCTACGCCTCCGCGCAAGGTGACGACTTTCGAGATTGCGCACGGATTGAGCGCTGGAACGTATACTTTCAAGTTCGAAGTCGCGGACAGCTATGGCAATGCCGCCAACTCCGAGTTCGAGCTGAACGTACCGGCTAAATAAGTTTTTGTTGTCGTAAAAGTAAAACGGCATAGTTGAGAAGTAAAAGGTTTATGGATAAAGCTAAAAATAAAATTGCCGTAATCAATCATATCTGGCTGTGGCTGATAGTACTGGCTGTGCTGGTCGGCATGGCTCATGGTTCGCTCGAAGACGTTACCAAAAGCTCTTTCGAATCGGCCAAGGCCGCCGTCAATCTTGCAATCGGTCTGATAGGCATCATGGCCTTGTGGCTGGGCTTGATGAAAATCGCCGAAGCTGGTGGCCTGATGCGCCTGATAGCGCGGGCCATACGTCCATTGATGGTAAGGCTTTTCCCGGATGTGCCCGCAGAGCATCCTGCTATGGCGGCCATTATTATGAACATGGCCGCAAACATGCTCGGGCTTGGCAATGCCGCAACGCCTTTGGGTATCAAGGCCATGATCGAGCTTAATAAGCTCAACCGCAAGCTGGGCAAGGCCACCGACGCCATGTGCCTGTTTCTGGCCATCAATACAAGCTCCGTGACGATACTTCCTCTGGGAGTAATAGGAGTCCGCGCCGCCGCAAAAGCGCAAGACCCGGCGGCTGTGATGATTCCCAGTATGCTTGCTACGCTGTGTTCGACCATCGTTGCCGTTACCGCCGCCAAGCTGTTATCAAAAAGAGCGCACAGACTAGAGCAGCAGCCCACGCCATCGCAGGTCGAAGTGCCTGTCAGCGATATGCAGAATGTGGAAGAGCAGGTGCCAGCCGAAGAAAGCACCGAGCTTGTTCCTCCCGGAAAAGCCGGCAAATCGGCCATGTGGCTTCTGGCGGCAACGATACTGCTGGTGTTTTCCTACAGGTTTTTAAACGCCGAAAACATCGGCGACTTCGGCAACGAAGTCATGCGGCACTGGATCGTTCCGGCTTTGATGCTGGCGATTGTGGTGTTCGGATACCTGCGCGGTGTAAAGGTTTACGAGGTTGCAACGGAAGGAGCCAAAGAAGGCTTTCAGGTGGCAGTCCGAATCATTCCGTTTTTGGTGATGATTCTGGTTGCCATAGGAATGTTCAAAGCTTCCGGTGCTTTCACATTGATAGCCGACTGGATCAGCCCGGTGACTTCGTTTCTGGGTATCCCGCCCGAGGTATTGCCGGTCGCCTTGATGCGCCCGCTTTCAGGCTCGGGTTCCTTCGGGGCCATGTCGGCCCTGACCGCTCAGGCTCCCGACAGCCTTGGGGCTTTTATGGCAGGCGTAATGCAAGGCAGTACCGAGACGACCTTTTATGTTCTGGCGGTATACTTCGGAGCGGTGGGAATCACCAAGCCGCGTTATGCCATTGCAGCCGCGCTATTGGCTGACTTGGCCGGAATGAGCGCTGCGGTGGTGCTGGCGCGTATTTTCTATCCTGGCTGATTCAAAAAGATAAAGACCGATAAAATAATAGATCCATGCGAGGACGAAATGAAATTTCATACCGATTACATGACCTTCAATACCGACAAGAAAAGAGACTACATCCGCATTACCGACAATGTGAACGAAGCCGTTTACAAGTCGGGTGTCAAAGAAGGTATGGTGCTGGTCTCAGCCATGCATATCACCGCCGGAGTGTTTATCAACGACTGGGAAGACGGCCTTTTGCAGGACATAGACGACTGGCTGGAAAAACTCGCTCCTTATGACGATTACCGTCACCATCGCACCGGAGAAACCAACGGCGATGCGCATTTGAAGAACCTGTTGGTTCACAGCCAGATTACCTTGCCGATAACTGACGGCAGTCTAGATCTCGGTCCTTGGCAACAGGTATTTTATGCAGAATTCGATGGTCGCAGGCCAAAACGTCTTGTAATCAAGGTTATGGGTGAATAACAAATTTGCCGGTTTATTGCAGCTTGATATAGAATAGCGATAGTTAAAAAGCTCCATTGATTTTGTCGATGCCATGAGGGGGATGATTAGATGTCCGAAGACAAAGCCAAGCAGACTGAAGTTCCTAAAAGATCCTTGCTGGGGGATATGCTGATAGAGAAGCGTATAATAACCCGCGATCAACTTGATTATGCTTTGAAAGTTCAGCGTGGCTCCAACCAGAAATTGGGGCGTATGCTGGTTGATATCGGTTATGTGGAAGAAGAACAGATCATCAATGTTCTGATGGACAGTGTTGTACAAGAGAATCGTAAATCAGTTCCCATTGTCGAGAAAAAAGATCTAAGCGAACTTGAAAAGATGGTCGATCCATCTCTTCTGCCGCGCTACAACATAAATTTCTGCAAACAGCACGAGTTGATGCCGATTTGCCTGGAAGATGACGGCAAGCGTATTGTCGTTGCCATGCTTGACCCAAAAAACCTTGATACCCTGCACGAACTTCGTTTTATTTCCAATATCGATATCAGACCCTTACGCATAGACCCACGAGAACTGCGTCAACTATGGCGCGTGTTTTACGGAGAGGAAGAACCGGAAGAGCAGGAAGATAATGAGAACAAGCTGATGGCCCAAATAGGCTTGCAGGACATGGTTCCGCGAGTCTATGAGAAAAACGTGCCTCAATTTCTGGACGCGATATTTTTGCAAGCGGTCAATTACAAGGTTTCCGATATCCATATGGACCCTTGGCGCGACAGC
>CAYTHG010000026.1:0-18884 GCA_964437525.1 uncultured Myxococcales bacterium | reverse complement strand
GATGCCGAGCATCCTCGTCCGTGCTCTGAAATTCCCAACGACGGAGGAGCCTGTATGGGCATTTCCGAGATAGGTTGCTGCAACAACAATATTTTGATGTGGTGCGACAATGGGAATCTTATGACGGAGGATTGCAGCCTGAACAGTTCGCCAGCCACCAAACAGTGCGGTTGGCAGGAAGATCAGGAAAAATACATCTGTCGCAGTGCGCCTGATCCCCAAAAAGGCGGTAAGCTTGCATGGCGTATGCAGCTCGGTTCGGGAATCAAGGCCCCTTTGACAGTCGATTCCTCAGGCAACCTGATAGTGGTCGGTAACGACGGAACCTTAAGCTGTGTGCAGTTGTCCCAGGGCGATGCCGTTGATGAAACAGGCTGGCAGATGTGGCAGGGAGATCAGAGCAATAGCGGTTTGTTCAGTCCTGCTTTGTGGAATAAGGAATAAATTGAAGACTTCGGTCTTCTTTGGCAAATTTTGCCGGATAATAATCCATACCGAATGAATAGATTTTGCTTGACGTCTGAGGGGGTCTAGTAGCAATATCCCTTCCGAGAAGAAGTAACCGATTCAGAATATGAATCGGTTTTAAAAGAACCATTTATTTTGCGCAGGAGAATACGAATGAAGCTGCCTGAGAATCTCCTTTTCACGAAAGACCACGAGTGGGTTCACGTTGACGGCAATGTCGCCACCATCGGCGTGACCAATCACGCCCAGGAACAACTTGGCGCCATCGTTTATGTCGAGTTGCCCGAAGACGATGAAGAATTCGAGCAGGGCGAAGTTATCGGCGCTGTGGAATCCACCAAAGCTACCGCCGATGTGTTCTCTCCGCTTTCCGGCAAAATCGTCGAGATCAACGAAGATCTGGCCGACAACCCCGGCGCGGTCAATGAGTCTCCATACGAAGACGGTTGGCTGGTAAAATTGGAGATGTCCGACACCTCCGAACTGGATGAACTCATCAAATCGGCTGATTACCAGAAACTGGTAGACGAAGAAGATTAATTTTTTCGACCCGGGTTCGTTTATGGAGTTTTGTGACGGAGCTTGGCAAAGCAGAGCTTATTGCCGTGCGCAGTTAGAGCATCACAGATGATCCGGGCATCTTGATAACAGTTTGAGAAAAAGGAGGCGGTATGCGCTATTTCCCGCACACCGAATCCGATATTCGTGAGATGCTGGGCAGATTGGGTTTATCCGATCTGTCCGAGCTTTTCCGTTCCATTCCCGAAAAACTCGCTCCCGAACAAAAATTGAATCTTCCCAAAGCATTGTCGGAGCCCGAGCTTTTGGCGGAAATGCAGCGCCTGGCCGCTTCTAACGAGTATGAGGATTATCTTAGTTTTATTGGTGCAGGCTATTACAGCCACTACACTCCGGCTGCCGTTGACAGCATACTGCAGCGTTCGGAGTTTTACACGGCTTACACTCCCTACCAGCCCGAAATGGCGCAAGGCACCTTGCAGTCTATTTTTGAGTTTCAGACCATGGTCTGTCAGTTGCTGGAAATGGAAGTGGCCAACGCTTCAATGTACGATGGCGCTTCGGCTTGTGCCGAGGCCGCTTTGATGTGCAAACGCATCAAGCGCAAGCGCTCCAAAGTTTTGATGGCCAGGAGCATTCATCCCGAATATCGCACGGTTACCGAGACTTACCTTTCGGCTTTCAAAGACGATATCGTGGAAGTTGCCGTTGCATCAAACGGTCGTTTGGACATAGATGATCTTAAAGCCAAGCTTGAAGCCGGAGACGCCGCCTGTTTGATCGTCGGTAGTCCCAACTACTTCGGTGTGGTCGAAGATCTTAAAACCATCGAGCCTTTGGTTCACGAAGCCGGGGCCTTGCTGGTTGTCACCTTCTCCGAGGCTTTAGCCTACGGAATGCTGCGCGGTCCCGGTGCCTTCGGTGCCGATATCGTTTGTGGCGAGGGACAGTCGTTCTTGGGTTGCCCGTCTTTCGGTGGACCGGGAATAGGGCTTTTTGCTACACGTCAAAAACTCATGCGCCAGATGCCGGGCCGCTTGTGCGGACAGACATTGGACCGTCGTGGAAAAGTCGGCTACGTCTTGACGCTCTCCACCCGTGAGCAGCATATCCGCCGTGAAAAGGCCACCAGCAATATATGCTCCAACCAGGCATTGTGCGCCCTGGCCACGACTATCTTCCTGGCTCTGATGGGTCGCAAGGGAATAAATGAGCTGGCCTGCCACAATCTTTCAAAGGCCGAGTACCTCAGAAAGCGTATTGCCGGTCTCGACGGCTACGAGGTGGCCTTCGATGCTCCTACATTCAACGAGTTTACCATCAAATGTGAGCGTGTAAACGCATCGGAGATTATCGAAGAATTGAAGGTGGAGAAAATACTGCCGGGTCTGGAATTGAAAGCCCGCTACCCCGAATACGATTCTCACCTGTTGATTAACGTGACCGAGCTTCATAAAGAAGAAGAGTTGGACATGTTTATCGAAAAGCTCGATTCAGTAGGGAAAGGAGGCAAGCAATGACGGTCAAGACTCCCGGACAAAGCGGTCTCCTGATGAAAGAAGACCTGATATTCGAAATCGGTAAAGAAGGCCGTATCGGTTACAGCATTCCCGAATGCAAGCTGGAAAAAGCTTGCCCGGCAAAGCTTTTCGGAGAAGATATTGTCCGCGACGGCGTGGACGGCTTGCCTGAAGTATCCGAAGTCGAAGTGGTCAGACACTTTACCAGATTGTCGCAGTGGAACTTCGGTGTCGATACCGGACTGTATCCGCTCGGCTCCTGCACCATGAAGTACAACCCGAAAATCAACGAAGTCGTGGCTCGCTATCTGGGATTTATCAAAGCTCATCCCGATATGCCCGAAGAACTGGTTCAGGGTAACCTTGAGTTGATATACGAACTTGAACGCCTGCTGTCCGAAATAAACGGCTTGCCTGCCGTAACCTTGCAGCCCGCTGCCGGAGCCCACGGTGAATTGACAGGTATGATGCTTGTCAGGTCGTACCACGAAGCCAAGGGCAAGCCCCGCCATAAAGTTCTGGTGCCGGATACGGCTCATGGAACCAACCCGGCTACTTCGGCCCTGTGCGGATTCGATGTGGTCGAAGTCAAATCGGGACCGGAAGGTTACCTGATGGCCGAAGATGTCGCCGCCTTAATGGACGAAGATGTCGCCGGTCTGATGATGACCAACCCCAACACGGTTGGAATCTACGAGCGCAATATCAAGGAAATCGCGGAAGTAGTACATGCCAAGGGCGGACTTCTGTATTGTGATGGTGCAAACATGAATGCCCTTTTGGGTGTTGTCAGGCCGGGTGATCTCGGTGTTGATGTAATGCACTTGAACCTGCATAAAACCTTCTCCACCCCCCACGGTGGCGGTGGCCCCGGATGCGGACCTGTTTTGGCTATCAAGGAACTCGAACCCTTTATGCCCAAGCCGCGCATTCTCAAAAAAGAAGACGGCAGCTACACCATCGATTGCGACAGACCGCAAAGTATTGGACAGATCAGAAGCGCCTTCGGAAACTTCGGCGTGATGATTAAAGCTTATGCCTACCTGCGCGAATTGGGATCGGATCATATCCGCAGGGCGACGGAACTTGCTGTTTTGAATGCAAATTACATCAGGGTCAACCTGATAGAGCGTTTCAATCTGCCGTATGAGACAGACAGCCTGCACGAAGTTGTCATCAACGACAAAATTCAGGCCGAAAAGAATGTCACCACTATGGACATCGCCAAGCGCCTGATAGATCTCGGTTTCCATCCGCCGACGGTTTATTTCCCTCTGGTAGTCAAGGCTGCCATGATGATAGAGCCGACCGAGACGGCCAGCATGGAAGAGTTGGATCAGTTTATCGCAGCTATGATAAAGATAGCCGATGAAGCAGAAGAAACCCCTGAGGCTTTCCACGACTACCCGGAATTGACATCCTGGAGTAGATTGGACGAAGTAACAGCCGCCAGAAAGCCGGTTTTGCGCTGGGTACCTGAAAAATAAATCAGGCCGTTTTCCGGTCTGCTTTGTGTTTGTATGTGGCAGGCAATCATTCTTAGGTTGCCTGCCACATCTGTTTTGGGGTACAATAGTGTGCTAAGTGTAACCCTTAATGATTTCAGTTGGGGTAGAGTATGAAAAAAAGCGCAATTTTGTCGGCTCTGGTTATGTTCTTGATGCTGTTTGCATTGAGCTTTGGTTGTGGTGGCGGTGACAGTGAAGAGGTGGATGGTGATGGCGGCGACGGCTTGCCCTTCGGCAGCTTCTGTTCCACTCAGGATGAATGCTCGGGCGACGCATGTTATGCAGGGTCGGTGCGTTCTTACTGCTCTTTGCCATGTACCTCCGATGACGACTGCGTTCAGGCCAATACCAATTCGGAACTCACTGCCTGTTGCGAGAGAGTCGAGAGTGAAGGCCGCAACTTGTGCATGTTGGGAACCGATTGCGGAGAACCTTCAGACGGCGATGACTCGGATGGCGATGATGATCTTGAAAAGACTGAACAGGGCGACGGTGATAGTGAACTTAACCCTGATGGTGATGTTGACAGAGAGCTTGCCGAAGGTCAGATTTGCTGGCCCAATGAATATCGTTGCGAAAACAACTGGGTGCAGGTTTGCCAGACTTCCGGCAAAGCCTGGGAAGACATCGAAGAATGCATAGGTGCCGAAATCTGCGATGGCGGACGCTGCGTGATTCCCGATGGCGACGTTGACGGAGATGTTGAAGATATTTGCGGTAACTCCGATATTATTCCGCCGCCTATTTACAGAAAAGCGGAATCCATTTTCAATCCTGCTAAAAGCACTCCAATACTTGCTGAGATAAAAGAATCGTTAAACCTCACTGAGTTCGAGGACAAGCAGTTTGTGTTTTTGAAGGCTGAAGAAATCGGGCAGGTAGTGGCTTTCGACTTCGATGTTGACTATCCCTTCTATTATTCAATTTATATAGATTACGTGAAACACGCTCACTGGGGTGAAGCGTCTCTTTATATTGACAACTACCCCGATCCGATCCTCCTGACTCCCGAGCACCAGCCCAACAACCGCATCAGTCTGCATGACGATAAGCTTGCAGCTGAAGGCTCCGAAGCCCGTCTGCGACTGGTCAGCTATGAACCTATCTGCATTTCTGAAGGTGAACATACTCTTTATGTCAAAGTTTACGGCAAGGTGGCTAAATCCCAGGGATATTATCTCGGTGTGGACGTAATTGCCGCCCAGCCCTATATCCCCTCGGAGGACGGCGACGAGCAAGATTAAATTCGAATATCCGAATAACTGAAAATCCCGGCTTTATTAAAGTCGGGATTTTTTTGTGGGTTGCCAAACGCGAGTTGATAATTTCACTCGGATTCAGTTGGTTCAGTCTCCTGATTTGAACCTTAAGTTTCTGTCGGGTCTCTGACCCGACAAAAGCACAGTGAACGTGCGGAGCCGGTCAGAGATCCGCTCCGACCTAGGTCTGCTACTGTATTCCCGCGCAGGCGGGGATGACGGAAGTTTGCCATTGGTTTTTTTGAATGAGATTGACTTGGACTGCAACAAAAAAGCCCCGATCATTCGACCGGGGCTTTTTATTTTTGCTGGTATTCGATTTATTCTTCTCTGACCTTGGCGTTCTTGATTTGTTCTTCAAGTTCTTCGTCGTCCACATCGGTAAAGTGGATGGTGCCTTCCGGGTCTTCTTCTTCCCCATCTGTGCTCCAGCGAATTTTACTGTGATAGCGAAGGCCTTCACTCAGGTCTGTGCCGAGATTTTCCTCGAATGCCTCAAGCTCTATCAATTTGGCTTCGGCTGTTTTGGCTTTTTTGTTGTAACCGACAAGGCTGTATAGCTGGTAAAGTTTTTTGAGGTACTTGATGTTGTACGGGTTTTTATTGTTGGCTTTTTCAAGGGCCACTATTGCCTGCTTGAGATGGTCGTTGACTATGGCCCAGGACGCGAACTCTTCGTAGTAGTCGGCATTGGGGTAAATCAACACAGCTTTTTCATACAGAACGCTGGCGATTTCTCCCCTGCTTTTGCAGCAGGCTTGACGCCACGCATTCATGTAAACCATGGCTCTTTCCTGTTTGGATAAAGAACCCTGGCCGATGAAGCCGACATATACCGCCATGCGCAAACGCATTTTTTTGCCGTCGTCCATCCTGCTGATGGAATGGAAGGTGAGTTGACCTTTCATTTTGGGCGGCACTTTTCCATATTTGTATTCCGCTGATTGTGTAATTGCTTCTTCAAGGGCAAGTGCATATGAGTTTAAAGCCCTGCTTTGGAATTTTTCCGACTTGTCCTCGACAGTGATGTCGGCGAAACGTGTGTACTGAACTTTTTTCAGAGCCTTGCCTGTCCGGTTTGCTTTGGCTATCGCCATGTATCCGCCGTCATCAAGTTGTTTGGTGCTGATGATCTCGGCCGGAGACTGGTCGATTTCCTTGGTTCTGAAAATCGTATAGGGACCTTCCTGCATGTACGTGAACTCAATAGAACTGGGCTGAGCTATTGCCGACGCTTCCTTCAAGGCATTCTTTTTGGCATTTTTCTCAGCGTCTTCTCCCCATGAATAACCTACACCTTTTACTACGCTGGTTGACTTAAGCTTGACAAAAGTGGCTTTGGGATTGCTTGCGCATGAGGCCAGTAAAGCCAAAAGCAATACCAGTCCAAGGAGCGATCCCCCAATCAATCTCCTTTGCATCGAATTTCTCCCTTCGATTATGTTTTTCCCGTTTGGTACGGTGGTCAATAATTACTTCTTTTCCCTTATATACACTACTAGCACCATGTCAGATATAAGTCAAACCGATGCAAGATCAAGATGTCGTAAACAGGGGGCAAATATAATAAATAAATTTAGCTTAAATAAGCATTGGCAGTATTGAATTTATGCTTGTCTTAAAAGAGGGCGCAGTAAAGTAAATAATATGAAAACATTACTAACTGAAATACATATTCGTTAATGACCAGCAGAAGCAAGCCGCAGGCCACCAAGTGTGTTGTGAAAGAGTAAAATAAAAACTGGCGAAAATATTGTGTATTGCCGTCGAAATATATAAAATATAAAAGAGCAGTGGTTGGAATCACAAGAAATGGAGGTCGGCGATGGCGTTCGATGAGCGTCGGGAGTATACGAGGGTACCGGTTCGTTTTCGTGCGCTGTTTGGCAAGCTTGATGAATTTGCCGAAGCTTCGGTCTCGGACGTGTCCATGGGGGGGATATGCCTGTTGGCAGAAGACAAAATTCTTCAGGGGCAGCGGATCGATGTCAAGCTTGACCTTTCCGATAAAAGGCTGGACCTGGAAGGCGAAGTTGCCTGGACCAGAAAAAGTGTGCTTGGTTCGGATGATAAGCCCTTGTTCGATATCGGTGTCAAGTTTCTCAATCTCAACAACGATTATAGAAGCTTTCTTGATCATATGATTAAGCGTTTCAAAGAGAGGCGCGCCTACTATCGCCATGCTGTGCATCTCCCCGTGACAATAGAGGACGGTGGTTCCTCAATCAAAGAACTCACCAGTAATTTAAGCAGCTCCGGTATATTCATCACGACTGCCAGAATCCCCGAAATCGGTGCATTGCTGTCTTTGAGTATCGAGTTGCCCGATGGTTCTTTGGTGAAGGTCGAGGGAGAAGTGATGCACAATACTTTGGAGCAAAGGCCGATTTGTGCGCTGCATCCTCCCGGATTTGGAATGCGAATAAAAAATTTCCTGGGCGACGGAGCTCGTCTGTATCTTTCCTACATTGAACGGCTTGGTAATCTGGAAACTTGTTGCCCATAGTTTCTGCTGAGTCTTTCTGTATAAATCATTTCATGTATTTGCGGTTTAAGTGGCGTATCTGTATGCTTGTCGGCATTGGATATAGTTGTTTGAACAATATTTATTACAAGGGGAATTCCATTGCTTAGACGCTTATTTATTCTGGTGTTGGTGATTTTAATGCTTGCCTGTTTTGCCTCTTGCGGCAGCGATGACGCCGAAGATAGTGGCGAGGGTGAAGGTGAAGGTGAAGGTGAAGGCGAAGGTGAAGGCGAAGGCGAAGGCGAGGGCGAGGGCGAGGGAGAAGGCGAAGTTGAGTGTTGGGATGATCTTGCCGTGGGCGAAGCGGTCGAGTTTGTCGAACTTGAGGCTCGGGGCTCGGAAGGCATAGCCTTCGACGGTCTAGGTAACATGTTTATCAGTAACGATAACGGTATCGCCCGATTGGACTCGGAAGCTTCTGTGGAGCGTTTTGCCGACGATATTCCCGGTTGTATAGGCATGGGATTCGATGCCGCTGGAAATCTTGTGGTGGCGGGCTTAGGAGACGATTTCGGTGGCGATGTTCTTGACGGAAAAATATACAGTTTTGCTCCTGATGGTACAAAAAATTTGCTTCTGGATGAAGGCACTATACGGGATCCTAATTTTATTACGCGTACACCTTGGGGGAGCTGGCTGGTCAGCGACGATATGCATCCCGAGATTTGGGAAGTTGGCGATGATGGCAAAGCCGAGTTGTGGTGTGAAACTATTGTTTCGCCAAACGGAATGGTCTTTTCCGAGGATGGAACAAAACTATACGTCGCCAATACCTTTGAGTTGGACGACTGCCCCATTTACGAAATTCCCATCAGCGATGGAGTGGCCGGTGAGCCGACGGTTTTGGCCAATCTTGAAAAAAGCAGCAGCAACGATGGGTTGGCTATGGATTCCGAGGGTAACGTATATGTGACAGCCAACACCAAGGGTAAGATTTTCAGGATTTCCCCGGAAGGTGAATTGGAACTTGTCGCGGAAAAGCTTTTAACTCCGGCAAGTATGGCCTTCGGGCAGGGTGAAGGTTTTGATCCCTGTTCGATTTATGTAACCGAACTGGGTGGAAAGAATGTCTGGAGAATCGCTCTGGGAGTTCCCGGTCTGCCGCTTTTCAAATGATAATTCCGCCTGTTAATTTTCTCTTATGAATTTTTGCGGGTATACTTTTCCGGCTATGCGCTTGCGTCGATTGAATCGGCGATAATATTTTCGGAGTGATAGAATATGAATCCATCCAAGTTGGCCATTATCGGAACCGGGTATGTGGGACTGGTAGTCGGCTCCTGCTTTGCAGAGCACGGACGCTTTGTGACCTGCGTAGATAAAGATACCGACAAGATCGCCAAGCTGAAGGCGGGCAGTGTGCCTTTCTATGAGCCGGGACTGGAGACCATGATAGCCCGCAACATGAAAGACGAGCGCCTGAAGTTCAGTACCGACATCGAATCGGCAATCAGAGAAAACGATATAATCATTATGGCTGTCGGCACTCCCCCCGAAGGCGATGGCAGCACCGACTTGTCGCAGGTAATGACGGTAGCCGATACCATCGGTCGGAATATGAATTCGGAAAAGTTGGTGATGACTAAATCAACGGTTCCGGTCGGCACCACCTTGAAGATGAAAAAAATTATTCAGTCTTTAACTGAATATGCTGTTCATGTGGCTTTCAATCCTGAGTTTCTGCGCGAAGGGAACGCGGTAGATGATTTCATGCAGCCGGATAGAACGATAGTCGGTTACGAAGATCATTTTGCGCGAGAAATTCTGAACGAGCTTTACGCACCCTTTGTCACCTCTAAAAATCCTATTGTCTTTACCGATATAAATTCTTCGGAGATGATAAAATATGCAGCCAACTCGATGCTGGCCACCAAGATAAGTTTTATCAACGATATCGCCAATTTATGCGAGCGTGTCGGTGCCGATGTGGAATCCGTCAAGCGCGGTATCGGTCTGGATCGTCGCATCGGCGACAAGTTCTTGAATGCCGGTATCGGTTTCGGCGGTTCCTGTTTCCCCAAGGACATCAAGTCTTTAATTGCCACGGCTGAAAGCTATGGCGAAGAAATGCCGATTTTGCGTTCTGTCTTTAAAGTCAACGAGCGCATGAGATTCGAGTTCGTGGAAAAAATCAAAAAGCATTTCGGAGGAGATATTAAAGGCAAGCAGTTTGCCGTCTGGGGGCTGGCCTTCAAGCCCAATACCGACGATATGCGCGAAGCGCCGTCTATAGGCGTTATAGAAGCTCTTTATGATGCGGGGGCGCACATAAAGGCTTACGACCCGGAAGCGCTCGAAACGGCTCAGGCTGTCCTTGGAGACAAAAGCGAATATCACCAGACAGCCTATTCCGCCTGCAACAACGCCGACGCCCTGTTGGTTCTGACAGAGTGGAACGAGTTCAGCTCTCCGGACTGGGATAGAATCAAGAAACTGCTCAATAACCCGGTAGTTTTTGACGGACGCAATGTCTACAAGCCTGAAGACATGAACAAAAAGGGCATCAGCTATTATTCTATAGGAAGACCTTCGGAAAATAAACCTCTGCCCGAGTGCGAATGATTTTACTCTAAGCCCATTTTATATTAGCATCGCAATCAGGTTCTAAATTCGATCAGTAACTCTTTTAAACGAAGGGGGTCTACCCATGCCAAGGTGTAACCTGTTTGTGTCGCTGTGGGTCTTGTTTTGCGCCTTTTGGGCTATGTCCTGCTCGGACAAGGACCCCGGGAAAGTCTTGAACGATGGAGACCGCGATGCAATCGATGCGGAGGAGTTGTCTGTCGATGGAGATGATTTGTCCGATGGCGACGATTCTGATGGCGACAGACAGGAAGACGGCGACAAGGACGAAGACAAGGACGAAGACAAGGACGAAGATAAAGATCGTGACGAGTCAGACGGGGATATCGAAAAAGAAAAAGATATTGATAGCGAGTTTGATAGCGAGGTTGACGGAGACGTTGAAGTCAAGGGCTGCGAAGTCGCCTTGCCTTTAGCCTGTGGTGACAGTTTCCATCATGACACAACGATTTATGGGCGTCCCGACGAATGGTACGCATATAGCTGTACTGCGCGAGCCATGACAGGACCGGAAGCGATTTACTCATTTAGCGTCGCTGACGAAAGCCAGGTGACGATCAATCTGAAAGAGCTTTCCGTGGATCTGGATTTATTCATGTTGACGACCTGCGACGCCTTTGCCTGTCGAGCTGCCTCTACGACTCCTTTGGACCATCAAGACATAGAAACGATTTCTTTCCAGGCCGAGTCGGGAAAGGAATACTTCATTGTTGTGGATGGCTACAACAGCACGGAAGGAAGCTATCTCATAGAAGTCGAGTGTATTTGAAGAGTTTTGGTGGAAAACAAAAAACGCACCATCCTTACGGACGGTGCGTTTTTTTGAAAATCTGGCGACCCCTACGGGACTCGAACCCGCGCTGCCGGCTTGAAAGGCCGGTGTCCTAACCAACTAGACGAAGGGGTCACAAAAGCAGATATTAAATTATCAAGTATGGTGAGTCGGCCGGGGCTCGAACCCGGGACCTACGGATTAAAAGTCCGTTGCTCTACCAACTGAGCTACCGACCCGATAGCACTCATCTCATGCTGTGAATTTTCAATAAAGAACCCAGCCATCAACGAGCGTTGCTGGAAGGGTATAAAAGCATTAAAGAATAAAGTCAAGAATAAAAGGAAAAGAATCGAAAATTTATGTAATTGACGACTTGGAAGCTCTTTTGACTTTTTTCTCCAGATAATGTATAAGATGAACCTCGTTTCTATTTGAGTGTTTTGTGCTCCCAATTGACTTTTTTATACTTAATTATGCATAATTAAGCTTAATTTAGGGAAACTTCTTGACAATTGAATGAGATTTTGATAATTCTAAGCCAACCTAGAAAATTACTGTTAGCATCAGCTGGAAAGTTTTGGGTATGGCAAATCAGGGAAACAGGCATATTGAAGAGGGGCGCACGCCGATGAAGAATAACGTTAGGAGGATCCGAGAACGTTTACTTATGAGCAAGGCAGAGTTGGCTCGCCGTGCGGGCGTCTCGGCTTTGACGATAGACAGGGTTGAAAAAGGAATGCCTTGTCGTGTGGATACTATGAGGAAAATTCTTTTCGGTTTGGGTCTCTCTCTTGACGATCAGGACAAGGTGTTCGGAGAAATGCTTTCGCACAATGCCGACTCCGAAGACATGAGTGATCTGCCCATTTCCGAAAAGCTGAAACTTAGGAATAAGTAAAGAGCGAGAGGCGCTTATGGCCAAGACAATAATTGGACTCGATATTGGCTCAAGTTCCGTAAAGGTTATTAACCTGCGGAAGACCAAGCGCGGTTATGAGCTGCTTAATTTTGGCATTGCACCGCTGCCCCCGCAAACTATTGTTGACAGTTCTCTGATGAACTCGGGTGCGGTGGTCGAGGCTATAAGGCGGCTGATTCAGTCTCAGGGTATTAAGACCAAAGAATGCGCTCTGAGTGTTTCGGGTCACAGCGTTATTATCAAAAAAATCACTCTGCCGCAGATGACCAAAGCCGAGTTGGAAAACTCGATCCAGTGGGAAGCCGAGCAGTACATTCCATTTGACATCAACGATGTTAATGTGGATGTCCAGATTCTCAATCCCACCAGCAGCGAGCAGGGACAGATGGATGTTCTTCTGGTTGCAGCCAAAAAAGATCTGATTTACGACTTTACAGCCGTAGCTTCCGAGGCGGGACTGAAGGCCACCATCGTAGATGTAGACGCCTTTGCCGTTTCCAATGCATTTGAAGCTAATTACCAGATTTCTCAAGATGAAACTATCGCTCTGGTAAACGTCGGTTCCAATGTCACCAACATTGTGGTTATCGCCAATCGCACAAATGCTTTCACCCGTGACATCACAATCGGCGGCAACCAGTTTACCGAAGAAATTCAGAAGCAGCTTGGCTTGTCCTACGAGGAAGCCGAAGATCTCAAACTCGGTGGCGATGCTGGGGTGGATGCCGATTCCGTTATCCCTCAGGAAGTCGAGAGCGTCATTCAGGAAGTGGCTGACAGCCTTTCCTCCGAAATTCGCCGCTCTCTCGAGTTTTATCAGGCCACTAACCAGGAAGGCGAAATCAACAAGCTTTACCTGTGTGGCGGAACCTCCAAGCTTTCGACTTTGCGTACCATCCTCGAAAGCCGTGTTTCCATTCCGGTAGAAATTATGGATCCGTTCAGGAACGTTAAAATAAATCCCAAGATCTTTGATGTGGACTTTATCCGCAATGTTGCCCCGATGGCGACTGTCGCGGTTGGGCTTGGACTTCGGAGGTTTGAAGACTAATGATTAAAATTAACCTTCTTCCGACCAAGAAAACGCGTAGACGCAGCTCTATTCAGCAGCAGTTGGCTGCCTTTGTGGTAGTGCTTGTCGGTCTGGCAATAATGCTTTTCATGGTCTACTCTTCAGAGCAGGATAAGGTCTCTCTGCTCATGCAGCAGAAGACCAAAGTCACCGCCGACATGAAGCATTTGGAAGAGATTATCGGCGATATCAATACAATCCAGGAAAAGAAAGTCGATCTTAAGAAAAAACTTGAAATCATTGAGATGCTCAAGAAACAAAAGATCGGTCCTGTTCGCATCCTGGACGAATTAAGCACGATCATTCCCAAGCGGGTCTGGTTGGCCTCTTTGATGGAAAACGGCAATCAGCTTCAGATGAGCGGCAGGGCTACCGATCACAAGGAAGTGGCGGTTTTCATGAAGAATCTCGAAAACTCGCCTTTCTTCTCGAACGTATCCCTGCTCTATATCAATCAGGCCACAGGAGCAACAGGCGGGGTTTCTGTAATGAGTTTCGAGCTGAATTGCACGTATCATTTGCCGCAGGGCTAATATTCAGGAGCTGAATGATGAGTGATTTACTCGATCGCTTCGCAAAAATACCACTCTTCCAGAAGATTGTCGGAATGATTCTGATAGTCGTGGTCATTATTGCGCTCTTTTATCTGGGAGTTCTGTCTGTTCAGAAGACCGAGCAGGAAGAGCTCAAGATGCAGATAAAGAAGGTCCAGAGGGATCTTGAAGAAAAGCGCAAGATGGTCGGTGATTTGCAGCTTTACAAGCGTGAAGTCGATAAGCTGGACCAAGATTTGAAGCGGGCTTTGAAGTTGTTGCCGAACAAGAGTGAGATTCCCTCGCTGCTTCAGAAGATCTCTTCTTTGGGAGCGAAGGCGGGTCTGGGGATTTTGTCCTTCCAGCCGCGTCCAGAGATACCCATGGAGTTTTATGCGAGTGTTCCTGTGTCTTTAGAGCTTTCAGGTACCTTCACCGAAATAACGAATTTCTTCGATGCAGTAGGAAAACTGCCTCGCATCGTTAACATAAAGAATTTCGCTTTTTCGGCTGATCCTGGAAAGCAGGCTTCGCTTAGGACCAGTCGTAAGATGTTGAAGACAACTTGTATGGCCACTACCTTCAGGTTTATGGCCGTTCCGCCTGCACCGCCGGTGGAAGACAAGAATAAAAAGAATGAAAAGCATTAATGCAACGAGTTTTTAAAGCAGGAGCTGAGATGCTCGTAAGAAAAATAAAAAGTAAATCGAATGTTTTGGTGATGGCTCTGACTATTGCAGTGCTGTTCGCTTTCAGCGGAATACTGACTTCCTGTGGGGAAGAAATCAGTTTTAAGCCCTTGAAAAAGGACACAAGCAAAGTAGTTAAAAAAGAAGCCGTCAAACAGGATGAGGTCAAAAAAGAAGCTCCGGCCAAGGAAGACTATGTCTATACTTCCGTCGGAAAGCGTGACCCCTTCCGTTCCATATTTGATGAGATGGGAGTTGAAGCCGACGATCTTGGCGAAGAGGCTATTACCAGCCCTCTCCAGGAATACGAGGTAAACTCTTTCACTTTAACTGGTGTTGTCTGGGGTGTTTCATCTCCGGTGGCCATGTTGAATGCTCCTGACAACCGTAGCTACGTTGTCAAGGTCGGCACTCTGATTGGTCGAAACTGGGGCAAGGTTACCAAGATCATGCGTGATCGCATCGTGGTTACCGAAGTTTCGCGCAATCCCAGCGGTCCCAAAGTTATTAACAGGATTGAGCTGAAGCTCCCGGTCAAAGAAATCAAGGCCGGTCAGGGCGGGTTTGGGTATGGCGAGGTTGAAAAGGCCTTGCAGGAAACCGAAGAAGAAGAATCTGACGACTGACGGAGATTTCCAGATGAGTCTGGTTATAAGAAGCCAAAGAAGGAGAATTTGGATGAGGTCCGTTGCTAATATCGCCGTAGTTTTGATGTTGACGGCGTTGTTTGCCTGCACATCGAGCAAGCATGAGCCGAGCCCGGTAGATAATTTGAATGCCGTGGTTCCTCTGGCTAGTTTGAACGATGTTGTTGTCGAACGCGCAGAAAGCAACACTCTGGTCAAAATCACAGGTAAAGGTAGGTTGGATTATTCGCTATTCAGCTTATCTGAGCCGCAGCGCCTTGTTGTTGATTTTTCCAAGTGCGAACAAGGTGAACTGCCAGCTTTGACCGAAGTGCAGGATGGGCTTATCACAATGATTACCGTCAATGAATTCAAAGACGGCGATCGTGAAGTGGTCCGCCTCATGGTAGGTTTCTCTCATGAAACCGACTTCACGGTAAGAGAAGAGCCGGGAGCTGTGGTGCTGCGTATAGCCCATCCCGAAGGCTATAAGCCGAGTGAGGCTGTGGCTGTTGCTCCTGTCGAGCCTGAAGAATCCGCTCCTGTCGTCGAAGAACCTGCTGTCGCCGAAGCGCCTGTGGTAGCCGAAGCTCCGCAGTGCATTCCCGGCGAGCCGCTCTTCATGGTGCAGTCCAACGGACGCAAGTCCAATGCCGTTGTTCGCAAGATCAGTGTCGTCAATACCGAAAACGGTGTGATGCTTGATCTTGGCATCAAAGGCAATGTTCCCGCAGGTTCTTACGAGATATTCCGTCTTTGTGAGCCGGAGCGCATCGTAATCGATATTTTCGGTGCCAAGTCCGCTCTCAAAAAACGCAATATCGAGGGAGACGGAGACTTTGTCGGCAAGCTGCGCGTAGGCAGCCATAAAGACAAGCTTCGTATCGTCGCCGATATGAACAAAGTCGCTCCTTCATTCGAGATCAATTCCGGAAACCGGAATTTCGAGCTGGCGTTGTTCGAAGTTATCGAAGAACAACCTGCCGTTGCCGTTGTTCCGGAAACTGAAATAAACGACGAGAAAAGCAATTCTCCTGAGCCGACCGAAATCGCTGTTGAAACTCCGGCAGAAAAACCTGTTGTCGAGTCAACTGCTGCTGTTGCTCTTGCAAAAGTTTTGAAAATAGACTTTAAGCAGTCCAACACCGGTTCCTCTGTAGTGGTCAAGCTGTCCGATCGCGTGGATTACAAAATAATCAGCGCCGAAGACAAGCAACTTGTTCTGGAACTTCCCGGTACCGATCTGCCCGACCAGCTTGAGCAGAGCCTCGATACCAGCGAGTTTGATAGCCCGATCAGTCTGGTCAGCAGCTTCCGCTCGGAAGACGACCCGAACAAAGCTCTGGTTGTAGTTCAGTTGCGTGAAACCGCTGCAAACAGAGTCAACTACAGCAATGGTGAACTGGTTTGGAAATTCGATTTTTCAAAGGAAACTCTTGCCGCCGGAACACCGTCCGGTCAGATCAGCATCGCTGAAAATGGTGAGATGGTAGTCGAGTACGAACCTATAGAAGCTGCTGGCGTCGTCGGTGCCGCCACTCACGCTGCCGCCTCCAATATCGGCGCACGTAAAGAGGGTCAGAGGATTTCCCTTGAACTCAAGAATACTGATATTCTCGATGTTTTGAGACTTGTCGCCGATGTTTCCAAACTCAATATTATTGCAAGCGACAATGTTCGCGGTACCGTTACCGTGCGCTTGCTGAATGTTCCCTGGCAGCAGGCTCTATCCATTATTCTGCGTTCCAAACAGTTGGGACAGGAAAGACTTGGCAATATCATCCGTGTCGCTCCGCTTGAGGAACTTCAGGCCGAACGCGAACTGCGTATTAATCGCATCAAGGCAAAACGCGAACTGGAACCCCTTTCAACGCGTCTGATCCCCTTGAGCTATGCCGATGCCGCTCTGATGGTCGACAAAATAAGAGATCTCTTGACCAAACGCGGAACCGTTTCTTTCGACGAACGTACAAACGTAATTATCGTTCAGGATATTGACGAGTCTTTGGCCAAGGCTGAAGCTTTGGTTACCAAACTCGACCTGCAGACTCCGCAGGTTATGATAGAAGCCAAGATTGTCGAAGCCGATGTTCAATCCGAGCGTGGTTTCGGTATTCAGTGGGGTGGTTATTACACCATGAGTGAGCAGACCGGTAATGCAACCGGCTTGGCTTTCCCCGCCAACTGGGGCGTCAATGGTTCTACAGATGCAACAGCTGCACCGGGCCTGCCGAACTCTTCTGCTCCTCCTTCATGGGCTGTCAATCTCCCGTATCCTACTCCGACATCGGCTTTGGGATTCAACTTCGGTAGCGTAAACAATGCAGCCAACCTGGCCTTGCGCTTGAGTGCTGCCGAGTCAAGTGGAAACATCAAGATTCTGTCATCTCCGAAGATCACCACACTCGATAACAAAGAAGCTACCATTGAGCAGGGTCTGCAGCTCCCGATCATGTCGGTTACTATCACCGGCGTTCCGACTACAAAGATGATCAACGCCACTCTGGCCCTGAAGGTCAAGCCGCACATCACTGCGGATGGCAGCATCATCATGAGTGTAGAGATCAAAAAAGAAGAGCCGGACTTCTCACGCGTGAATTCTCTGGGTGATCCTGCAATCATCAAGAAATCCGCTAAAACTGACGTGCTTGTACGCACCGGAGAAACAACTGTCATCGGTGGTATTTATACCAAGAAGGTCAGTAAACAGGAAAGCGGTGTTCCCGGATTGTCGAAAATTCCGATTCTTGGATGGTTGTTCAAGAGCAAGCGTAAATCGACAGAGAAAACCGAACTGCTGATATTCGTTACTCCAAGGATCGTGGCTCGCACAGCGTCCACGTTGACCAGTGAATAATTAGGTGAAAGGCGCACAGCCGATGGCAAATAGAACCTTTTGGGAGGATGTTATGAAACGCTGGATGATCGGCTTGGCTATTCTGGTGATGCTGACATCGATAGCTTGTGAAGCTCAGGATAATATTGGTCTGGTTCTTTACGGGAATCTTAGTTGCGAAGAAGAGGATGTGCCCGCTATTGGCGGTAGTGCTACTTTGCAGGGTTCCGGCAGATTCGACCTGTTGTTGGCCGAGTTTAAGGGTCCGAGTACACCCTACTATGTGACATTGTGGTTTGCTAATGAACGTGAATCCAATTACGATGATAGCTTGAGCCGTGGAGAGGGCAACCAGATTCGCGTCAAGGGTGTAGAAGTTGAATATGAAGCTTTAGGTTATACCATTGAAAAGCAGTTCATCTCGGGTCAGTATCTCCTTTCTCCTCAGGGATCTATGGCTTGGAGTGCGAATGTGTTTCCCGATGCAGTGAAGGATGCTATAAACGCCCATTTCGCGCAGGATGCCTACGCGGACATTCAAAATGGCAGGTCTTATTTCCAGATCGGCGCCGATAACGCTTTGGCTTCCTGTACAAATGACAATGCTGAACAAGTTTGTATGGGTTACGCCTGCAACGCAAATGGTAGTGGTTCAGGAACCTGTATGCCGTTCTGTACGATTCAGGAAGGATGTGCCGGGGATGGAACCGGATGGAAGTGCGATGTCGGTACCGGACCATATGGATATTGTCGCCCGACCTGTGGGACCACTGGATATTGTAAACCCGTTATGGACGTCAACAATAATGTAGTTCTGGAATACGATTGCGTTGAAGAGCTTTGTGTTCCAAAGGGAACCAATGTCAATCCTATGGTACCGGAAACAATCATCCTCAAACTTCGTATAATCGCCGAAGGTTCGAACGGCGACGACTTCAAGTCCAATGAAATAACTTATCCCATTGAGGTCTGTCGCAACTGCTTGATAAACTATAGCCCTCAGCAGTGTGGCCTAGAATTTACTGACATTAATGAGGCACTTGATGACAT
>CAYTHG010000025.1:0-19201 GCA_964437525.1 uncultured Myxococcales bacterium | reverse complement strand
GTATGCATAGGTCTGCAAAATAATTGGGCCGCGGGGCAAGGGCGGGGGGGCCCTTCTTTGTATGGGATAAAACTTGAAGGACGTACTCGCCGCTCAATTCCTCGGTGACGATTTTCTTGGCCAGTCCTGCGTCGATCTTGCCTTTGTAGTCTTTCATCAAAGCGCCCATGATGCGCCCTGTCTGAGACGGTGAGTCCAGTCCCAATTCTTCTATGATACCGCGCACCAGCTTGCGGGTTTCTTCCTCGCCCATCATCTTCGGCAAGAACTTCGAGAGATAGTCGATTTCGTAGCGGATTTCTTCGAGCTTTCCGGCTGCGGAATCTCCGGCTTTTTTGTAGTCGGGAATGGATTTTTCCATTTGTTTGACATAAGTGCCGATCACCTTAAGGACCACTTCGTCAGTCATTTCGCCGGTGAAGCCTTTTTCGGTCAGCTTTTGCTGGAAGCGGGATTTTATCATGCGCAACACGCCGACTTCCTGCTTGTTGCTTGCCTTCATTGCGTTTTTCAGAAGATCGTTGAATTGTTCGGACAAAGCCATAATCCACCCCTTTTTTATCAAGCCGATTCCGTATGGAATTCAGGTCTGTTGTCTAAATTGAACTATCAGTTCTGGTCGTCGGCAAACAGGTCGAACTGCGTACCCACAAAATCCTGCGAATATCCGCCTTCGCCCTGCAAGTTGAATCCCATTTGGGCTCCCTGAGCTTCATAATCTGAATCGAAGAAGAATATCTTGGTGGAGCTGACGCCCTTGGGGGTGCCGTCGTCATCTGTGTAGGTCTCGGTTCCGTCTACATCTATGTATGAAAATACCTGCAGGGTGACGCGACTTACAGAGCCTTCAGATGTCCACTTGGCTTCTGCCGGAGGAGAATCTATCAGGATCATTTTCCATGTCGTCTCACCACGATGCATTCCATAGGATGCCAGTTCCAGAAGTTCGCCTCCCTCCGTGCTGGCCATGACGCCGACACGCAGATCTTGGGTTCCGTCCTGAACAAAACTGCCGCCTAATACACCCTTGATTGCGACAGGCTTTATACCTTCGTCATTCTCGCTGCCACAGCCAACAAAAACAAACAAACCCAAAGTTGCGACAATCGCCAGAAGTACGGAAATGCTGCTTCTCATTTTTTCCTCCGTCAAAGACATTTTCTATGGTCTGCTTTTTGCGACCAGGACTTTTCTATACAATTCAATGGACAGTTTTTCAAGCATTTTCGCGCCATTGCTCGAAGGCGCATATTCCCAGATCGTCCGACCGAAGCTCTGGGCCTCGTCTATCTGGACATTATAGCTGATAACCACCTGCGAAAGCTCGTTAGGAAAGTAGCTCTTTAACTTGACTATAATGGCGTTGGCGAGCTTGGTTTTTCTGTAAAGCGTCGGCACCACCATTCCCAGACTCGGGTTGTTGATTTTGTTTTCGCGCCTGACCTGCCCCATGGTGGCGATGACTTCGGCACAGCCATCCATGGACAAAAACGTCAAAGCCACCGGCAGAACCACTTCGTCCGAGGCTATCATTATGTTTTGCGTCACGAGCCCCAATGATGGCGGCGCGTCTATGAAGACGTAATCGTATTTTTCGCCAAGCTCTTCTTCTAGGTTATCGATTCGCTGCTTTAAGCGAGTGGTGTTGCCTGGTCTGCGGGCCACCTTTTGCGGAAACTCCGCCAGTCGCTTGTTGGCCACGATCACATTCAGATTCTCTATGCGTGTTTCAAGCACCGCTTCCGATGAATGTACCTTCTGGTTGGTCATCCATTCCATAATCGTAATCGGAGCCTCGCGCACGTTGACGCCCAGCGATTTTCCGACGTGACCTTGAGAATCGAGATCCAAGAGCAGCACGCGTTTTTTCTTGTAAAGCGCAAAATAGGCCGCCAGATTGACCGCCAATGTGGTCTTACAGGTGCCGCCTTTTTCGTTTATGAAGGAAACGACCTTCATTGCTATTTCCCGCTTTCAGCTTTGATTTTGGTTTCGGCTTTAACTTTGGTCTTGGCTTTAGTTTTTATTTTGGTAGCGGAGCTGGCCTTTTTCTCAATTTTCACAATCTCATCCAGCTTGCCGTCCATGGATTCCAGCTTTTCCTCAAGCGAGAATATCCTGTCCTCCAGCTCGTGCATGGCCTGCTCGACGCGGGACAGTTCTTCTCCGGTCGGTAATTTCAATTGAATCATCATAGCTTGTACGGCTTTGCGCATGACCTCGCGAAATTCAACGCTGGCCACCATGAACTTCTGCATGTTTTCCATGAACTTTTCGTTGGAGAGCAGGTAAGTTATCAACTCTCCGGTCGCATCGCTGTAGAAATTGAAAATATCGGCCCACGGGCCTTTTTTCTGATCCATACACCTCGCACCTTTCCTGATCCGGCACGAACAGTCCGCAAGTTTCGACTCAAAGAAACTCGATCCATAATCCGGTCCACAGATTTCAATCAGCGGGCAGTATGTCACAAATCGGCCATACAGACAAGAAATCACGGCGGATGGAGGCGGGTGTTTTTGGGGAGAGGCGGGGGGTAGGCAAATTTATTTTTGGGCCTACCCGGATTGAAAAACGGGTGCCACGGTCTTCGATTCAAAGAATCGATGGCCGTGTGTCTTTTATCACTGGCAATGCACGGCCATGTTTTCTTCGAAAACAAGACCGTGGCACCCTGTTGGATTGTAGTCTATTAAAAAATTAGAAGTAGGTCGGGCAAATTTCTTGCCCGACAAAATCGTGCAATCATTCACCATCAACGTTTTCATCTATAGGCATTCTTTCATCATCATAATATCCCATTCTTAGATACCTATGAAAAGTTGACCATTGCCATTCGTTTGTCGTTTCAACCAAACCATGTTTTACAGGATTGAAATGAACATAATTAAAATGTCGTGTTAAATCGGTCTCATTATTAATACTATGTTCCCAGAAACGGTGTTGCCAGAACCCGCTTTCACGTTTCTTTATCTGATTCTCTGTCCGATCTGAACGAATGTCGAATTTTTCCTTCAATTGATAAGAGACACTTCGCTTAATAAGGCTCCAGCGTAACGAGAAGTTGGCATCTCCTTGAGGTAATGTCCATATGCAATGAAGGTGGTCCGGCAACAAAACCCATGCCACAATATCGAATGGATGTGTGGAGCGTACATGTTTGATGGCAGTGTTAAGGGCGAGGCGCGATTCCTCCTCGCAAAGCAATTTGCGACGTTTGTTGGTGACCACCGTGAAGAAGTATGTACCACCTTCTACATAAAGTCTTTTTAGGTCTTTCATGGATGCACTCTCATTTGAATGAAAAGCATATCAACAAAAGATGTCGGGCAAGAAATTTGCCCGACCTACATTTTTGTTCAAAATCATCATGTTATCCTTCTGTTTTCCCCTACATCATTTCCTACCCCAACATCCCGACACCCAAAAGCCCGCCGAAGCGGAAGCTTGATGGCGTGGTTTTCTGCGGCGTGCAGAACTCCGCGTGTGCGCCGGAGGATGACAATTCCTCTATCTTTTTCCAGCCCGTGCCGCTTTTTTCGTATATGCGCAGCACCAATCCGCACATGCAGCTATTGTGGCAGGTGTAAATTTCGTTGTGCGGCGAGACATAAGGGAAGGCCACGAAGTTTTCATCCGGTGCCGTAAATTCCGCTTCGATGCGACGCTTGCCCTTGCGAGCCGAGACCAGCCATCTGTTGTCGGCGTATTCCGCCCGCGAATGCAAAAGATCCAGAGGGCTTAAAAGCTCAAAGCGCCCGGATTCGGTCTCTGCTGCCAGCATGGTCAAGGGCTGGCGCAGCTTCCCCACTCCGAAGAGATCCACCGACAGCATTTCAAGCCACGTGCCGGGCTTGCCCTCAAAATCGTTGCAATGGCCCCACAGCCAGCCGTGGGCGTAGTGTCTGCCCCAGTGGTGCGACTGCCCGCCGGGATCGCCGTCAAAATCGTAGCGCTCGCCATCCACGGTGATGTGACCGCTTACGGCCACATCCACATTGGGAATACATAAATCGGCCTTGGGTATGGGCGTCTTCCTGATGGCATCCGGCACCAGAAACAGATTTTCCGGGTGCTTCTGCCAATTCAAATCCCAGGAAAGCCTGTAGCCTTCGGCCTCGAAATCGGCCTTGAAACTACTATCGCTCAACATGGAGTCCGCCACCTTGAGCCCCATAGCGCCCGGTGAGAATTCGCACTCACTGCGCGGGAAATATTTATGCAGCGCCAGATTAGGCTTGTCTTTGTTTGCATCGAAGGCCGCCAGCCATAGGCCGCCGAAACGCTGTTCATCGGGGGCAGCGGTTTTTAAAAGCGTGCTGCGCAACCAGAAAGCTTTTCCAGATTTACGGTGGTTGACGGTGATATAGAAAACCTCGTAAAAGCCGTCACGCGATTCGTCCCAGTATATGGAGTTGCCCATGCTCGCCTCCCGATTGTTGAAAGAATATAACAATGATTACGCAAAGCGGTTCGCAAGGCAAGTTTATGCAAAAATCCGGCACACGGCAAAATCCCAAGCAAGAATTTGCCCCCGCATGTGAAACAGGCATAAACTGTTTTGCGTAACTATTCTCAAAAGGAAAAGCCATGCCAAGGACGCTTTTTGCATTTCTTCTCATATTGATCTTGTGTTCTACAGCCTTTGCCCAGACCGCCGAGGATAAAAGCTCTAAGACGCAACTGCTTGAATATCTCCAAAATCACGAGGGCGACCAGTGGTTCGGCCTGTATTTTTCAGGCGGCAAGGTCGGCTACCTGCGGCACGGCGTCAAGCTGCTTGAAGGCGGGTTGCTGGTAGAGACGGGAGAAGACGTGGCCTTCCGTTTGCAGGTCATGGGGCAGCTGCAGGAGGTCAACACCGACAACGTCAGGACATACAGGCTTTCGGATGGCGCGCTGGTGAGCCTGCGCTCCAGCATGAAAAGCGCCGGTTCCGAATCGAGCTTTGAGCTTGCAATAGAAAATGGGAAATACTTTCTGACAAGTCGCATAGGCGGCAAGGCCGAGAAAGTAGAGATTGCATATCAGCCTGAAAACCTCTACGAAATCTACGCCGCAGAGCTGGCCATCACCTCCGGTGTGGCTGCACTTGGCTACAAAATGCAGGCCTACAGCTTCGACCCCTCTATCGCCCGCCGCCTGACTTCGCAGACCGAAGTGGTGGCACTTGAAAAACGCATGTTCAGGGGCGTCAAGGTCGATACCGTGCGCATCGAAGGACAGGTCATAGAGCTGTCGCTGCCGCAGACAAGCTGGTACGACGCCGATGGCAATCTATTGGAAGTCAAGGTGGCGGGGTTTATCACCGCCCTGTGGGAGAGTGAAGGACAGGTGCGCTCGGGCGAGTATCTGGCGGACTTTTTAGGCTCGTCAATCGTCAAAGCGCCCGGCTCACTAAAAAAGCAGGCCAGGGCAGACAGGCTGCTGATAGAATTTGCAGGTATAGCAAGCGAAGATCTGCTGCTGGAGAATCATCGCCAGCACTGGATAAAAAGCAAAGACGGCGCATTGCGGCTGGAAGTCACAAAAGAAAAGCTTTCCAAAAAGCACCCGTGGCCCTTGAGCAAAACGGAAGTCAAAAAGATGGGTGAGTTTTTAAAACCCGAGTCGCGCATTCAAAGCGACGACCCGCGCTTGAAAAAGCTGGCCCGAAAGATCGTCAAAGGTTCGCAGTCGGTAGAAGAAGCGGCAGGCCGCCTGATGATGTGGGTTTACAAGAATCTCGATAAAAAATACACGCCCATGTTCGCAAACGCGCTGGATGTCTTAGAGTTGCGCGAGGGCGACTGCGGCGAACACGCAGTCTTGATGGTCGCCTTGGCCCGCGCGGCCGGGATTCCCGCCCGCGAGCAGGTCGGCATAGTACACGCCGCCGAGATAGGCGGCTTCGGCTTCCACGCCTGGACTGAAATCTGGGCCGGTCGCTGGATCTCGCTTGATCCCTCATGGAACGAAATGCCCGTCGATGTCTCGCACATAGCATTTGCTAAAGGTGGAATGCAGGAGCAGTTCAAGGTAGCGGCGCTGATAGGCCGATTGAAGATTCTGATGGTGGAGTTGAGGTAAGGGAAGAGGCAGAAGGATAATATGATGATCTTGAATAAAAAATATTCAGGAGCAGGTATCCTCGCCTGCACCAATACACAAAATTCTCCATGTCATCCTGAGCGTTAGCGAAGGATCTGACTGATATCGTAAGAGATTCTTCGGCTTCGCCTCAGAATGGCACAACGGTTGAATTCCCCTACTTGACCGCCGTCTCATCAACAGTAATCTCAAACGGAATAGGCGCGGAGGAGGGTTCCGTGGTTTGGAAGCGCTTGCGGTCTATCTTCAGTTTTCCGGCAGCCGAAATATTATCGACGAAATCCAGATAGGCTTCACGCGGCACATCCACCTTGACAGTCTTGCCGATGCTCAGGCTTTGCGGTGCGTTCTTTGCCTTTGTTTTCTTTATGGCTCTCAAAACCTGTTTGACCGCCGCCGAAGGCTTGGCCGCAAACAGGCGCACTTTGTAGAGTATCTCTTCTCTGGTGGCCTTTTGCTGAGTCTCGCTCTTTTGTCCTGCCGCTTTGCCCTTGTTGTCTTGCGGGGTTTTGCGAAGTTTGCTTGTGTCTCTTGTGTTTTGCTTTCCGGCGGTGTCAAGCGAACGCGAAGGGGCTGTGGCGCGGCGCTCCATCCTGTTACGTTTTACGGACCGGCGTTCGCGGCGCGGACTTTTGCGGCCTTTTCGTTCAAGAGCGTCCCGATAGTCGCGCTTGCTCTTATAGGCGGTGTTGCGCAGATTTGTGACCCGCTCTTCAGACGGAGACATTTTGCGCTCGTCGTCCTTGGAGTCTTTTTGGTTGGCACCGATATAAAGCACCAAAAAAACAACGGCTGCAACCAATAGCAGTCCGAAAAATAACTTGAAGATTCCTGATTTCACTTGTCGCTCCATAAGTTCAGTAAACGATTTATTTCAATATTCTACAGCTTTTATCTACATGTCAAGCATGTCTGCAATCAAATTCTCTATTCTCATATCGGGCCTTATGGCGGTCAAGCTGCGCCCCAGGGCAAGCCATGCCGCCTTTTGTTTTTGTGCGCCGCCCTGCATCAATATTTCTGCGGATTCATCGGTGATGCGTTCCGGTCTGCATTCATCCTGCAAAAGCTCGGGTGCCGCCATATAGCCTGCAAGGATATTCGGCAGGGCGATCAGGCCGGTGTTCATGCGTCCCTTGAGCAGCCGGTAGCTGACCGGGTGGATGCGGTGCGCCATGATGAAAGGCACATTGGCCGCCGCCAACTCAAGCGTCACCGAGCCTGCGGCGCAGATGGCCAGATCGTATTCACAAAAGTTCACGGCGTCGCGTTCCACGATTGCGACGGCATCGCCGGGTTTTAATGTCTGTTCAACAAGCTTGCGCGATCCCTGAGCGGCGACCATATGGAAGGTCGGAGTTTCAGGTAGAGTTTTCGATATAAGACGGCAGGCATCCAGCATCGTCCGTGCCATGCCCTCTATTTCGTGGCGGCGACTGCCGGGCAGAAGGGCAATTTGCTTTTTGCTTTTTGCTGGAGTTGCTGCGTTTTCTTCGCTTTGAATCCATTTGTCAAGCAGGGGGTGTCCTACGTATGAAACCTTGACACCGCGTTTTTTGAAGTATTCTTTCTCGAAGGGAAACAGGACCGCCGTGCGCTCCGCCGAGATTCTCAAGGATTCGCTCCTGCCGCTGCGCCATGCCCAGGCTTGAGGTGGAACATATTGCAGGACCGGTACACCTTTTACTCTCAGTTTCCTTCCCAAAGGCAAATGCAAATCCGGCAAATCCACCAGCACCGCCAGATCCCACTTGCGGCTCAATGCCTGCCTGTAGAATTCGCGCCTGAAGCGCAGTATCTCGCCCGCGCGCGGTAAAAGCTCCCACAACCCCGCCACGGCGGGTGGCTTGATGCCCTTTAAGGGCTGCACCCCGGCGGCGATCATTCGTTCTCCGGCCATGCCGTGCCAGTCGATGCGGCAACATCCTTTTAAAAGCTCGTTTGTATAGGCGACGGCACCGGCGGCTAGAAGGTCGCCTGAAGGTTCGCCTGAACTGATGAAGACATTCTTGACTGTCATGGCGTCATCCTACATTAGAAACTATAATCCGCAAAGTGCGTAAGCACCGCTTGACCGCTGCTGTATACAGAAGGTAAGATACGCCAATACGATTATCGAGGTTGAATTGAAGATTCTGCGATTATACATATTCATTCTGCTGCTGACGCTTTCGTCTGTCGGTGTTGTTACGGCTCAGGATAACGATGCTGCTGAGAAACTTTTTGCTGCACAATCCGGCGAGACGCTTGAGCTTGCCGGTTGGCGACTGGATACGATTGAGAAGAATCCGGCCCAGATCAGAAGCATCTGGCAAGAAGTAGACACCGGCGGCAAGGTGGCCATAGTGCTGATGCAGCACGATAAAGCCGTGCCGTGTTTCGGGCGTACCGCTTACTACAATTTGTTTATTGAGACTTCCGAAGCCGGAATGAAAATCTCGGATAGGGCCGTGGAATTGGCCGAAGCTCTGCTCGTTCATATCAGAACCCGCGAAGGCGGAAGCGGTCTTTTGATTAAAAAGAGCGAATGGCAGGCAAAAGAGAAAGTCAAAAAAGAGAGCCTGCAAAAGGCCAGGGTAAAACTTGCGAAAAAGAAACAACTTCTGGCCCGCTGGGATCTGCGGCGACTTTTACCCAAAGGTCTGCAAATCAACGGCACGGTTCAGACCTGGTCCCTTTTTCTGCGAACCGCCCTTATATTCATGCTGGTGTTGTGGATTTACGCCGGGCATGTCGTTCAGTACCAGCTTGAAGAATACTTGCGCAATTACATGCGAGACTTTTTGAACCGTGTTTTCAAATTCGTCATCACTCTGCAATCCACATTGACCGCCATGAACTTTGCCCCCGACGAACTCTCGAAGATCGTGGCGTCTCCGCTGGTGCCCTATGATGAACCCTGGCGGGCCTTGGCGAATATCATGGTGGACGGTCTGACGCTTTCGGGGCCGGTCAGCTTTTTGGGGACTTTCGGTGTCATGTGGGTCTTGTACCTGCTGTTTTTCCACAGTTTCACCATGTTCGCGTTTATCCTTTTCAAAAACTGGCGCAGATCCCTGATGGCCATTGGACTGATATTCGCCTTTCCGTGGTTTATGTTGCCTGCCGAAACATTGATTCCCGCGCTGCTTTTCGGCTGGATATTCTTTGTGGGGATGCAGTGTGTGGTGGTGCAGATGCAGGCCATCAATCCCATCAAATCCATGCCGTGGATAATGGCGGCTTCTTGTGCTCTGGCGGCCTGGATGCACCCGCTGGCGCTGTTGATTATGGTCTTTTTCGTTTTCTGGGCCTTGCACAATCCTGAAAAACGCGAAGCGCTTTTCTCGCGCCCCTCAAATTGGCTGGGCTGGTTTTTCGCTATCTTGATGATCGTGCCGGTTTTACTGCAATTACAGATTTTGAATCCCACTCAACCTGCCGGAGGGATATTTGCTGGCGGTTTTTCCGATTTGTGGAAAAACCTTGCGCAATCCAGGTGGCTGAATCTTTCGGTAAACACTCTGCCGCACATGGTTTTGTTTGTCATGGGTCTGTTATTGGCACTGAAAAAAAGAGCCGCTGCCGATGGCTTGTATCTCTTGGCTGTTCTGACTTTAGCGTCGTTTTTACTGGCGGCATTGCTGCCTTTGAGCGAAGGACATTTCTTGATTTCGGTCGGAATTGTCGGCTTGCCCGCCGTTTTCGGGGCAATTGCCCTGGATCGTTTGTGGGAACCCTTGGATGACAAGCCGATTTCTCATCAAATATTGTTCTTCTTTGTCATTATTTTATTTGCGTGGATAAGCCCTGCTGTTGCACAATTGACGGGCTGATTTTTAAGGTCAACTAGATTGAGGAATGGGTTTCCGAATATGGTTGACCTTGATCGCGTTTCTATGATACTTGTCCAATTTGTGTAGTGGTTATGGACATATACCGGCGTTTGAATTTGTGAAGTAAGGAAGTGAGACTCCAATGGTTCGACCAACCCCGATCTTGGCAAAAGAATTGAAACTGGAAGAATCTATAGTTGAGCGCATCAAGCAGCTCCTAGACGACGGTTATTCCATTCCCTACATCGCCCGTTATCGTAAAGACGATACCGGCGCCATGGACGAGGCGAGCCTGTTTGCCCTGCGGGATGCCTTTGGCATGTTCGCCGAAGTGGACGAACGCCGCTTGGAGATCATGCGCGACCTGGAGCAGAAAGGCATATTGGACGACACCTTGAAGTCTGCCGTCGTAGCCTGCAAAAACCGCGCTGATCTGGAAGACTTGTTTTTGCCTTTCAGAGCAAAAAAACGCACCAAGGTCGAGATAGCCAAAAAGTTGGGGCTTGAACCCCTGGCCGAACGCATCATGGCCCAGGGCGACGAAATGGAAGATGTCGATGGAATCTGCCGGGGCTTTTTGTCCGAAGGGGACAGCGATGTCTCGGATATTTTAGAAAGCGCTTTGGCCATCGTTTCTGAAAAAATCGCCCAGTCTCACGACGTGCGTCAGGAAGTGCGCGATGTAAGCTGGCGTGAGGGAGAGATCTTCTGCCGCCGCTCATCCAAAAGCACTAAACCGATACCCATGTCCAGCGTGCCCGAGCCGCTCAGCAAAGTCTCGCATCATAAATTTATAGATATGTGGCGTTCTCAGAGACGCGACGAATTGAAAATGCATATAAAGGTCAACGAGACTGAAGTACTCAAGGTGCTGGATTCCGTCGTTCTGAAAAATGAGAAGTCGATCTGGAGGTCGCATCTGGTTACGGCCATTCGCGACACCTACGAGCGTTTGTTGGCAAGTCAGATAGAACGCGAGATTATGCTGGCCTTAAAGCGTCGCTCGGACGAAAAAGCCATATCGCTGATAGAATCCAACCTGCAGACCATCCTTCTGCAACCGCCCTTGCCGGGACGTAACGTGCTGGTTTTAAATCTCAACTCCACAGATGAGTTGCAGATCATTGTTCTGGATGCCCTCGGCAACCTGTTCGAGCACCAGACCATGATAAGCCCGGCCACTGTCGAGAACAAGCAGGCCATGCTGCGCTTTGTCGATGAAGTGATAGAGCGCCACAAAGTCGAGGCCGTTGCCATTGGTGACACCTTGAACGGTGCCGATATCTGCAAGCTGGTCAAGGATCATCTGGCCAACAATGGGCTTGGCAAGGTGCGCGTCGAATTGATGAAAACCGACGTGGCCGAGATGCATTCCAAATCCGACGAGGGCAGCAACGAATATAAAGATCTATACCCGACCGCAGTGAAAGCCATTTCAATCGGCCGCCGTATGCTTGATCCGCTCTCCGAAATCATCAAAGTCGATCTGTCCAGACTGGAGTTGGGTCAGTATCAGCACGAGCTGGACCAGAAGCTTTTGAACAACAAGATAGAAGACGTGGCCGAGTTCTGCATCAATCGCGTCGGGGTCTGCGCCAACACTGCAAACTATCACATGCTTGCTTACGTGGCCGGTCTCGATTCCGAGAAAGCCCGCGCCATAGTTCAATACCGTAAAGAAAACGATCCTTTCGAAAGCCGTGAGGCTCTGAAGACCGCACTGGATATTGACGAAAAGACTTTCGAGCAGATGGCCGGTTTTGTCAGGGTCAACGGCGACGTGCCACTTGACGCTACCGCCGTACATCCCAGACATTACGCACTGGTGGAGAAAATCGCCGAGGAGCAGGGCAGCGATGTCAAAGGTCTGATCGGCAACGGCAAAGTGCTTTCTCTGCTTGACAAGAAAAAGTATGTCGGTGAGGAAATCGGCGAGGCCGGACTGGATGTAGTAGTATACGGCTTAGCTAAAGCCGGACGCGACCCGCGCTTCGAAATCTCCTCGTCAAAACCTGCCGGAGCGAAGAAAAAGAAATCAGACCGTCCGCGCCGTCCCAAGGCGCGTCCAGTTGAAATCAACGTCGGCATGGAGATTGAAGGCACTGTCAAAAACATCGCCGAATTCGGCGTCTTTGTCGATATCGGTGGCAGACGCGAAGGCATGATTCATGTCTCCGAACTGGCCCACGCCTTCGTGCGCGACCCGAACGAGATTTTGCAACCGGGTGACAAGGTCAAAGTCAAGGTCATAGAGATAGACGACGATAAAAAACGCATCAAACTTTCCCGCAAGCAATTGCTTGATCCTCCGCCTCCTGAAGAACGCCAGGAGCGCCCCAGCCAGTCGGAAGGCCGTCCCAGACCGGAGCCGCGTCGCGACCGTGGCGGAAGAGGCGGCAGAAGCGAATCTCGCGGTTATGCACCCAAAGAAGAAAAGAACGCCATTGCGTCTGGACGTATGGCCGAATTGCTGAAAGGCATGTTGGCTAAAGACGAGAAGGAAAAATAAAAACAGACAAGGAACTTTGCCGATGAAAATTTGCGTGCTGGGCGGTTGCGGGGCAATGGCCAAGGCGGTCTTGAAGCCTCTTGCCGATGAGAATGATGTCTCAAAAGTCGTGATTGCCGATCTTGATGGAGCGGCAGCCGATGAAATAGCCAAGCAGTACGGCGATAAGTTTTCGGGTTGTGAAGTAAATGCTCTGAATAAAGACTCCCTCGTAAAATGCATTAAAGATGTCGATGTGGTCATGGGCTACGTCGGGCCTTTCTATATTTTCGAGGAAAAGGTCATCTCGGCCTGTATCGAAGCCGAAACCCACTATGTTTCTATAGCCGACGATTTTGACGCTTATCTGGCAGTGGAAAAGCTGCATGAAAAAGCCAAGGCAGCCCGCATTACCGTGATTACCGGCCTTGGCAACTCTCCCGGCATCACCAACCTGCTTGCAAAAAAAGGTTACCAGTCCATGGACGCGCCCGAGCGCATTCACATCAACTGGACCGGCGGTGCTGATGAAGAAGTCGGTCCGGCCAACGTCAAACACGTCATGCACATCTTTTCCGGCCATACTCTGCAATGGATGGACGGCAAGGAAGTGCAGGTCAAGACGGGTCGCGGTGAAAAGCAGGTTTTGTTCCCCGAGCCCATAGGCTGGCAAACCGTCTTTTACACAGGTCACGCCGAATCCGTTTCGGTTCCGCGCAATTTGCCGGGACTTTTAGAAGTCACCTTGCACGGCGGCGCGCGTCCTGTCTGGGTGGCACGTATGGCCACCAAGCTCGGCGACTGGAAGCTGTCGGACAGCCATAGAAAACGCGAGCGCCTTGCAAAACTTCTCAGTCCGATCCTGGGAGTTTTCAAAATCGGTGACAGCGCCGATAAATCGGTTTTTCGCATCGACGTATATGGCAGCAACAAAGGTAAAAAACGCCATCATTTCTATACCGGCGTCGGCCCCATCGCGGAGATTACGTCCTATCCCTGTCTTGAGGGAGCATTGATGGTCGGTCGCGGACAAATCAGAAAACGCGGGGTATTCGCCCCCGAAGCCATATTGAGTCCCAATACGTTCCTGCCGCGCTTGGCCAAGCGTGGCGTGGAAATCAGTTTTTACGAAGGCGGTCCTTTACAGAGGTAATTATGTCAAAGGAAGAAACCATGAAAGCAAATCCGAATGGAGGAGAGCGAGACAGAGTCATCGCGCACCTCAACATGTTTGCCGTTCTGCCGCGCTTGGCGGAGTTGGCAGAGTTCGATCAAGAAGCTAAAGAACTTGTGAAGGGAATGGAGTATTCCATTCGCTTTCGTGTATTAGGCGGCCCGACGCTTTTGATCAGTATTTCCAACGGCGAGATCAAAACATCGGCTACCGACAGCGCATCCGCCGATACCGGCCTGATGTTCACCAGCTATGCGCAGATCAACAAAATGTTCGCCGGAGAAAAAGTCGTTCCGCTGCCCTACTGGGGAGCTTGGAAGCTGGGAGACCTGAAGCGCTTTACCCGCTTGACGGAACTTCTGGAAAAATATCTGAAGGCCGATGAAGAAGACCTGAAAGACCCGGTTTTCGCCGAGCAGGTTGTTAAGATGACCTTGCGTGTGGCGGTCTGCGCCGTTCCGCAACTGGTGGCGCATGATCACAAGTCGATAGCATGGTCAGCCAGTGTACCCGAGGGCGTGGCGATGTTCAAGGTTTTGCCGGATGGCCCGGCCACCTGTATCAGCAAAATCTCGGGAACCTACAAGCCGATTCTTGGCGATGTAAAGAACCCGACCGTCGCAACCGAATTCAAGGATCTCAATGTCGCTCTGGCGGTTCTGTCGGGCAAGATGGACGCCATGGCAGCGTTGGGCTTGGGCGATATCCGCATCAGCGGTTTGATTCCCATGGCTGATCATCTCAATTCCATTATCGACCGCATCGGTCATTTCATGCAGTAACCACAAGCCCGTCAAGGAGGCTGTTATGTCAGGATATAAATTCGATCGCTCTCACGAGCTTTTCAAAGAAGCTGCCCGTTATATTCCGGGCGCAATTCCGGGTCACATGACCCCGGCCATCACCGTTCCCGGCTCCTTTCCGTATTTTGCCGAAAAAGCCAAAGGCTGCCATTACTGGGATGTGGACGGCAATGAGTACATAGATTTTCTGTGCGGTTACGGTCCTATCATTCTGGGACACCAACATCCCAAGGTGGATGAAGCCGTTCGCAAGCAACAGGCAAAAGGATCCTGCTTCAATCACCCCAGCGAACTGCAGGTCAAGGCCGCAAAAATGATGGTCGAAACCATTCCCATCGCAGATTGGGCCATCTTCGCCAAAAACGGTTCCGACGTTACCACCTGGACTGTGCAGGTCGCCCGCGAAGCCACGCAGCGCGACGGCGTAATCATGTGTCGCGGCGGTTATCACGGCACACATGCCTGGTGCACGCCCGGTCACGGCGGACTGACTACCTCTGACAGAGTCGATGTTCATATGGTGACATGGAACGACCTTGAAGATTTCAAAGCCGTTATCAAAGAAAACAAAGGCGAAATTGCAGCCTTTATCACATCGCCTTATCACCACCCGAACTTTGCCGACCAGGAAATGCCCGCTCCCGACTATTGGAGCAGCATTCGCCGCCTGTGCGACGAAGAAGGCATCAAGATCATCGTGGACGACGTTCGCGCCGGTTTCCGCCTCAATATCGGCGGCAGTTGCGAATACTTCGGCTTCAAGCCGGACATGATCTGTTTCTCCAAGGCCATCGCCAACGGCTATCCGCTTTCGGCTGCTGTTGGTACCGAAGAAATGAAACTGGCTGCATCCAAGGTGTTCTTCACCGGCTCTTTCTGGGCGTCAGCCATCGAGCTTTCGGCCATGCTTGCCACCATCGAAGAAATGAAGGCTACCAACGCCATCGAGAAAATCTTCAAGATGGGAACGAGATTGCAGGAAGGTCTGCGCGCCTTGGCAACAGATAACGGCCTGAAGGTCAGTGTCACCGGGCCTCCCAGTATTCCATACATGAAATTTGCCAACGAAAAGGACTTCAGGCGTATGCAGTTGTTCTCGGCAGAGGCCACCAAAAACGGTGCCTTTATCCATCCGCATCACAACTGGTTCATCTCGGCGGCCCATGAAGAAAAAGACGTCGACGAAGCTTTGGCAATTTGCGACAAGGCTTTTGCTGTTGTCAAAAAAGAATTCGGCAGCTAAGAGAAAAAGCATTGCGAAAATCAGAAGATCCCATTCGACTTGTAGTTCTTGACTTAGACGGGACATTGACCGAACACCCCAGCCCGTGGCAGTATGTCCACGAGCGGCTGGGGTTGTGGGATCGTGCCAGTCTGCATCTGGACGATTTCATGGCAGGCAAAATCGATTACCACGAATTCTGCCAGCTGGATGTCGAAGAGTGGAAACCCCACAGCTACAAGGACGTGAGCGACATAGTCGAGGAAATAAAGTTCAAACCCGAAAGTCAGGAGATCATGCGCGAGCTTGCAGCTCATGAAGATCTGCACCTGATGATTCTTTCTTCGGGTTTCGAGCAGGTGGCGTACAAGCTTTTGCGCAACTGCGGCATATCCAACGGGCGCGTCAAGGTCACGGCCCAGCGCTTGATAGACGATAAGGGCAGGGTGCAAGTCGATCCCTTTGTTATACTGGGCGATAAGATGCGCGATAAGCGGGCGCACCTGCAAGCCTACCTTGAGCAGCACGGGCTGTCGCTTGCCGATACCGTCGCCCTGGATGACAAAATCGAGGACGAGCGCTTCTTTTCCGGGATGCGGCGCGTCTGGCACATACAGGCCGACGGAGACTTGAAAGAAGCGCTTTCAGAAATTTTAGAAAACACCAAGGGAAAGTGACGGGCGAGAACTTGCGCGAGCGAAAACTAATATACATCAGCCATCTCTATCCGCCCATTTCCACCATGGGTAGCTTCCGAGCCCAGCGTATGGTGCGCGAGCTTTCACAGCACGGTTGGAAGTCGCTGGTGGTGGCCGGGAAAAAAGTCGTCGGTTATGAGTTCGACTACAAGCTGGAAGATTACTCGCTGGCCTGTGCCAGACGCGGGTTTGTCGATCCATACGCCCCTATACATTATCTGCGAAATCATCTACCTGGCTTTTTGGCAAAATCCTCAAAGACACAAAGCGCACAGAGCGAAGCCGGTAGCGAAGCTTCGTTGATGGCAAAAGTCAAAACGATCCTGCGGCAAGCGCCGCGCAACCTGTGGTTCGTCTCCGCCAACCGTATGCCCGACCGCTTTTTGCCGTGGATTCCTGCGGCTTATGCCGCCGCTTTGCAACTGGTAAAAGAAGCAGGCGGCGCCGATGCCGTCTTTGCAAGCGTCGGTCCCCCCACAGACGCCATAGTCGGCGCGCTGGTGGCAGAGAAGCTCGGGCTACCGCTGGTGGTGGACTTCCGCGATCACTGGTCTCTGAGTCCCATAGAATTGCGCTGGCCGCTTTTGCACGGTATGGATCAGGCCGTGGAAAAAGCCGTCATGCGCCGAGCCTCGCGCTTCACAACCGTTTCCGGTCCCATTGCCGAAGAACTCGAAGCCCTGCACGGCAAAAAAACGCTGGTGCTACCCAACAGCTACGACAAGACACCCCGAAAACGCAAATTCAAAACGAACCCTCTCGGTCCCTTTGTCCTGCACACAGGCTCGTTATACAACGGCAGGCGCGACCCGAGCGTATTTCTGGAAGGCTTCGCCCGGTTTGCACTGGAGAACGACTGCGGACGCTGTCACTTTGTCGGCCCGGACGCCGCGCAGGTGGTCGAGCCTATCGCCAGAAGATTGGGCATAGAAGACAGAGTGATGTGCAGCCCTTCCGTCGATCATGAGACGGCTTTGAAATGGCAGAAGGACGCCGACATCCTCCTGATGGTTGAGGAGCTATCGCCTTTGATGCGCGGCGTGATGACGGGCAAGATCTTCGAGTACCTCGGAGCCGGAAAGCCTGTCATAGCGCAGATCCCGCAGGATTCCGCCGTCTCGGAATTATTGCAGCACACCAAGGCAGGCGCGGCGCTGGATACAGCCGAAGGCGTCTATGCATTCCTGAAAGACTACAAGGACCAAGGCGAAGACTTCTATAAACCCGACCGGGATGCTATGGCCTACTACAAAAGCTCTGCTGTTGCCGGACGACTGGCGGATATGCTTGACGAGTTGGTGGGCTAGGAGCTGGCTCTCTTCAGTAGGTAGGATGGGCAATTGCTTTGCCCATCTTCTTCTTGTTCTAGTGTGATTTTGCAATGATGGGCATAACAAATGCCCATCCTACTTTTACTTTTGCGGGGTGCAACGCGGTCTTTACAGCTTCCCCTAGTAATTCAAAAGCTTCTTCAAGCTCTCTTTATAAGGCGGGTAGGCTATGCCTCTGTCGGTGATGATGCCTGTTACCAGTTCTGCCGGGGTTACGTCGAAGGCGGGGTTGTAGACCTCTACTGCCGGTGGTGCCCAGACAGTCTCGCCGTATCCTTTGACTTCTTCCGCGCCGCGTTCTTCTATGGGAATCTGGTCGCCGGATTCGATGGAGAGATCTATGGTGGTGGCCGGTAGTGCGGCGTAGAAGGGGATGTTGTGGTATTTGGCCATGATGGCGACCTGATAGGTGCCGATCTTGTTGCAGACATCGCCGTTGGCGACGGTGCGGTCAGAGCCGACGATGACCTTCTGGATTTTGCCCTGCTTCATCAAGGTTCCGGCCATGTTGTCGCAGATCAATGTCACGGGGATTTTATCTGACAACAACTCGTAGGTCGTCAGGCGCGCACCCTGCAATAGCGGGCGCGTCTCGTCGGCGTAGACATGAATGCTCTTGCCCGCTTCCACTGCGGCGCGGACAACGCCGAGGGCCGTTCCGTAGCCGCCTGTGGCGAGTGTTCCGGCGTTGCAGTGCGTCAGTATGTTGTCGCCGTCTTTGAGTAATTCCTGTCCGAAGCGCCCCATGGTGCGGTTCATGGCGATGTCTTCGTCATGGATTTTCTTGGCTTCGCGTTCAAGCATGGAAACTATATCGTCACCGGCGCAACCGGAGAAAACCATCTTCATGCGGTCGAGAGCCCAGAATAGATTGACAGCCGTCGGGCGCGTGGCACCTAAGATATTGACGATGCGGTCGAATTCGTCGCCTGTCAGTCGATTTTCCAGAAGGGCTTTTCTCGTTCCCAGAACCACTGCATAGGCTGCCGCCACTCCGATTGCTGGAGCGCCGCGTACGGCAAGAGTGCTGATGGCTTCGGCTACTTGTATATGGGTGCTGCAAACCAGTTCCACTTCTTCAACCGGCAGACGGCGCTGGTCCAAAAGGATCAGTCTGTCGCCTTCCCATCTGATAGCTTCCAGCATCTTGCCTCCTTTGATCGGAATAGCCCGCGTGCTCTTGTCAAACCTGCAATCATCAAGCAATCATCAAGCAATTATGATGCTGAACTTGCTTCAGCATTATATAAAGCGAATTCAAGACCCTGAAAAAGTTCAGGGTGACAGGAACGCCTTTTTTATTGTCGCCGCAATTACAAGCGAAGCGCAATAAAAACTTTTGCATAATCCGGCTTAAAATAAAAACCCCGGAAGTAAATTCCGGGGTTTTAAGTATTCGTCAAAGCTTATGCTTTTTTCACTCGACTCTTTTGAATCGACTTGTATTCGTCGAGCAGGCTGCCGGTAGTGCGGCGAATGTCGAGACCTTTTTTATAATCTTTGTCTTCTTTGCTGCCCTTGCTGTGGAAATCATGCAAGGCTTCGATCAGGAACTTGCGTCCGCCCAGGTTGGCGACTTC
>CAYTHG010000024.1:0-19480 GCA_964437525.1 uncultured Myxococcales bacterium | reverse complement strand
CCGCTACGGGAGATGATTTGATGCAATCTCTTCGAATGTCCTATAGACAATGCCCTCCCCGACCCTTGTATAAGGTAGGCCGCCCCATTTTGTCCTACACAATCGGACAGGTGGGATATTGTCTGGTCGGGTAGGAGTTGTAAGAATTTGTGAGAATATCACTCACCGCTCGGTATTTTCGCCCACATGTGGCAAGGGTTTGCGCGTCGAGGCAAGTGTCGCTTCTTTGACGCCCTTGCGGGGTGCGGACTTACGAGTTGACTACCTTATCCTACCATCTCCGACAATTCTTTACAGGTAGGAAATGTGCTCAAGCGTATTCCATGCTCGCAGGATTGGGTAGATCCATATTGTCGCCATAGCCTGATATGTGTGCGTTTCAAGCCGGATTGACGCTTCTTTATCCGCGTTCGTCAAATAACCGACGTAAAAACAGCCCTGTATTACTGGCTATTCGGCGTTCAGTATTCCACATATAGTATACTTAATATGCCATATTCAGTGGTCGGAATTTAATGTAAACAACTGATTACACTGGGGAATCTCCTGTTTGTCTCCGATGATGGTGCGTTTTTGCGATGACGCGCAAACCCGCGCCATTATTGACTCTGCGAGCGGTCAATCGTCAGAATGCCGACGCAATCTACTGGCGGGTCAGGAGTTGTAGTCAAAAAATTGCCGACAGGCTAGGCAAGATTTTCCGGAAGCTATTGCCGCAAAAACCAAAGCCCAATGATTACAGCGCTCTAGCTTTTTGAAGAACTGGGAAAATTTTTTGGCACAACCCTTGCTCTATGAACTGGCGGGCTAAGGATGAAAGGAATTAGAAGTTGAAGTCTTACAAAGCGATTACAATCTGCATGACACTCTTTTTGGCGTTGCTGTTCGTCTTGCCCGAACAGGCGCTGGCGCAGAAGGTATTGGACTTCGACAAGCTGACCACAATCGAATTGAAGGTAAATTCCAAGACCCGTTACCGCATATATTATGGATCCAACAAGGGCGAGTTGATAATAGATGTGAAGCGCCCGCCGCGCAACATCAAGAAGCAGCTTGCATCATATCTGGGTCAAAACCTTATCTCCATCAGACAGCTTTCCAAAAGCGCCGGTCGCTACAAGGCCAAGCTCGTTATCTCTCCGCGTGACTTCGCATTCAAGCACAGACGCGCCGCCTCGCCGCAGCGCATCATTATAGAGATAGGCTACAAGCTCGAAGCCGGCGAAAGCCGTGAATCGCGTAAGCCGCTTTATCCGCTGGTGCCTTTCTGGGAGGCGGTCATAGACAACACGCCTCTGATGCCGGATCACGACTTCACCGTCTTAAAGCCCGGTATCGACAAGCTGGACCGTAAAAACTACCTGCAGGCTGTGGAATTCTCCGATATGGGCGCATACGGAAGCGCCATGCGCAAGATCCGCGACAACCTGGTGGTTTCCAACGGTCCTTTGTGGGTGGAAAATCTGACTCTTTTGGGTGACGTGTATTTCAAGCAGGCATACCGCGACAACAACTGGGATACTGCCCTGCGCTCCGTTCTGGCTGCCGAGCAGGAAAATCTGGAGCGCGGTGCCAAAATCAGAATGTTTATGGAACAGGCTTACATTGCCAATAACCGTGGCACGTACTCCGAGGCCCAGAAGACCTTTACCGCCGGGGCTGCCGAGTGGCGTCGCTTGAGGACTTACTTCGAAATCGGCCTTTTGGAAAATTATCTCTACCAGAAACGTCTGGAACGCGCTGAAGATCTGGCAAAAAGCCTTATGAAACGTACGGGTTTGCCTGTTGCCGCCGAGCGTAAAATATGTTTTGCACGCGCTACCATTCAGGCCATGCGCGGCAAGATCCGCAAAGCCGGCCGCATGGTAGACCGCTGCATCAAGACCGTCGAGCAGGATGAGCCTTCCGTGGCCCAATACCTGATGGCGGCTGAAGTGAAATTCGTATCGGAGCAGTTGGGCGAAGCCAAGAATTATTACAAAAAGGTAATCGGCCTGTATCCTTCGCACTGGCACAGCTCGCTTGCTCTCTTGCGTCTGGGTGATCTTTACGCATATGAAAACAAATTCGAAGAAGCGGTCGAAGCCTATCGTCTCGTCGGTATGAACTGGCCCGCATCTCCTTATGCAACGCTGGCCGGAATGCGGCTGAAAGAATATGTGGCACGCCAGGCTGGCGACTTGAATCCCATGGAAGTCTACGAAAAGATGGATCTGGTCGGCGCGGAATCCATGCTGGAGCGCGACGCCAAGCTGCGCCTGATGTGGCACTACCATAAAAATGGTCAAAACGAAAAAGCCTTTGCCATTATGGTGGATCTTTATCGTCGCTTCGATCTGGCCCAATACTGGGTGTTCCAGCCCAAGCGCCTCTCGGCCATCGTGCTGGATACCTATCGTAACGCCTTTGGAAAAGAGGACTACCAGAACATCATCAAGAAACATAACGCCGGTTATCGTTTCCCGCTTTCAAAGATAGATCAGGAAATGATCTCCTACTGGTCGGCTGAGTCTTTCCGTTACGGTTTGCAGGACAAAGAAGCCGTCAAGGTTTACTTGAAAGAATTGGAGCGCAAGGGCCATTCTCCTCAGGGCGAGCGCCGTCTGCTTCTGGGTCTGACTCAGGCCTACATCAGCACCGGCGATCACTACCGTGCCCGTATGACGCAGGATTACTTTGTCACTAGATTCAAAGATACCGAGGATCAGCGTCAGCACCTGCTGGCCATGGCCGAGATCAACAAGCTGTCAGGCGCCTTCAAAGCCTCGCTGGATTCTTATTCCAAGGCTCTGGAATTGACTGACAAAAACTACGAAAAGGTTGAAATCTCCTGCAACATGGGTCGCATCTACTACAGAATGAAGCGTTACGAGCAAGCCACCGAGATTTACGTGCAAGCCCTGGCCGAATACTTCGATAAGAATGTGGAGATCGAACCGGAATTGATACCGGAATGCGTACGTCACGGATTCTTCATGCTGGCCGATTCCCAGTATCAGCTAAATCGTTTAGAAGATGCGCAGGCAACTTACCGCCGTGCGCTCAAGCTTTTCCCCTACGATTCAAGACGCCCGGTGGCTCTTTACTATGACGGCGAAATCTGCGCTCAGGCCGGGCGCGTCAAAGAAGCCGCAAAGATATTCGAAGAACTGGCGCAGGTGGAAGACGAAGCCTGGAGCCGGATAGGAAAATTGAAAGTCGAGACAGCCGGGTGGAGACCCTCGGTTGCCAAAGGCACAAGATAGGAACACGAAGACAGGAGCGGAATACTCATGGCGATGGAACCGATGATAAGCCCCGCAAGACAGAACGCAAGCCCTTCCAGGGCCCAGTCCATAGCGCAGCCGCAGATCCTGACGGTCAATCGCCGTATGCATACCATCTTGAAGATGGCGCAGGTGGTCGCGCGTCACAATACCCCGGTGTTGATCGAAGGCGAATCCGGCACAGGCAAGGAGCTTCTGGCTCGCTTCATTCACGTTAATAGCCAGCGCCAGGAAAACCCCTTTGTGGCTCTAAACTGTGCAGCTATTCCCGACAACCTGTTGGAATCAGAGCTTTTCGGTCACGAGCGCGGAGCCTTTACAGGTGCCGACAAGACCCGCGAAGGAAAGTTCGAGCTGGCATCCAGCGGTACCATCGTACTCGATGAAATCTCCGAGATGAATCCGCTTTTGCAGGTCAAGATGCTGCGCGTTTTGCAAGAGCGCGAGATAGATCGCCTGGGCGGCAACTATCCTATCAAGGTAGACGTGCGCACCATCGCCACCACCAATCGCGTATTGAAGGACTGGACGCGCCAGGGCAAATTCCGCGAAGACCTCTACTACCGTATTAACGTCTTCCCGCTGCGTCTGCCGCCCCTGCGTGAACGTATGGACGACTTGACCGTGCTGGTTCCGCATTTCGTGACCAAGCATACAGGTGGCATGGCAAAAGAAGTTTCACCCGAAGCTTACGAGGCCATGGGTTCGTACTACTGGCCCGGCAATGTGCGCGAACTGGAAAACACCATCGCCCGCGCTGCGCTTTTGTCCCACGACGATGCACGCATTGAAGTCGAGCACCTGGTGTTTGACGGCGTTGATTCCATGGGCGGAACCGAAGGCGGCGAGATGCCGGTGGGCATCACCCTGCGCGAAGCCGAAAAGCGCTTGATCTTAAAAACGCTCAAAGCCCAGAACGGCAACCGCACCCATGCTTCCAAAGTACTGGACATCAGTGTCCGCACCCTGCGTAACAAGCTGAACGAATACAGACGTAACGGAGAATTGACGGAGGACCTGCGCATAGGCGGGTAATCTTTTCCTGTCATGTGGCAGCTATTGCCCAGTGAGATAGATTGATTCTAAGGAAGGTGAGAAGAGAAAGATGGCAACTAAGGAAAAAAACAGTGTTGATAATATCAATCCTGAAATCCAGAAACTATCTAAAATCACAAGGGAATGCCGCAAGGAAGCTTTTCAGGCACATGAGACTCTGGAGGTGCTGGAAGTCGGTTGCGTGCGCGTCACGCGCCTGGACTGGTCGGATTTGTGGGAAGGCAATTGATAGCAGCGGAACATGATGGCATGAGGTTTGCTAGGGATAAGTGTCGTAGAAATATCTGCGGAGGATAATATGAAACTGTTCAGCACCAATGTAATGATGGGACTCAAAAAAGATCTGGATTACCGCTCCATGCGCCAGGATCTTTTGACTTCCAATCTGGCAAATGTAGACACACCCGGTTTCCGCCCGGTGGATATAGATTTTTCTCAGCAGTTGCGTGAAGTACTGCAGGCCGACCAGAGCAGGCTTTCCTCCACGACTTCCGGTCATATCTCGGGCGGCGAAATTTCCACTTCCGGTGATCCCGAGATTGTCGCCCAGGAAAGCGAAGACGGACTGGATGGAAATGGGGTCAATCTCGACAAGCAGATGGCGGCATTGTCCGACAACTCTCTGCGCTACAGGACTTCGGTCAAAATCGTCAATAAAAAACTGGCACTATTAAAGTACGTCATCAACGACGTTCGCTGATACAAGGTGATATCATGAACTTGAAGAGAGCGGCACAAATCGCGGCATCGGGCATGGCGGCACAAAGATTGCGCCTGAACCTGATTTCCTCCAACCTGGCAAACGCGCACACCACGCGCACCGAAGAAGGCGGTCCTTACAAACGCAAGGACGCCATTTTCATGCCGACCGCCATGGAGAACGAATCCTCCAGTTTTGATTTCGGCAATATCATGCAGGAAGCTCACGACGATCTGACCCGTGGTGTAAAAGTGGTCAAGATACAGGAAACAGCCGATTACAAGCTGATGTACGATCCTTACCACCCAGACTCCAGCGAGGAAGGTTACGTACAGATGCCCAATATCAACGTAGTCGAGGAAATGGTGGATCTGCTTTCGACTTCACGCTCTTACGAGGCCAGTGTTCAGGCCATGCGCGCCATGAAGACCATGGCCGAAGAAGCCCTCAAAATAGGATAAGGTGAACTTAGATGAAGATCAATCCAGCCCTGCAAAGTCTGCAGAATCTTTCACCGAACAAGGTCAGAGAGCAGTTTTACGACAAGTCGGTGGAGGGAGTGGGTGGCCCTTCGGACTCCAAGAGCTTCACCGAGATGCTGAGCCAGTCCATACAATCGGTCAACGAGACCCAACTTTCAGCGGACGAAGCTGTTACCAAGCTTTTGTCCGGCGATTCCGGGGCGGGAATGCATGAGACCATGCTGGCTCTGGAAGAAGCCGATTTGAAAATGCGCTTGATGGTGCAGGTCAGAAACAAGGCCGTGGATGCCTATCGTGAAATAATGAGAATCACGAGCTGATACAAAAGGTGAGCTAAATGTTCGAGCAATTAAGACAAGGGTTCGATAAACTTTTTGGTGTCATCAACCAGCTTGACACCATCAAGAAAGTCACCATTGGATCCATCCTGTTATTGGTAACGGTGGCCTTTACCTACCTGCTGTTTTTCACCGACGAGACCAATTACGGCTATCTCTTCACGCAGTTGTCCTCAGGCGACGCCGCCGAGATCGTCAAGACTCTTAAAGAAAAGAATATTTCCTACGAGATCGAAGACGGCAATGTAAAGGTTCCCAATTCCAAGGTGCATGAATTGCGGCTGGAGATGGCCGCCTCGGGCCTGCCCAAGGGCGATGGCGTTGGCTTCGAGATTTTCAACGAGCAAAAGCTCGGCACCAGCGAGTTCGTGCAGGAGATGAACCTCAAGCGGGCTTTGCAGGGAGAACTGGCGCGTACCATTTCCCAGATTAGCGTGGTAGAAAACGCCCGCGTTCATTTGGTCATGCCGAGAAAAGCGCTCTTTAAAGAAGACGAAGAAGAAGCGTCGGCTTCCGTAGTCGTAAGGCTCAAAGCAGGCGATAAGATGACCGCCGGGCAGATCAAGTCCGTGGTTCACCTGACAGCTTCTGCCATAGAAGGACTCGTTCCCGGTCGCGTGACTGTAATCGACACAGCAGGCAACCTGCTTTCACGTTCCATCAATGAAGCCGAGGCAATCTTCGGCGAGACCCCGATAGAGTTCAAAAGCCGTATGGAATCCGACATGAGCCGCCGTATCGAGGATATGCTTTCGCGTGTTGTCGGTATAGGCAAGGTTACTGCCAAGGTTTCGGTGGAACTCGATCTGGAGCGTCAGGAAAAGCACGAGGAAATCTTCGATCCCGATCAGACCGTAGTTCGTTCTGAGCGTCGTTTGACTGAGAATCGTCAGACTAAGGAGCGCGGAGAGGGTGGAGTGCCGGGCGTGCAGTCCAACTTGCCCGAGGAGACAGCAGAGGAGGGCGGATCCAAACAGAGCGCCAGCACAGCCAGAAACCGCGACCTGATCAACTATGAGATCAACAAGGTCGTGCGTCATTCCGTCAAGTCGGCAGGCGAAGTCAAAAAGCTGTCCGTGGCCGTTCTGGTAGACGGCAGTTACGAGACGACCCAGGATGCCGAAGGCAACACTCAGGATAAATACATCGAGCGCTCGCAGAAGGAAATAGACCAGATCAGGGAACTGGTCAAACAAATGGTAGGATTCGTAGAAGCTCGTGGCGATAGCATCGAAGTCACCAATATTCCTTTTGCCACCGAATTGGTGGAAGAAGAAGAACCGCTGATCGGTTTTACACAGCGCTACGACTTCATTCCTGATCTGGTTCGCTATGGCATGATAGCCATTCTGGGTATCCTCTTGATATTCTTCCTGTTCAAGCCCTTGATGAACTGGATGATGGTTGTTCACGAGTCGGAACAGATAGCCGGACTGGAAGAAGAACAGCTTGAAGTGGTAGAATCCATGGACAAGCAGCTTGCGGAGGTCAAGGCCAGGATAGACGCCTCGACCAGCGAGTACCGCGATAAAATAACGCAGATGACACAGGAAGACCTGCAGCGCACGCTGATGGTCTTGAGAATGTGGATTGAAGACGAAACGGTATAGCAATGTCCTTATTACTAGGTGTACATAAATCGATACTGGTTCTTCTGTCGGTCGGCGAAGAGATGGCAGCGGAACTTGTCAAGAATATGAACGCTCGTGAAATCCGACGTGTTTCGGCTGCCATAAGCAATATGCCCAAGATCGAGCCGGAAGAGGTTGTCGGTGTCATGGAGGAGTTCCTGGGCATGACGGGCGTTACATCCACTTCGGTCGGCAACAACAAAGCCTGGATGCGCAACGTAGTAGAAAAAGCTCTCGGAACCGCCAAGGCCCAGCAGCTTTTGCAGGGTTTGAAGATGGAACAGAAGACCCTGGAGCTATTGTGGGAAATCGACCCCAACTCGCTGGCCAACCTTATCCGAAAAGAACATCCGCAGACGCAGGCTCTGATTCTGGCTTATCTGGATGCCAACAAAGCCGCTCACGTTCTGCCGCTTTTGCCCATAGACGAACAGACCGATATCATGCTGCGTATCGCCAAACTGGAATCCATCCATCCCGACATCCTGCAGGAGGTCGAGGAAGGCTTGATGGAAGAGGTTCAGATGATGGGTACCTTGCAGTCTTCCGAGGCTGGCGGTGTGGATATGGTGGTCGAGATGTTGAACGTGATGGATAAGAAGACCGAGAAGACTATTCTGGGCGAAATGGAAGACGAAGCCCCGGATCTGGCAGAAGAGATCAAATCAAAGATGTTCGTCTTCGAGAATTTGACCACATTGAACGACCGCACCTTGCAGCTTATCATGCGCGAGGTGGACACCAATACTCTGACCATGGCCCTGAAGACCGCTCCGGAAGATTTGCGCGACAAGCTTTTGGGCAATGTTTCTTCACGTGCCGCTCAGATGATAATGGAAGACCTGGAAGCTCTGGGACCGCAGCGCCTGGCCGATGTCGAGACCGGTCAGATGGAAATCGTACAGGTTGCATTGAGGCTGGAAGAAGAAGGACGCATCTCGATTTCACGTGGTGGCGAGGAAGAATATGTCTAGTAGAGTAGTCAAGATCCATTCCAAAGAACGCGAATCGGTTCGAGATCCGATGTTCGAGGATATCGACAGCAATGCTGCCGCAGCCGGAGTTTTTCGCGTCACAGAAGATGCTGCCAGCAGTTCCGTATTGCCCGGTAAACTTAATCGTTTAGAGAGACAGTCGGGAAGTCCGCTCGTCAATCCTTTCGCGCCTCCCGAGGATACCAGTGATGTAAGTCTGGACAAGGAACAGCAAAGCGCGCAGGAAAGCGCCGATTCGCAGGAAGTCGCAAGACTTGAAGCGGAAAATGCCGCTCTTTTGTCTCATATCGAAGATATAAAAAAAGCAGCCGAATTGCAGGCCGAGAAAGCTCATGATGCCGGTTTGCATGAAGGCTTGAAAAAACGCGAAAACTTCGAGAGCATGTTGCAGGAGCGCTATTTGTCCTCCATGCAGACGCTCGAAATGATGACTGAAACCCTGCGCGATCTGGCCCGACACGAAGCGCTTGAATTGTCCATCGTGCTGGCCCGGCGCATCATACAGGAAGAAGTCAAGACCAGCCCGCATTTGTTGATAGGCATGGCCAAGCGAGCTTTGGCCACAACCGTCGGCAAAAAAGAACTTACATTCAAGCTCAACCCCGAGGACTTCAAGCGCGTCCAGGAAACGATGGGCGAGGATGCGCCGAGCTTTGCCGGTATCGCCAAGGTTTATTTCTCCGAAGACGAAAGCATAGAGCAAGGCGGTTGCCTGCTGGAAACCGATATAGAACAGGTAGACCTGACATTGTCCCGCCAGTTGGATCAGCTCAAACGGGCCATAGACGATGGAGAGCAGGAATAATGAGGCTCTTCTCCATAGACGAAGTTGTCAATAGAGTCGAGCTGGTCGAACCCGCTACGGTTTTCGGCAAGGTTTCCAAGGTGGTCGGCATGGTGGTCGAGGGCTACGCGCCCCGCGCCAAGGTCGGTTCCATGTGTCGTATCAACACCGGCCCCGGACACGGTCAGGACATCAAGGCCGAGGTAGTCGGCTTTCGCGGACACACGGCACTCTTGATGCCCTTGGGTGAGATTCGCGGCGTTCAGATGGGATCGACCATAGAAGTCGATAGAGTAGAGACCGTCCAGTCCGTCGGCGACGGGCTTTTAGGTCGGGTAATCGATGGCATGGGGCATCCCATAGATGGGCGCGGCCCCTTGAATGTCAAGGAGCACTGGCCTCTCTACTCCGATCCTACAAACCCGCTCGATCGTGCGCCTATAAAAGAACCTTTGGAACTGGGTATCCGCGCCATGGACGGCTTGTGCACACTTTGCAAGGGACAGCGCATGGGCATTATGTCCGGCTCGGGTGTCGGCAAGTCAGTTCTTTTAGGCATGATAGCCCGCAACACATCGGCGGACGTCAAGGTGATCGCTTTGATAGGCGAGCGCGGGCGCGAAGTCAAAAACTTCATCGACAACAATCTGACGGCCACAGGGCTTGAAAATTCAGTTGTGATTGCAGCAGCTTCGGACCAGCCGCCTTTGGTGCGTATGCGCGGCGCTTTTGTGGCCACGGCCATCGCCGAGTATTTTAGGTCTCAGGGAAAAAGTGTGCTGTTGATGATGGACTCCATCACTCGTTTTGCAATGGCCCAGCGCGAAGTCGGGTTGGCTGTAGGCGAACCGCCCACCACAAAAGGCTACACTCCCAGCGTTTTCTCTCAGCTCTTCAGGTTGATGGAACGCGCCGGAACCTGCTCGGGTAAAGGAGCGATAACGGGACTTTATACCGTATTGGTCGAAGGCGACGATTTAAACGATCCGGTGGCGGACTCGGCCCGTTCTATCTTGGACGGTCATGTAGTCTTGTCACGCGAGCTTGCGCAGCGCAATGTTTATCCCGCTCTCGATGTAACGGCATCCATCAGTCGCGTCATGGGCGAAGTCATGCAGCCCTGGCATGTCAGGCTGGCCAACCGCTTCAGGGAAGTTCTGTCCAATTATGCCAAGGCCGAAGACCTGATCAACATCGGCGCATATACCAAAGGCAACAACGCAAAAATAGACGAGGCGTTGGAAAAGATAGACGCGATTACGGACTACATCAAACAAGACATGGATAAAAAAGTCGGATTCGAGGAATCCTTGCTAAAACTGCGCGAGATCTTTCCGGGTGAAGCCGAAGAAGAAAACGCGCAGCAGAAAGAGGCTCAGGCGCAATGAAAAAGGTTTATTTCGCAGAAAAAAAACGCGGCAAGAAACGCTGGTTTCTGGTCATGGCTTTTGTCGCGATTCTGATGGCGGGCGGTGTCAGTATATATTGGCAAAAAAGCGACAAGCTTTTTGAGTCGGCTACAAGCATCAGCATAGGCGGCAGCGTCGCAAATGCACAGGTGGGCCAGCCTGCCGATCCGGCCAAAGCAGCGGATCCGGCACAGGCCGCCGCTCAGACGCAGGCAGCTTCGCAGATACCACAGGCTTCGCAACAAAAAACCGCACCCGCAGGGAATCAGATACCCGGCAACAAACCTGCACCTGCAAAAGAAGTCGCGGCGGATAAAAACGACAACAAAAAGGCGGAAGCAAACGGCAAAAAGAAAAAAATAGCCATGCCTGCCGATGAAGGACGCTTGAAAGCGATGCAGGAAGAGCTGCGCTTTAAATCCGAGAAACTTACTGAAATCAGACAGGATATTGCTAAAGATCTTGAAGAGGTAAAAAAACTTCAGGGATTAATCGACGAAAAGATTAAAGAAGAACAGAAAATTGCCGAACAGAAGAGTGATGTGCAGATGGCCCGTTTGATAAAGATAGTGGGCTCAATGAGAGCTGAAAACGCCGCCAAACTGCTCACCGAGGTTGACGCCGATATAACGGTGACCATCCTGTCCTCGCTCAGCGGGGCGAAATCGAGCAAGATCATTGGTAACATGGACCCGGATAAGGCCGCAAAGATCAGCAAACGCATGGTCACCGAGCGGCTGACTCCCCGTATGAAGGAACTGACGGAAAGCTGGCAGGGAATGCTTGGGAATAGCAAGCAAAATGGGTCAAAGTCTACTGGCGCTGATGGCAAATGAACTCAGGACGAGTACTAAAAGTCAGGCGCGACATGAAAAGACAGGCGTACCGGGAAAGGAATCCATAACGTTCGGCAACATCTTGAAAGCGGTCTCCAAATCCGGCCGCAGCTTCGAGTTGCATGGTAAATCCGCCGACGCTAAAACGCATAACAAAGAAGATAGCAAAGACCATAAGGGCATCTACGCTTTTGCCACTGCTGGCGAAAAGGCCGTGGTGCTTGAGCTTTTGCACGAGCTTGCCTTGCAGCAGACGCCCATGGGCAAATTGCAGCAGGCTCAAAAGGTGGGATCTCTAGCCGAGAAAGCCGGGCGCATGGCCGTTATGCTGGGTGCCAGAGCAGAGCGCATCGGCAGCGGTATAGATTATCTTCAATCGGTCATTCTGGGTAATCGCCAGGCGCAGATCAAATCGGCGGCCTCCGGCAAAGCCTCCATGATAGTAGATGCAAACGGCATACAGACCACACGCGAATTGCGCGCCAAGGTCGGTTCTATCGCTATGGCTGCCAACGCCATCAAGCGCGAAGGCTTCCAGCGCGACGTAGATCCCGCTAAAAAGCTGACCATAGATGCCCGCTTGAAATCCATGCAGGAGACCGTCCGTCAGGCCACAGGCGACGAAGTTAAAAACGCCCATCAGTATAACGCCGTTTCCTCGGCCAACCTGAAAGCGGCTGCGGCTGCGGTAAAGGTTGTCTCGGGACTGGCCGAGATACTTTCACAAGGCGCGTCTTCTTCCGAATTGGGCAGCTTCGAGAAACTGGCTGTAAAAAACGCTCAAAAAGCAGCTAAATCCCCGGCGCAGATAGTCGAGGCAGCGGACATCTTGAAAGCCGCAAAAAACAGCCGACTGGAAATGGGCATACTCAGGCAGGGCAGCAGCTTTGAAACATCCCAGACCGGCAGCAGTAAAGCCGATCCCATCTTTCGTCTGGGTACTCCGGACAAAAGCGAAGGCGTCGATACTAATACAGCATCCAAGGTAGATGCTAAAGAAAACATTCAGGCCATAAACCGCGCCGAAAAAGGTGAGGTCGTACAGGAAAAAGCCGCAGCCAAAGCGCAGGCTAACGCGCAGGTAGCAGACGAGAATAAACAGGCCGAAGCGGGAGCGAAAAAGCTTTCGCAGACACTTATGAGCGCCGCAAAAGCCGCGCCTTTTTCTCTCAAAGAACAGGCAGCTTCCATGGCGGCCATCAGAACACTGGAAGTGGCTTCCCAAACAAATGAGGCACAGCCTCCGCAATCCAATTTGAATCTTTCGGGCATTACCGGCCCGCAGATGATCAAGACTCCCCAGGGGCATTCCATGCTTTCATCGGGAATCATGGAACGTCTGGTGCAGCACGCATCCTGGATCAAGCAGAATGCGCGCCCTGCTGTCAGGTTGAATCTCGTGCCGCAGTTTTTAGGGGCCATACAGATCAACGTGATAGTCCGCGACGACGGAGCGCAGGTGCGCATCGTTGCCGAGCGGCATTCGGTGGCAAAAGCCCTTGATGGCAACCTGGCCAGTTTGGTGCAGAGATTGAACGACATAGGAATGCCGGTTGAAGAAATAATTGTCGATCAGGAAATGCTGACCGGCGAAGAAAATTTTGCAGGCGATTGGAATCAGCCGCAGGACGGCGGCGAGGATTTGGCTGAGGAACGGGCGTCGTTGGCGGGAGTTCTCCCCGAAGAAAACAGGGGAAGTATTTCAGAAAGCGCCAATGACAAGGAAAGTCAGCGTCGAGTAAGCATCCACGATGGAACGCTCGACCTGCGTGTTTAACCCTGGATAAGGAAAGGAGGTGGAATCGATGTCAAGCGTAACGGACAGTTTGAATTCTCTGGCTAATCCGATCGATTATGTGCAGCAGGACGCGGCAGCTTCGAGCGAGCTTGGACAGGAAGAATTCCTGCAACTGCTGGTTACTCAGCTTAACTATCAGGACCCCCTCAATCCGATGGAAAACGAAGAGTTCATAGCGCAGTTGGCGCAGTTCTCAAGCCTTGAACAATTGATGGGCTTGAACTCGCGTGCCGATGCCATGGCCATGAATCAGGTTTCGCAGATGAGTTCGTCTGCCATCAGTTTCATCGGTAAGGAAGTCAAGGTGCTGGGCAACGAGTTTGCCTACGACGGCACGAGTTCGGTCGGTCTCGATTACGAGCTTGCCTCCGATGCGTCTACTGTCACGGTCAAGATCAAGGACGCAGACGGAGATATCGTGCGCGAGATCGAGATGGGCCAGCAGGAAGCCGGAATGCAGGATGCGACCTGGGACGGCATGGGCGACGATGGCGGCACACTGCCTGCCGGAGATTACAGTTTCGAAGTCGAAGCCAAGGATAGCGACGGCAATTCGGTCAGCAGCTATACCTACAAGATAGGCACTGTAACCGGCGTGACATTCGACAAAGGCTATCCCGAATTGATTATTGGCGATGACAAGGCGACCTTATCGGATGTGGTCGAAGTCCTTGAACATCAGACGGAAAGTCGTGCCTGATGAGCAACATAGCCGAACTGCAACTGAAGGGAATCGTGGCGGCGCAACAGCAGCCGCAGCAAGCCGAGCAAAAAACGCCGCTTGCAGAGCAGGGGCTTTTTACCGAGATGTTGGCGGAAGCGGAACTAGCCGACCTGCATTTCTCGAACCACGCCATGCAGCGCATGGAAAGACGCAGCATAAGATTAAGCTCGGACGAGCTGGCGCTCTTATCGGACGGAGTCACCAAGGCGCAACAAAAAGGGGCCAAGGAAGCCCTCTTGTTGATGGAACAGCAAAAGGCGTTTGTAGTAAACGTGCCGGGACGCACTGTTATTACCGTCATGGACCAGGAAGGTATGAAGGAAAAGCTGTTTACGAATATAGACAGCGCTATTTTATTGAGTAGAAAGTGATTTATTGAATGGGCTGGCCCTCCCTTTGGAGGAAGCCCTCTGTAGCGGCGACCGATGTTCGCAGCTACGCAACAAGGAGGAAATGATATGGCATTGTATTCTGCCCTTTACTCCGGTATGTCCGGACTGGCCACCAACGGCCTGGCGATGTCCATTGTCGGTGACAATCTCGCCAATCTTAACACCATCGGATTCAAAAAAAGCCGCGCTAACTTCCAGGATATGCTGGGATTCTCGGTAGTCGGACCCGGAACCGAAAGCTTTGTCGGTCGCGGTTCGTCCGTCAGCGAAGTTGAGCAGGTTTACACGCAGGGTTCGTTCATGAACACCGGCAACGGTCTCGATCTGGCCATCACCGGCTCGGGATTCTTTGTAGTCAACGGATCTTCCAACGGTATGAGCGGTAACTTCTACAGCCGCGACGGACAGTTCCACGTCGATAACAACGGCAACCTGGTCAACACATCCAATATGATAATTCAGGGCTACAACGCCAACGAGTCCGGCAATATTTCGTCGGCTTTAGGCGACCTGAACTTCTCCAGTTCGACGGCAGCGGCCAAGGCCACCGCCGAGATCGATATCTACGCCAACCTCGATTCCAGCGTGGATGCCATCCCCGCCGGTTTCGATGTGACCGATATTGACAGCACCTCGAACTTCTCGACCACCATCAGTGTCTACGATTCCTTAGGCGCAGCCCACGAAACGACTGTCTACTTCACAAAGACAGCCGACAATAACTGGGAATGGAACGCTGTGGCCGACGGCGGCGACTTGACAGGCGGCACCGAAGGCACTCCTGAAGTACGCGCTTCAGGCACCATGAGCTTCACCGCCGACGGTGAACTGCAATCGATGGCCACCACGACCAGCGACTTCGACTTTGTCGGTGGTTCCACGGCGAATCAGGCTATTGCATTCAACTTCGGCGACGACATCGCCTCGGGCGGCACTGGACTGTCTGGATGCTCGCAGTATGCCTCGGCCTCCAACACCAGCTACCAGAGCCAGGACGGTTACACGGTCGGCGAACTGGCCTCGGTCATCGTCGATGCCGACGGCGTCGTGACCGGCATGTTCTCCAACGGAGAACGCAAGACCATGGGACAGGTTGCAGTTGCCAAATTCCAGGGCGACGGCCTGCGTCGTTTGGGCGGCAACATTTTCTCCGCAACCACCGATTCAGGCGAAGCCGTCATAGGCGGAGCCAACACCGGCGGACGCGGTTCCATCAACGCCAACGTGCTTGAGTCCTCAAACGTGGACTTGGCAAGCGAGTTCGGAAACATGATCGTTTTCCAGAGGGCTTACCAGGCCAACTCACGCACCATCTCCACCACCGACCAGATGATACAGGAACTGCTCAGCCTCAAGCGCTAAGCAGAATAATCCGATCTAATTAAAAAGGCCGGGCGCTTTCGCGCCCGGCCTTTTTTGTGGCTATTGACAAAGCGCTGATATTCATTATTCGTGAGTAAAAACACAAAATCGTCATTCCCGCGAAAGCGGGAATCCATTAAGGAAATTGTGACTTATCCATGAGCCGTCATTCTGAACGAAGTGAAGAATCTGGTATTTTCAACAACTTGGAGATCCTTCGCTATGCTCAGGATGACAAGAAATCAAGCACCTGGATCCCCGCCTGCACGGGGATGACATGGATATTTAGGTCTTTTTTGTGGAATTTACCGGAGTATGTTATTTATGCCATATCATAAGCAGTGGAGGATAACATGCCTGACGGAGACAACTTCGGCCTTAAAGTCAAAAATTACAAATGCTTTGGAGACGAGCCGCAGGGCTTCGATAAGATCAAGCAGTTCAATATTATCATAGGTAAAAACAACTCGGGCAAGTCGGCGCTTTTGGATGCTGTTGAGTATGCAAATGTTGAGACTAGTTATGGAAAAGCTGCTATCCAAGCTAAGTGGGGTAGTTCTGGCAACAACAATAGCAATCCTAAGCTGATCATACCTGCGACTCTGGATAGTGCGGCGATTATGAATATGCAATCTAATAGCCATTTTCCAAATTCAGAAAGAATACTTGAAAATTATGAAAACAAGCAGATTCTCGCAACAATAGTTGATTCTAAAGTAAGTCATGTTTATGAAGACATGGGACAAGTACGGGCAGGTGGCATTGACTTAAGTGACTCTCTAGGAAACCGTCTTAGAGAACATGTGTATATAAATTCATTATGCTTACATAAAATCTTTCGCAGACTAAGCGCAGAGAGAGATATACTGCCAGAAAACCAAAGGAGTAGAGCTAAAACTCCTCCTTCATTCCCTATCAATAGTAGTGGATCAGGTGCTACAGATCTTATTCAGAATTATTACAAATTGGGAGATTTTAACCATAGGGAATTGGTTGTAAATTTATTGCTGAATGAGCTAAATAAGATATTTAAGCAGGATTCTGCAGAATTTAAGGAGATTCTCCCACAGATACCAGATTCAGCTAACATGAATGTTTGGGAGATTTATCTCAAAGAAGATAAAAAGGGAAATATTCCGCTTTCTAAATCCGGCAGCGGACTAAAAACAATACTGCTGGTTCTTTTGGCATTGCACCTGATTCCAGAGGATGAAAAACAACCTATAGACAAATACATCTTCGGCTTCGAAGAACTGGAAAACAACCTGCATCCTTCATTGCAGAGGCGGCTTTTCGATTACCTGATAGAGTTTGCCAAAGACAAGAAGTGCATTTTCTTTATCACCACGCATTCACCGACCGTGATCGATATTTTCAGCCATCAGGAAAACGCGCAGATCGTACATGTAAAGCACAACGGTGAAAATGCCAAGGTATGCACGGTTGGAAACGGAAAAGAATCCTTTGAGCTGCTCGACGACATAGGCGCACGCGCCAGCGATATTCTGCAATGCAATTGCATCATCTGGGTCGAAGGGCCATCCGACCGTATCTACATCAAAAAATGGATAGAAATCTGGACGGACGGCAGACTCAAAGAAGGCTTGCATTACCAATGCATGTTTTACGGCGGCAGTGTGCTATCTCACATTTCTGTAGATTCAGAAGGGAAAGCGGTCGAAGATTTAGTAGATCTGCTGAAATTGAACCGCAATAGCATCGTGGTGATGGACAGCGACAAGAAAAACGCGGAAGATTCAATTAATGCTAACAAACAAAGAATAATGGATGAAGTAAAAGCAAGCAATATAGGTTTGGATTGGCTTACGGAAGGTAAAGAAATCGAGAACTACGTCCCCGTAGAATTGATAAAAAATCACCTCATATGTAAAAATAAAGAAGTCGAAAACTTGCCGACAGAAAATAAGTATGTGAATTGGCCTAAATATCTTGAAGAAGAATACAAGATAAAACTGGTAAAAGTTAAATTTGCAAGGGATGTTTCAGAAGCATTTGATAAGAGCAATATAGAAGGCCAGCTTGATCTTGCAGAAAGAATTGAAAAAGTCTGTAAGTACATTCGCAAATGCAACGGCCTTGAAGACGACGACAAAGTAAAACAGCCCGAATAGATCCTTACCCGATATCTGAGCAAGAAGAGGAATGCATTGGAGTAGGTTAGGAAGCTCTGCTCCAACACAAAAGTTAGCCAATCATAAAAAAAGGCCGGGGCGCTTTCGCGCCCCGGCCTTTTTAACATTGAGCTTTAGTATTACAGGGTCAAAACGACCTTGCCGCAGTTGCCGGACTGCATCAGCTTGAAGCCCTTTTCGTATTCGTTGAAGGGGAAGCTGTGCGTGATAACCGGGCTGACATCCATACCGGACTTGAGCAGACCGGCCATGCGGTACCAGGTGTCCCAGATGCGGCGGCCTGTTACACCGTGGATGCTTACGGATCTGAATACGACTTTGGATGCTATGTCGATGGGGATTTCCTCGGTCGGGATTCCCAGAAGAACCACGTCACCAGCCATGCGCACACTGGAGATGGCATCCAGAATCGCGGGTTTGGTTCCGGCGATTTCTACGGCTACGTCAACGCCTGTGCCGTCGGTGTGTTCCATGATGTAATCGACAGGATTGACTTCTTTGGTTTTGATTACGTGATCGGCACCGAGTTTTTTTGCCAGATCAAGGCGGTATTCGTTGGAGCGACCGAAGGCGAAGATTTCGGCTGCGCCTATGGCCTTCAAAACTGCTATGGCCAGAAGACCGACAGGACCGCAACCGTAAACGGCTACGCGCTTGCCGACACAATCGGCTTTGAAAACGGTGTGAACCGCGTTGCCGAGCGGGTCCTGAATGGATGCGAATTCCGGCGATACATTCGGATCGTTGTGCCACAGGTTTCTCTCGGGCATTACGAAGTATTCAGCGAAAGCGCCGTCAACGTCGTAACCGAGACCCTTCCAGTCCAAGCAAACATGCCCGTCGCCGGTGCGGCAGTTCGAGCAGAATCCACAGGTCAGGTGTCCTTCGCCGGAAACGTAATCGCCGACTTTGAAGTGAGTGACACCGGCACCGATCTTCTCCACCGTGGCGGCGAATTCGTGACCGATGATGATGGGCAGCTTCAAGCGATTTTGAGACCAGGCGTCCCAGTTGTAGATATGCAGGTCCGTGCCGCAGATTGCGACTACTTTGTTTTTGAGCAGCACTTCACCGGCACCGGGCTCGGGGATGGGAAGCTCACGCATTTCGAGGCCACCAACTTCGGGCTTGGCTTTAACGATAGCTTTCATTGTACCCATTTTTTTACCTCACAAGGACAGGTTTACGACAAACGGGCTGAACGGGCCGAATGGCCCGACACCCTGAATTTCAGCCAAGAAAATCTAACTCAGGAATTGGAATTATGCAAATGAAAATCCACGGAAAGAGACGGTTCGACTGACAAACTGAATTGTCTCAGAAGATACCGCTTTAACTGGGAAATGTTTCAATCAGCGGGTAGGTCTGGGTAATTACTGTCCTTGGACAAAGCGGGAATTGTCGGATAAAAAATTCATACGACCTTGAAAATTACGTAGCGGCGAGGCGTAGGTATTTTGCCCGACAAATTCTCCAGTCGCTTTTGCCTCCACCTGGTCCGCCGGAGCGGGTCTCCGACCGGCTCCGCACGTTTATGCACCGTTGTCGGGTCAG
>CAYTHG010000023.1:0-19528 GCA_964437525.1 uncultured Myxococcales bacterium | reverse complement strand
CTGCTATTTCTTTGATCTGTGTTATTTCTCTCAATGTCTATTTCTGGTAATTGGAGGGCGTCATGACTGAACAAGCAAAAAAAATGATGTCGATCTGGTTTTGGGTCGGTCTTGTCCTCGGAGTCTACGGTGTTATCGTGACCGGCGCGGGCATTTACTACATATTCAATCCCGATACGACTACCGTTACCGGATACTTGAATCCCAGCCTGTGGTGGGGAATCATTATGATGGTGGCGGCTTTTATCTTTCTTGCCATAACCGGGTTTGGAAAGAATAAAGTCTAGCAAGAACCTGATTTCCGAATCAAAGGCGGCTTCTTTAAAAGGAGCCGCCTTTTTTTGTTGCAGTCGAGCAAGGCAAGGGCAATTGCCTTGCTCATTTTTTTGTTTTGGTGTGACTCTGCAATGATGGGCATGACAAATGCCCATCCTACGCGCTGAAGACAAGCAACATGTGGAGCAGGCTTTAAAGCCATGTTCCAACAGGAGAAGAACACGGCGTCACCGCTAGTGTTGGGTGATTTGCAATTATGCTAACAACTCAAAACCGCTCATGCTGAGTGATTTCGCGAAGCGAAATTGTATCGAAGCATCCCTCGATACACCTCCCTAAGGTCGGCACTCGGGATGAGCGTTTGCGCACACTAGGGATAAAGGGATGTAGATCTGATGGGGATGAGCGTTTGCGCTCACCGGGGATGAAGATGATGTAAAGATCCTGGAACAAGTTCAGGATGACTTATACGTTTTAATTGCCGGGTTTATTATTAATTTCAAATCTTTATTGACTCTTTCGATATCATAACCAAGATAAGAGATACAGATATGTATAAATTGATGTATTCGTGGAGGTGTGAACATGAACGAAGTATATAAAGCGAAGCAGATTACTGAACATGTATGGTGGGTCGGAGCTATAGACTGGAACATCAGGGACTTTCACGGCTATTCGACTTCCCGTGGTACCACATACAATGCCTTTCTGGTCATGGGAGAAAAGATTGCCCTGATCGATACGGTCAAGGCTCCTTTCTATAATGAAATGATGTCGAGGATCACGAGCGTTATCGATCCAGAGAAAATCGACTACATAATTTCCAACCACGCCGAGATGGATCACACGGGCGCTTTGATTCCTACTATAGATAGAGTCAAACCCGAAAAAGTGTTGGCTTCCAAGCAAGGCGTGAAGGCTATAAACGCTCAATTGCATCTTGATTACGAGGTGAGCGAAGTAAAAAGCGCTGAAACCCTTGATCTGGGCGGCTTGACGCTTGAGTTCTTGGAAACCCGTATGCTGCACTGGCCCGACAGTATGTTTACTTACTTGAAAGAAGAGAAACTTCTTTTCTCTCAGGATGCCTTCGGTATGCATTTGGCTTCCGGGCAGTGTTTTGCAGATCAAGTTGATCGCAGCGTGCTGGAATTTGAGGCGACAAAATATTACGCCAATATTCTGATGCTCTTCGGTCCTTTTGTCGAAAAGGTTCTGGCAAAAGTCGGCGAGATGGGTTGGGAACTTGATATCATTGCCCCGGATCACGGTCCGATCTGGCGCGAAAAAGACGATATCGGCTGGATTCTCGGCAAGTATGCCGAGTGGGCTTCGTGCAAGTCTACCAAAAAGGCGGTCATCGTTTACGCCACCATGTGGGGCAGCACCCATAAAATGGCGCAGGCCATAGGCGAGGGGCTTTCCGAGAGCGGCGTCGATGTGAAAATGCTTTCATTGAACACCAATCATCGCAGCGATGTAGCCACCGAAGTTCTGGACGCAGCGGTCCTGCTTGTCGGCTCGCCGACCATGAACAACAATATGCATCCCAAAGTAGCGGATGTCTTGACTTATCTTAAAGGCTTGAAGCCAAAAAACTTGATAGGTCAGTCTTTCGGTTCTTATGGCTGGGGGGGTGAATCCATCAAGCAGGTTGCCGATGTTTTAGAAGCCATGCAGGTCGAGGCGGTGGGTGAGCCTTTGAAGATTCGTTACGTTCCCACTGCTGAAGATCTTAAGACATTCAGAGAGTTCGGCAAGTTGCTTGCAGAGAAAATCGAGTCTGTAATTTCTTGATCCTATTTTGTATTCAGGGTAGAGTTTTGCACTGAGAGGGACAAATTGTAATTCAAGGAGAATTGATATGAAAAAGTACGTATGCGATCTTTGCGGTTATGTGTACGATCCCGCTGTTGGTGATCCTGATAACGGCGTCAAGCCGGGAACTTCTTTCGATGATATCCCCGGAGACTGGGTTTGCCCGCTTTGCGGAGCCGGCAAGGAAGACTTTTCTTTGGTAGAATAACTTAGTTTTAACGGCGCCTTTAACACTGTGCCGATGCTGTCGAGACCTATAGCGCGCTTGTTGTTTTTCAAAAGCTTGAGGCATGAAAACGGCAAGCGCGTTTTTTATTGTTCTTCAATTGCGGACAACCTTTTTCGCCATATGTGAACACTTGTGAAACACTGCTTTAATGTAGGCAATTATTGAGATTTTCTGTTTGACAAGCTTAATTTATTGATGTAGTGTTTCGCCCGAAATGGCTGCTGGTCGGTGTAAATGCAAACTCGATCCGGCAGGTTCTTCGCCCTTATCCAGGAGCGCTCTTTATGGCAATTGATTGCGAAAACGAGTTGAAAAAGCTTAAAGAGAAGTACCCTGAAAAGTTCGCGTCTGAATCACGTATTTTCAGTAATATTCATAGAGGAGACAGGATTTTCATCGGAACCGGTTGCGGTCAGCCGCAATATCTGGTGAAAGCACTGGTGAATTATGTCCAAAGCCATCCCAAGGCCTTCTTCGACACGGAGATTTTTCACGTCTGGACTTTGGGTGTAGCTCCATATGCAGATGAAAAATTCAAATACAATTTCAGGCATAATTCATTTTTCGTAGGCACTAACACCCGTGAAGCCGTTAATCAGGGTATGGCGGATTACACTCCGATCTTCCTTTCCGAAGTTCCCGCCCTGTTTAGACGCAAGATCGTCAAAATGGAAGTGGCATTGGTGCAGACTTCACTGCCGGACGAGCACGGTTACATGAGCCTCGGTATCAGTGTAGATATCGTCAAGGCGGCGGTAGAGAACGCCGATCTGGTTATAACGCAGATAAACCCGCAGATGCCGCGTGTTCACGGTGACGGTTTTATTCATATAAAAGATGTCGATTTTGCCATCGATCACGATGAACCGCTTTTGACCTACGACGTGACAGCCGACAGCGAAGTTGCTCAAAAAATAGGCAAATACGTTGCCCGGCTGGTGGAAGACGGAGATACCATACAGGTCGGTTACGGCAGTATCCCCGATGCAGTCATGGCCAACCTGTATGACAAAAAGCATCTTGGAGTGCATACCGAGCTTATCAGCGACGGGATTGTGGAGCTGATGAAGCGTGGAGTGATAGACAACAGCCGTAAAACCCTGGATAGAGGCAAATCCGTTGCATCTTTCTGTATGGGCGAACTGGAGACATACAAATATCTGCACGACAACCCGGCTGTTGAGTTCAGGACCATAGATTACACCAACAATCCGCTCATTATTTCGCGCCAGAAGCATATGACCGCCATCAACAGCACTCTGGAAATCGACCTGACAGGTCAGACTTCCGCCGAGTCGCTGGGTAGCACCTTCTATAGTGGTATCGGCGGTCAGGCCGACTTCATGCGCGGTTCGGTATTGGCAGAGGGTGGCAAGACCATCCTGGCCATTCAATCGACCGCCGAGTTCGGCAAGGCTTCGCGCATCGTTCCGACCTTGATGGAAGGAACCGGAGTCACCTTGAATCGCGGTGATGTTCATTATGTAGTTTCCGAATACGGTATTGCATACCTGCACGGAAAGAATGTTCGCGAGCGGGCTATGGAGCTTATTTCCATCGCTCATCCGAAATTCAGACCGTGGTTGATTCAGGAAGCGAAAAAACGCCACCTTATATATAAAGACCAAGCTTTCATTCCTGGAAAAAGAGGCGAGTACCCGGAAGATATCGAGACCTACCGCACCACCAGAGCTGGTCAAGAAATCTTCCTGCGGCCGGTTAAAATCAGTGACGAGCCTCTTTTAAAGGATCTCTTTTACTCCCTGTCAGACGATAGTATGTACAGACGTTTCATCTCTGCCCGCAAGGACATGCCTCACGAGAGGTTGCAGGAATTTGTCGTAATCGACTACACCAAAGAAATGGTGATTCTTGCTATTATCCAGCACGAAGAGATGGAAGAAATCGTCGGCATGGGACAGTACGGTATAGACAAGATGTCCCATACCGCCGAGGTAGCTTTTGCTGTCAAAGACCAATTCCATAACCGGGGAGTTGGATCCGAGCTGCTTGACTACCTGATGTATCTTGCCAACAGGCAAGGACTTTTGGGGCTTTCTGCCGAAGTACTCGCCAGAAACAAACCCATGTTGCACCTTTTTGAAAAAAGAGGCTTCAGCATCGGGCGTGGCGATTTCGACGGTGGAGAACAGGTGTATGAATTAAAATTGGCTCTTAAAGGTGCATCATGACAACAAATCTTGAACAAATGAAGTGTCTCTTTGAACCTCAGTCCATTGCTCTGATCGGTGCCTCGGGTAACCCCGGCAAGATCGGCTACAATTTGCTGAGCAACATGGTGGGTAGTGGCTACAAGGGTAAGATCTATCCGATCAACCCCAAAGGCGGCGAGATTCTCGGGCAGAAGGTTTATACCTCTTTGCAGGAGATCGACGGTCCCGTAGACCACGCCGTTCTGGTTATACCCGCCAAGTATGTTTTTGGCGGCGTAAAAGAATGCGCAGCCAAAGGCGTAAAAGTCGTTTCCATTATTACCTCCGGATTCTCCGAAGTCGGTAATGTGGAAGAAGAAAGAAAGATCGTAGAGTATGCCAGAGCGCATGATATGCGTATCCTCGGCCCGAACATCTTTGGTGTTCACTCCGCGACTGCTCCCATCAACGCCACATTCGGCCCAGGCGAAATCGTCCCCGGTGGCGTTGCTATCCTGACCCAGAGTGGTGCACTGGGCGCAGCGATGATCGGCAAGACCAAAGCTGAGAACATCGGTCTTTCGACCATCGTTTCCATTGGAAACAAAGCCGACATAGATGAAGCCGACCTCCTGGAATATCTGGTTCAAAGCGACCAGACCAAGGTTATCTTCATGTATATCGAAGGTGTTAAAAACGGCGACCGCCTGGTGAAGGTTCTCAAAGAAGTCACCAAGATCAAGCCTGTCATCGTGGTCAAGTCCGGTCGCTCCGCACGTGGAGCAATGGCTGCCGCTTCTCATACCGGCTCGCTGGCCGGTGCCGATGACGTTTTTGACGCGATCATGAAGCAGTGCGGTGCCATTCGCGCCGAGACCGTGCAGGAATCCTTGAATTGGTGCAAGTTCCTGTCCACCAACTCCATTCCCTCCGGTGAAGATTGCGTTATCGTCACCAACGGCGGCGGTATCGGTGTTTTGGCTGCGGATGCCTGCGAGAAATTCAATGTTCCGCTGTACGACGACCAGGAGAACCTCAAGGAAGTTTTCACGCCGCATATCCCCAGCTACGGTTCGACCAAGAACCCGGTTGATATTACCGGTGGCGCCAACTCTGCCGACTACGAGCGTTCACTGCACGCCGCATTCAAATGCGAAGACGTACACTCGGTAATTTGTCTCGGTTGTGAGACGGCGATGATCGATGTCGAAAATCTGCCGGGAATGATCGAGAAGATTTACGACCAGTACAAAGATGCCAAACCTATGGTATTTTCGTTCTTCGGCGGCGAGGACGTGGAAAACGGTATTATCGAACTGCGCCAGAAGGGCGTTCCGATCTTCAATGAAACCTACGACTGCGTTTCCAGTCTGGGTGCCATGTACCAGAACTACCGCAACATCCACGCCGAGCCGGACGACTACAAATATGTAGACGAGATCAAAGTGGATGAAGCCAAGATCAACGAAGTGGTTGACAGGGTTCTGGCCGATGATCGTACTTTCCTGCTGGCTCACGAAGCTTCCGAGCTTATGGCTGCTGCCGGTGTCATAATGCCGCAGTCCAAAGTTGCAAGCAATCTGGAAGAAGCTTTGAACCTGGCCCAGACAATAGGATTCCCGGTTGTTATGAAGGTTGTCTCCAAAGATATCATCCATAAGTCCGATGCCGGTGGTGTCGCACTAGACCTTGAGAACCGCGATGAAGTCATCGACGCTTGGGAAGCGATTATGCATAGTTGTAAAAAATACAACGCCAATGCGAAGATTACTGGTATCGAAGTCTGTGAGATGGTAAAATCGGGAATAGAAACCATCATTGGTGCAAGGCAGGATGGCTCCTTTGGCCCGACTATCATGTTCGGACTGGGCGGTATTTACGTCGAAGTCATGAAGGACGTTTCTTTTGCAGCGTTGCCGGTTACTCGTAAAGAGGCAATGACGCTGGTTGAAAGCATCAAATCGTATCCTCTGCTTCTGGGCGTTCGTGGCGAAGCTAAAAAAGATATCGACGCAGTTATCGACACATTGATCAGAGTCGGCAAAGTATTGACCGCTTGTGACAAAATCACGGACATAGAGGTCAATCCTCTGGTTGCATACGAGCAGGGACAGGGAGCCAAGGCAGTTGACGCCAGAATCCTGCTTAAGAAAAACTAAGGGGAGGAAAGCTTATGAATAAGCTAGTAGTTGCTTCGACTCGTAAAAGCGCTGGTAAAACCAGCCTGATCGTCGGCTTGGCTCAGACCATGGGTAAAACCTACGGCTACCTCAAGCCTTTCGGCGACAGATTGCTCTATCGCAAGAAGAGACTGTGGGACTATGACGCGGCTTTGTTGACAAGCATCCTTGGAATGGACGAAAAAGCCGAAGAAATTACCATAGGTTTCGAACATGCCAAGCTGCGTTTCATGTACGGCGAAGAAGGCACGAAGGAAAAACTTCTGAGCGTCACCGAGACTGTCGGTGAAGGTAAGGAAGTCGTATTCATCGAAGCCGGTCAGGATCTCTTCTATGGCGCTTCGATTCACCTCGACGCATTCTCGCAGGCCAAAGCAACCGGCGCCAAGCTGTTGCTGGTGGTGGGCGGAAACGATGACACCATCATCGATGACATCTCTTTCGTCAAAAAGTACGTCGATTTTGAAGGCATAGATTTTGCCGGAGTAATCGTGAACAAAGTCGCCGACGTGGAAGATTTCGAAGCCACCTACGAACCGATGATCGCCGAATTGGGCGTCAAGGTTCTGGGTATGATTCCTTACAATGAAGAATTGACGCAGCTTTCCGTCGGTTATGTGGCGGATTTCCTGCTTGCAAAAGTCATCGCCGGTGAAAACGGCTTGTCGTCCAAGGTGAAAAATATCCTGGTCGGCGCCATGTCCACCAACGAGATGATGCGCGATTTCAATTATGAGAAGGAGAACAAGCTTCTGATAACCAGCGGTGACAGAAGCGATATGGTACTGGCGGCCTTGAACGAAAAGACCGCAGCCATCGTTCTTACCAATAACATTCTACCGCCAGCGAATATCGTGCAGCGTGCAAACGACAACGATATTCCGCTGCTGCTGGTCAACAACGACACCTACCAGACCGCCAAGCAAATGGACGATCTGGAGCCGCTCTTGACCAGAGACGATCTCGGTCGCAAGGAATTGCTGGCAGAGCTTGTCAAAAAGCATGTCAAGCTGGACGAGCTGTAAAATTCAGGGTCAGCACCCTGTTTAAAGTCAAAAGAGCCGCGACGACCGAAAGGTCGTCGCGGCTTCTTTTTTGCCTGAAAGCTTGGCAAGAGTGGTGGATGTTTTCTTAGCGAACAGTAGCAATCATCCCGTAATGTGTTTTGCCCAGCGATATGGACTCTCCGCCTGTAAAGCCGTTGGCGGCCAGGATGGTTTGCAATTCTTCTGCTTTGATACGATCTTCAAGAGGCGGGCCGTTACCCGTCGCATTCGCTAGCCATTCAACGATCAACAAACGGCCCGAAGGCACAAGTACTCGCTTAACCTCGCTCAGGAAATCTTGCTGAGATTCGGTTTCATGTAGGACCAGCGCGATCAGCACTGCATCGGAGGATGCATCGGCCTGCGGTAGACGGCTTTCTTCGCAAACGCGAAAATCGAGGTTTGCAAATCCTGCATCTGTGCGCTTCTGGGCATATTCCACGAACTCTGGCTGCAAGTCGAAGCCAGTAACCGAGCCGCTCTCGCCGACAATCTCTGCTGCTGATATACTGAAATACCCACTGCCGCAGCCGATATCAAGCAATCTATCGCCTTCTTTCAGTCCCAGTTTCTGTAGGGTCTCGTGCGCGGGTAGTGTCTTGCGGCGCGAGTCGCTATCCAGTTTGTCTTTTCTCGAAAATGGGAATTTATGCGGCATTATGGATTCCTTCTGGGGGATGTCCAAGTTTATAAAAAACAGTCGTTTCCGTCGGTTCTTACAGCCTACACAATTAAGGTCGTTTTTTGAATGAATGATTAAGCGAATGTCATATTTGACCATTTGTATAGTTCTAATCGGTCAGGTGCTTACCCTTTAACGGGTGCCACGGTCTTGTTTTCGGAGAAAACATGGCCGTGCTTTGTGGATGATAAAGGACACACGGCCATCGCTCCTTTGGACCGAAGAGCGTGGCACCCGTCTACACAGTATGGAGCGGCACTCTTCCTTGTCAAAACAGGATCACCAAACAAGAGTTTTCATGCCTTTTTCGTGGACAAGAACCGTCTATTCCGTTTACATTTGTCTCTCAATAAATTCATTCTCGGAGTACCCGTGAAGACGCCCCGAAATCAGTAAAAAGAGGTAAGGAGACAAATACCCCATGTGGCAGTCTGTCAAAAACTATTTCAAGGCTTTTAAGGTCCTGGCCGAATGTCCGCGAGAAGTCTGGATCATGTACGGCCTGACTTTCTTCGATTCGCTGGCTTATTTCACGCTTTCTTATGTGCTCATCAAATACCTGACTGACAACTTCGGCTTCTCTGACGTTTCCGCCGGTTGGATATACGGTGCCTGGACGATGGTGATTTCCATCGTCATTTTCTTCGTCGGTGCCTTTACCGATTCCGTCGGCATCAAGAAAGCGCTTATGTTCGGCCTTGTCATGCTTGTCATCTCGCGCGGTTTGATGGCTTTCGTTCCGGCCCTGCCCGACAACCAGATGGAATTCTCTTCCGAGCATATAGTCCACGAATGGAACGTAGAATCTTATGCCAAGAAAGTCCCCAAGGGGCAAAAACAGCCCAAGCCTTTCAAACATGTCAAAGAACAATGGCAGATAGCTTTGGAAGGCGATGAACTTCAGGTCATGGGGCCGGGCGAAGAGAAATTCGATACCCTTACTCGCACCGGTTTCGAGATGCTCTGTTCGGACAGAACTATTTACACAAAAGAAGACGAGCCTAATAAGCCCAAGATGCTGTCAAAGATCGTCTTCGAGAATGAAGAAATTGCCAAGAAGGGCGAGATTGTCTTCGATGGTAAACTGCGTTCCATAGACGGCGAAACCCGCACGTCCTGGGAATCCTACAACGGTTCAGGCACCTGGAGCGAACACCCCCAGGTGAAAGGCGCACCGATAGATCTGGGGCGCGACGGCTGGAAGCTTGAGAAATTTATCGACCCCGCTGTCAAAAATGCTCATAAGATTGGATATGTAGATTCTCTTGTAAGTATGGGCAAAGCTCTGGCCACTGGACGCCCAGAGGTTGACAGGTCTATGCAGGAGTTGAAAGGACTGCGACTCAAAGACCCGGATGGCCGGACTTACAAAGTTTCTCTGGCCTGCGTGCCGGAAGTAATGCCCGAAGGAGTGCTCGGACAGAAAATAAAGATGCGCGGTTCCAATCACGAGTATTCAGAAGTGGATTTGGCCAACGGCGATAAATCCAAAGAGGCAACCCTGTTCTTCAGCGGTATCTTAACCGATGTCTACGGCAACGAAGTCACCATGTGGAAAATCAATACTGCCAGAATGCAATGGATAAAGCATCCGACTTTGGCAGGAACCTATCAGCCCGACAACATGACCCAGAACGAAATCAAGCCCTTGCAAAAGATGTTCTTCTGGTCCAAGGGTAACAATATCGCCATGGCCGCCTTGCTGTGTGGCATGTTCGTGCTTGCCCTGGGTACGGCCCTGATGGGGCCGGTCATCCTGACCGCCAAAAAGTATTATACCAACTCACGCACCCGCACCATCGTATTCATGGGTTACTATCTGATGGTCAATATTGCTGCCATGCTTTCGGGCGTGGTGGTAGATATGCTGCGTCTGCCTTTCGGCAACCAGTCGATATTTATGTTCGGCTTCTTCATGGTCTTTGTTTCATATATCCTGGTTCAATTCTTCCTGCGTGAAGGTGTGGACGAAGAAGAAATAGAGCGCATTGAAAGACTCAAAGAGCGTCAGGCCAAAGGCGAAGAAGTAGACCCCGACGAGTTCGAAGACCGCCACCAGAAGAGCCGCGACAAGCTCGAATTCTGGCCTGTCTTGAAAGATGTCGGACAAAAGCTATACACCGTCGCCCGTCAGTCCAACTTCTGGCGTTATATTCTGTTCCTTGTAGTCATCCTTGGTGTACGGCTTGTCTTCACCCATTGGTTCATGGTCATGCCCAAGTATTACACGCGCATGTTGGGAGAAGGAATTCAGATCGGCACACTCAACATGATAAACCCATTCCTGATTTCAGTCGGGCTTATCGTTGCCGTTCCCTTAATAAACAAGATCAAGATCTACACCTGCTTCATTCTCGGTACCACCATTTCGGCCTTCTCCATGGTCTTCCTGATGATACCGGGCAGCGCTTGGGCCTGGCTGGGTCTTGACACCTGGCAGGGTTATTTCCTGATCGTCATTCTGCAAATCCTCGTCTTCTCGGTCGGTGAGGTCATCTGGTCCCCCAGAACAGGAGAATACGCCGCAAACATCGCACCGCGCGGCAATGTCGGTACCTACATGTCTCTGGCCGCTTTGATGCTGTTTGTCGCCAAGCCTCTAAACGGTCTGCTCTCGGGCTGGCTCTTGCAGGACTATTGTCCTGAAGGAACCTATGAGCAGATTTACTACGAGGGCGGCATGTCTTACTGGCAGGGACCGGAAGTCATGTGGGTCATATACGGTGTCATTGCTATCTCGTCCCCTATTTTGCTGATTCTCCTTAAAAACGTGATTCAGCCCAAGCATTTGCGCGAAAAAAGCGAAAACGCAAATGCATAAGTAAGTAAATTCAAAACTAACTTGAAAAGGTCGGGAGAACTGAAATTCTTCCGGCCTTTTTTGTGTGGAGCAAATACCGAGCCGTGTGCCAGCCTGTATTATTCGCCGGGATTTGTCCGCGTAAGCGTGCAAATGCCGTGACAATTGGGTTTGCGCATGGCGTGGAAGTTTGGCAATTACTTTTTCTGGGGGAGGTTAGAGCGGTTTTTATTTGGTTTTGGCCTTGAATTCCCCATGTCATCCTGAGCGTTAGCGAAGGATTTGACTTATATCCTTAGAGATTCTTCGGCTTCGCCTCAGAATGACACAAGGGTTCAATGAGTGAAACCAAATAAGAACCATAAAAATCCGGATTCCGGGTCTCAAGTCTGGAATGACAGTGAGTTTGTTTACAGGCGAGGTTGTTTTACTGATTTGTATCCCGAGGCAGTTTGATAAATCGTCTGATTTCGTTCAGTACAAAAGGTGTCGATACTGCCGCGATGAACCAGTAGGCCAGTACCGTGTAGGATAAAGCGATGAAGCCCGCTTCTTCTATCAGCATGTGAGAACTCAGAAGCGCCACAAAAGCCGCGTCGCGTGTGCCTATGCCGCTGACTGTCACCGGCAGCATTCCCGCCAGCACTGCAACAGGATACGCTGCCAATGTAGCGCCCGGTTGCGGGTTGGCTGCTATCGCCGCTTCGAGTGTGCACAGTGTCGAGCCCATCAGTATCCAGGTGCCCAAAGCGCCGCCTGTTGTCAAAAGTACGTTTGCAGGAGAGGAAATCCATTTGACCGCCACGCTTCGAATACTTTTCAAGGCGTTTTGAATCGATGAGGGCAGGGGGAGTTTCTCGAATGGGATAAAAAAGGCGGTCAGAAAGATACCCAGTACAAAAGCCAGCAATAGCACACCGACTATCAATCCGCTGGATTTACCGGAATAAAAATATCCGATCAATCCCAGTATGCCCATCATAAACAGGTCCGACATGCGTTCGACTATCACGGTTCCTATGCCTGAGACAAGGCCCAGTCTTTTTCGGACGTATATGACCTTTGCCATGTCGCCCGCTTTGGAAGGCAGAAAGCTGTTCATCACGTTGGCAGCCATGCAGGCCCGCAGCGCCAGAGTATAAGGGATATGCTCTTTGCTTTGAGCGCGGACCACGCCCAGCCAGCGGCAGGCGGTAAAGAACGGAACCAGCAGTATCAGGCAGGCGGCAAGGGCTAAAAGGGCCGGGTCGGATTTATCCAGCACTTGTTTAAAAAGTGAGAAGTCGAAACGCGAGATTATCCAGGCTATCAGCAGGCCGGAAACAAGATAGCTCAAAGCCGCCAATATCAAGCGTTTGCGATTGTTTGGATTTGTTTCGGCTTGCTTTGAGTTCATTTCGCTCTTGTTCCGATGTTCCGAATTCCTTCTCTTGTTTTTCTTGTCTGTCGTTTATTTTCTTATCATCCCGATTGCGCTTCTGGCCATCAGATAAAATTGCTCGAAAGAATTGATCTTTTTAAGCTGCTTGAGGATGAAAGACGGTCGCCAGTAAAAAGCCCGGTAGCATTGTGCCACAATTTTGACCAGTTCTTCGGCTGTAAAGTATTCGGTCCAGACCGGGCTGCGGAAAGTGCTCATTGGATCTTTTGCAAACTCTTTCCAGACATCGCTTTTGACTATGCCTTTTTCAATCGCCAGCTTGTACAAAGGCGTTTCCGGGTATGGACTGCAAATGCTGAACTGGGCATAATCGGGATTGATCTTTTTAACCAGCTTCTGGCTCTTTTTGATGTCCTCCATCTTCTCGCCGTAGTTGCCTATCATAAAGTCCGCCAGAGTGGTGATACCTACTTCGCGGCACCATTGGAAAACCTGCTCGACGCGTTTTAATTCTATGCCCTTGTTCATCTTTTCAAGAACATGGGGCGAGCCTGATTCGACGCCGAAGCTCATTCTCGTGCAACCGGCCTTGCGCATTAAGGCAAGCATTTCCCGGTCGACGCAATCGACGCGGGTACGGGCTTCCCAGACTATATCGTAGTTGCGCTCTATCAGGCCTTCGCAGATTTCCTTGATGCGGCTCTTGTTTAGAGTAAAAGTGTCGTCGTGGATGAAGATTTCCTTGATGCCGAGCTTGTTGATTTCGTCTATCTCACGCAAAACGTATTCCGCCGAGTGGTAGCGGTAACGTCGTCCCATGCGGTTGCAGAAAATGCAGTTGAAAGGACAGCCACGGCTGGTGATCATTATCGTCATGCTGTCGCGCTCCGACAGAACCGAGCCGTATTTCTGCCAGGGGGTCGAGCTGCGGGCCGGCAGCGGTATGTCGTCCATTTTCTCGATATAGCCGCTGCTTGGGTTGAAACGCGCTTCCCCTTTTTCCATGTATGCCAGTCCCGGGATGTTTTGCCATTGTTCGGGTTGTGTGAGTACATCCATGAACTTAATCAGTCCGAACTCGCCTTCTCCGGCGAAAGCGAAATCCACTGCGGGCAACTCGACTGTTTCTATCGGATAGATGGTTGGATGAGGGCCGCCGATGATGATGGGCATTTCCGGAGCCAGTTCCTTGATGGCTTTGGCTTGCAGGTAGGCATCCGGCAATGTAAAGCTCATGGCTTGCAGGCCTATCAAGTCTGGCTGGAATTCGAGTGCTTTTTTTGCAGCCTGTTTATAGTCCAGATTTTCCACGTTGGCATCCAGCAGCAAGGACTCGTGATTGGAGTTTTCAAGCGCTGCTTGGAGGTACAAAAGCCCCATCGGTGGAGTTGTGCCACGGTTCTCGTCTATGTAGTCGGGAGTGGCCGCCTGGACCAGATGGTCGAGTCTTGGGTGCATTAAAACGATTCTTGAACTTTTGCTCATATATATACTTCTCTCAATCAACGTCGAAGATAGGATCCCACAGCAAATTTTGAACGACCTCGAATGGGTGATGGATCCCAAAATCACCTCTTCCTATTGTATACCGATTTTTTCTGCTTGTCTTGTCAAGCAGTCTTTCATTTGCTTTTGTATACGCACGAACTTTGAAGTCTTTCATGGCAGGGTTGAAATCTGTTGGAACCTTGAGCCAGAACAGGTCGTTTGTTTTGTTGTTTTTGGTTTTAGAGAAAGCGTTGACTGTTCTTTTGAAAGGTTTGGGCTTCCTGTCTTTCTTTTTCTTGTTTGTATTTGTCTTGCTCGAGAATTCGAAAGACCATTTCATCTGCTGAGTGTTGCGGTCTATCAAAAGCACCTTTGCGTGATACTTGATTTTGTTCTTATGTTTGTCTTTGTCTTTGTTTTTGTTTTTACGTTTTTTTTGTACTTCTTCTTTTTCCGCAAAGCAGGCCGCTACCGAGAACTTATCGCCCATATCCACTCTGTTGAAATATTTTCCGAATGGTTTCTTTTTGGCGGCTTTGATCAGCTCTTTGGGCGTCAGGCTTTTGCCTTTTTGTCTGTTGACCCATCTTTCAATGTCTTTCAGAGATGATTTATGTTTGTCTTCTTTTTCATCTGGCAGGTAATGGCACTGTATTTTGAATTTATTTTTGTCTTCTTTTGGATTGAAAGCGACTATCGAATCCCGGTATTTGAGGAACACATTGATTTCGTATTCGCCCGGATCAAGGTTTATTTCCGTTCTGATGGTGTAAATCAAGCCCGGTTTCCAGGCAGAGGTCGGTATTATGGGATGGACCGCATTTTGTTTGCCGGCTCTCAGGACGTTGGTTCCGTTAATTATCGGCATACCTTCGTAGACCATCACGAAATTCTGGTGCAGCCTTTTCTCAGGAATGAAAGCCAGAAGCAGTTCGGAGCGTCCGTCGGGGCGGCGATATATACGATGTCCTATCAGTTTGATCGGGCCGAAGCTGAAGCGGCGGGAGTTTTTATCTATCCATGTGTATATGCCGGATAATTTGGGACTTCGGCCTTTGAGCTTGTTTTCGTTGAAGAGAGCTGCTTCGCTTTCCAGATTGGAGGGTTTGACACCCGCTTTTGCAAGCAGTTTGCGGTAATGCCTGACCGAGTCTGTTTTGCCGAGCTTGTTGGCGTAGTCGAGCGAAACTAAAGGGTCTTCGGATATTTGTATCTTGCCGTGTACCATTGATGTGAAATAGCGTGCAAAGTCGCTTCTTTCAAGGACTTCTTTACGCATGGTTTTTATGGCTTTAAAATCCTGTCTGCTTGTGTCGAAAATGAAATAGCGATTCAGGTTTATGAAGTTGTAGTTCTCCATCAAGTATAGCTGTTCACTTGAGGGAATTTTGCCTGCATCGACAAAATAACGCTTGTAGATTTTATTTTTGCGCATTCTCTCAAAATCCCGGCGCAGTTTTGCTGATTTCCATTTGCGGTCGAAATAATATGGAAACTCCTGGCGATTTGCCTTGAAGCCTCTGGCGAATATAACCTGATCGTCGGGCTTGCTGGTTTTGCGTCCGATCATGGAGACGAGCTTTAAATCCAGTTCGTAGTGATATTTGAGCTTGGTTTTTTTAACTGTAATATTCTGTTGAAACTGGAAGGGTGGATTGGTTCGCTTTAGATGGATGACAGGCAGAGCCCACAATATGGCAAAGATGCAGATTGCAATACCCAACAGGTGAACCATACGACTGTTTGGTTCTCTGAAGAGTATGCGTAAAAGCACCAGAAAACGATACAGTCCGTAACCCGACAGCAGGGCGATTCCTACGGCGCAGAAGATGATGTAGTAGGAATGGATGAAGGTTCCCTGCTTGACTGCCAGTGCGTATGTCAAGCCGGAAGCCGCCACTGCCAGCAGATAACCATCCGGGCGCGTGAGCTTTCTGCGGATTATTCTGGGTAGCAGGTCGATGAAGTAGAAGATTGCGAAAGAGTAGATAACCGGACCTAAGAAACCATAGTAATAGTGCCACTTTTTAAACACATCAAGAATGGATTCGCCGAATTTTTTAGGCATCTTGTATCTGTTCATGTAGAGATCTACATAACCGGAATCCTGCCATATGTACAATTGAAGAAGAATGATAGCCAGAACAACAAAGGTTATCAGGACGTACAACAGCAAAAAGCGCCATTGGCTGCGGTCCACGAATACCGATCTAATGGCGATTGCCAGCCAGAAGAAGAACATCCAGACGAACATAGGGTAATCGGAGTATGCCCCGATAAACATGGCGATAAACAGACAGACGGCAAAGCGCTTTTTGCCGGTGTTCAGAAATTTGTCATAGCAATAGATCATGATCGCCATACACAAAAGCACGGGCAATTCGTAGTTGACGAAATTTGTATAGCTGGCGTAGAAGGGCATGAATGTCAACATGCACAGCGCGTAGAATGTCGGTGTGTCTCCCCAGTGGCGGCGCAGGCTGAGCCAGAAGAAAATGAAAGTCAATAAGCTGAGGGCAGAGGTCATCAAGCGAGCTGCGGCCTCGCTTTCGCCGAATATTGCAAAGACTCCTGAAAGGAGTATGGAGGTGAATGGCGGATGGCGCCAGAACATCTCGTTCTTTTTAGCGCTGCCGTCTTTTTTCAGATGTAATCCCTTGTTGTCCAGTGGGCAGAGTTTGGAGCCGAAGTAACCGTACCTAAGGTAGTTCTTTGCAGCCAGGCTGCGACGCGCACCCGCCCAGCCATCGTGCTGGTGCATGAAATACTGGCCGGTGTTAGCTAAAGACAACAATATTGCGCAGGCCATGATGACAAAAATAGCGACATGGAAAAAACTACTCGATTCCTTCAGGGTGCCATAATCATTTTTGGTGGGATCTTTATCTGTAGCCATCTCCGATACAGGAGGGGCAAGCCGGTCGGTTCTGTTGACCTGTTCGGGATTTTCCTTGTTGGATGTTGATGCGGTTTGTTTGATATCTTTAGGCATTGTTATGTCGACAGTGTTTTTCCTGCAAATTGGCAAGGCAGAAAAAAGTGTCCTGCTTCTTGCTGTATCTTTGTAAACTCATGCATTCAAGTGACAAATCAAGGGAAGAAGTAAATCGAATGCGGATAATTCCGCATAGTCCAAGAGGTATTAGCCTCTTTAGTGTTTCTATAACCATGCATTGGGCGTAATTATGCCTTTATATGCTTTGAAACTCAACTAGATAGTGCTGTTATTTGAAATTTATCGTTCAGTGGAAGTGAAGCTTGATGTCCGTGCGAATTTTAAGCCCTTAAATATCCATTCGTTATTCGATTTTGTTCAAAAAACAAGTTGTTTGGAGATTGCGAATAATTTATTGGAAGCTATTGTTCGTTTTCAATAAATATGTGCCTTCATTTACTGATTTATTGCGCGTTATTGAGAGTGCTTGCAATAAAATAAATAATAAATAGTGATTTAAGCATTGGAGATTCACTCCCGTCTAGGTCTCTTTGGTTTTTTAAATTATAGCAATCTTTATATATATATTTCGCTGGACACCGATACTTATTCTGTTAGGGTATTCGGTTAGCTGATAGGAAAGTCTAAATTTGTTATTTGATTTGTTAATATGTTGAGAAGAGAAATAATTTAAGGAGGCATTATGAGACGTATGTTTGCTCTCTTGTTGATAGCTGCACTGCTTATCGTGGCTGGCGTTGTTTCGGCGGAAAACAAGGGTGATTTAAAGAAGGCTGAGTTCAGACCCAATAAGCCTTTGCCCGCTTACATGTCATCAGAAGACCGCAAGCTCAGGCTTGAGAGAAATTTCAAAGGAGTCATGCCGACTCCGCCTGCCAATCTAGATCACGTGCCGGGTGAATTCGACCCAATGGGCACTTTTGTTTTTTCCTGGGGCAACGGTGAGTGGGAAAGCTCTGGCACTGGTTTCTCCAATCTGATGCGCGGTATTCTTCGTGGCGGAACCGGAAGCGGTATTGCTGCTGTTGGTGCTCCTGTCACTGTGCTGGTGCAAAATAGCACTCACAAAAACCGTGTATTGCAGATAGCCTCCGAAGAGGGTATTCCCACTTCGATGATAGAATTTGCCACCATGCCGCTCAACGCTTTTTGGGCTCGTGACTTCGGCCCCTGGGGTGTAAACGACGACGGTTACCTGGCTATCAATGACACCCATTACTACCCCAAGCGCCCTTACGACGATGCCGTACCTTTGAATCTCGCCAAATTCTGGGGCACCAACTGGTACGATTTCCCGATCGATACCGAGGGTGGAAACTTCATGACGGACGGTGCGGGAACCTGCATTATGTCTAAGGATATCGTTACCTATTACAACAACTCCTACAATCTGGCGCAGATCGAGGATCTTTACGCCTCCTACATGGACTGCCAGAAGATAATCTGGTTGAACTCTCTAGACTCTCACCTCGATGATTGGGCTGACGGAACCGGACACGTGGACGTTTATGCCAAACTGCTGGATGCCGACACGATCATTCTGGCCGATTTTCCGGCCAGCGAGAATGGCACCGACTGGGACAACGCCATGGAGGCCAACTACAACATTTTGGCCAATTCCACCAACCTTGCCGGTGAACATTGGGATATCCACCGCATCATGTATTCGAGTCGCAAGTCAGACTCCTATGGCAAGTGGTTCAATGGATATACCAACTCATTGATAATCAATGATATCGTTCTCATGCCGACCTACGGAGAACCTACCTATGATAATCAGGCTATTGCTCTTTATGAGACACTGATGCCCAATCATACGATTATCGGCATCGACGCTGAAGAAATAGCTCCTTTGGGTGGTGCTATTCACTGCGTCACCATGCAGGTTCCCGATCTGCCGGTTCCGACCGAGCCGGATGGCGATTACCCTGACGGCGATGAACCTGTTGATGGCGACAGCGATATTTCCTGCGACGCTATCGGTTATCAAGGTTGCTGTGACGGAAACGTGGTCACATGGTGTGACGGTGGAGAGATTTTGATAACGAGTTGCGATGACGACGGTTCTGTCTGTGGTTGGAGTACTGATGACTCAGCATATTGGTGTTTAGAGGCTGCTACCGGTGCCGATCCTTCCGGTAATCATCCTATAGATTGTGGCGGTGGAGCGGTCGATGGTGATGTTGTACCCGACGGTGATACCGAAGATCCGTGCGCCGATATGCCTTTCGAAGGTTGCTGCTTTGAAGATCAAGCTTACTGGTGCGATGGCGGCCAACTTCAGATCGCCGATTGCCCTGGTAATGAAGATCCTTCCTTGCATACCTGCGGTTGGGATAGCGAGAACAGTTTTTACGATTGCGGTCAGGTTGGCGAAGATCCTTCCGGCGCACATCCTCTTACCTGCGATTTCGGTAATGAGGACGGCGACGAAGTTGTCGATGGCGACGAAGTTGTCGATGGTGACGAAGTTGTCGATGGCGACGAAGTTGTCGATGGCGACGAAGTTGTCGATGGCG
>CAYTHG010000022.1:7474-19918 GCA_964437525.1 uncultured Myxococcales bacterium | reverse complement strand
ATACCGGGGATGCGCTCCAGTCTGGTTTGGATATCCGCGACCAGTTTTTCTTTGTCCCTTCCTGTCGTCCATTCGGATTCAGGGTACAGCATGATAAGCAGGTCGGTTTGTTCCGGCCCCATCGGGTCTTCGGAAATCTCCGCTCGTCCCGTCTTCGAGACAACCGTTTTGACCTCAGAGAATGTCAGCAATTCCTTTTCCATAAAGTCGGAAGTCCTTATGGAGCCTGTCAATGATGCGTTCGGCAATCGAACGACATTGATGGCGATGGCGCCTTCATCCAGTTCGGGCAAAAATTCAACTCCCAAAAACGGAATGGCAGACAAGGCTACGACAAACAATGACACTGCTATGGCAAGCGTAGTCTTTCGGTGATCGAGCGCTGCATTCAACAGACTTGTGTAACGATCCCGCATTGCGCTTATAAAGCGGCTTTCGCTGACAGCCGCCCCCGATTTCATCAGGTATGAAAGCATGACGGGAACTACAGTCATTGCAACGATAAGCGAGCCCAGCATGGCGAAAATCATGGTTGTCGCCAAGGGCTTGAACATCTTGCCTTCCATGCCCTCCAGAGTGAAAAGCGGCACGAAAACCAGAACGATAATGAGAATGGAAAAAACGATTGGCCGCGCAACTTCTCCGACGGCATCGATGATGGTCTGTAAACGCTGGCCGCCCGGCTTTTCACGAAGATGGCGAGTGACATTCTCTGTAACGACAATCGACCCGTCAACGACCATGCCGATGGCAATGGCAAGACCGCCGAGCGTCATCAGATTTGCCGTGAGCTGGGCGAAGTCCATAAATATAAAGGCCAGAAGAGCCGTCATCGGCAGACTGAGTGCCGCCGTCAATGCCGAACGCAGATTGCCTATCAGCAGGAAAAGAACAAGAACAACAAAAAGCCCGCCCTGTAAAAGAGCGCTGCCGACGGTATCTATTACAGCCGCCACCAGTTCCGTTCTGTCGTAGAATTCCTTGATACTCACGCCTTCGGGCAAGGCTCGTTTTATGGACGGCAATGCTGCCTTGACACGCTCGACCACCTCCTTGGAGTTTTCGCCTTTCAGCATGATAACCATACCGGCTACAACCTCCCCTTGCCCATCCTGAGACACGCCGCCTAGTCTGGTCATGTGGCTTTCGACAACCTCGCCGATTTCGCGTATCGTAACCGGAGTGCCGTCTTCTGCGCGCAAAACCACATTGCGAATATCTTCCGGTGAACCGAACAAGCCCACGTTACGAATGTTCTCCTGCTCCCAGTCACGAACGACAAAAGATCCGCCTGCATTGGCGTTGTTGGCCTGAAGCGCCTCTACCACTTCGTCAAGCGTCATCTTGTATTTCAAAAGCAGATCGGGATCGACACGCACCTCTATTTGCCGTACCCGACCACCGAAGCTGTTGACTTCGTTGACACCGGGGATGGTACGCAATCTCGGCGCAACCAACCAGTCCTGCATGGTGCGCAATTCGGTCAGGTTGTGGCTTTCGCTTTGCAAGGTGTATTGAAACACTTCACCCAAGCCTGTACTGATCGGCCCCATTTCGGGCTCTATGCCGGGTGGAAGCTGCTCCTTGGCCATTTGCAGGCGCTCGAATACAAGCTGTCTGGCAAAATATGTATCCACATGATCCTCGAAGATCACGACCACTTGAGAAAGCGCGCTCTTCGACATAGAACGCACCAGCTTGACATGCGGCAGACCTCCCATAACCGTCTCGATCGGGAAAGTTATCTGCTGCTCCACATCAAGCGGGCCAAGGCCTTCGGCTTCTGTGAGAATCATAACCTGCTGATTGGACGCATCCGGGAAAGCATCGATTGGAAGACTTGCCCAGGATATAAAACCAATGACGATGGTCAATGCCGCGCCGATCAGCACCATCAAACGACGATGAAGAATAAATTCAATCATGTTTTCCCCCCTTAATGTGCGCAGCCTGCGCCCATTTTTGAGCGAAGAACATCGGATTTAAGAAGAAAAGCTCCGGCAACGGCCACGACCTGATTCGACTCAAGGCCGTTTAGAACTTCCACGAATCCGCCTGTCTTGCGTCCGGTTTTTACGGGACGGCGAACAAAATAATCGTCCTTATGATGCACGAATACAAATTTTTGCCCATCATCCGCAAGAACGGCAGTCTCGGGAACGGCAAGTTTTCCGCCCGCTGCATCAAGCTCTAAGCGAACTCTGGCAAACATGCCCGGCTTCAATTTGCCCTCAGGATTGTCAAGTGTCACACGAGCTTTAACGGTGCGCGTCTTTTCATCCATAACCTTGCCGACAAAACCCATTCGGCCTTCAAACGATTCATCTGGATATGCCGGAACACTCAAACTGACCGGCAGGCCATCGGAAGTCAGCGCTTTGTTCACAGGGGCAAGCTGAGCCTCATAAAGATCCACCCAAACCCATAGCGTGCGAGTATCGCCGACTAGCAGCATGTTCTCGCCCGGTTCTATGCGTTCTCCTCGAACGGCGTGAAGCTCAAGAACATCTCCGGCAAACGGGGCGCGTATTGCAAGTCTTCCGGTTGCAGACGACTGACCCTTGCCCCTCAATGTCGAAATCTCCGCCGCCGTCAAACCGAGCCTTAAAAGTTTCTGACGGGCCGAGTTGGTTCTGATACCGGCAGATTCAAAGACCTGCTGCGCCTCTAAGAATTCACGTTCGCTGGTGATGTTTTTTTCACGGAGAGACTGCTGACGACTCAGAGATTTCTGCGCAAGTCTTTTCTCTGCAAGAGCTTCAAGGTAATAGGCCTGAGCCTCGGCCAATTCTACGCTTTCCAACTCGACTAAAACATTGCCGGTTTTAACACTGTCTCCCAAGTCTACAGCCACGCTGTTTACAACACCCGATACACGAGGAGACAGGTGTACGATCTTGCGTTCATCGAATTGCACTTCGCCTGTCAAGACAACAGCAGAATCGAAATTACGCCGCGCTACCTTGCGAACTTTGACCAGTTCCTGCTCGATAAGATCCTTGGGAACCTTGACCACGCCGACTTCATAGCGGCATTCATCGCAGGCATATGTATTCATTTCATGCTCACAGGAAGCGGCAAAAAGCTCCTCGACGGTCTTTTCCAAATCTTCGCCTTCTTCTCCGTGATTATGGCCTTCGTGACCATGCGCGGCGTGAGCCTCTTCTTCATGGTCCTTGGCTTCAAGATGAGCGTCTTCGTTTTCATGCTCATCGTGAACTTCACCCTGATGACCATCGTTTTCATTATGAGCATCGTTGTGCTTGTCTTCCGCCTCATGTGCTTCATGTGCATGACCTGCGTGATCTTCGTCTTCATGCGCTTCCTCCCCGACAGCCTGATGGCTACAGGCGGCAAGCAACGTCAGCATAAAGATTCCTGCAAAAACAAAAGCGAGCTTGACTCCGGTATTATATTTTTTATTCATTATCGCCTCCCATGAGCGCAACTAAATCCAAATAAGCGAGCCAGCCGTCTTTAAAAGCGGCCAGCATATCCGTTTCTGTTTCGATAAGACTGCGGCGGGAATCCAGAACATCGATGATATCCATTTCCCCGACACGGTACATGGCCTCAAGCTCTTCTCCGATTTTTCGAGCCATAGGCAAAATTCTTTCGGCATAGCGTCGAGCGCGTTTTATGGCAAGATTCGCTGCGGCATGAGCACCTTGAACGGAAGCGATCAATTCCTTTTGCGCCAACTCCTGTTCATTGCGCGCTGCGGATTCTTCGGCCCGGGCCTTTGAGATACTGCCCCTGTTCCAGTTCCACAAAGGCAATTCAATACTCAACATGCCCCCGTAGTTATGAGCATCCATCTCCCTGTCGTAAAATCCGCCCAGTTTGATATCCGGCAACAGCCGATTTCGCTCGGCTCTGGTTAACGCTTTGGATGCAGTGACTCTCTGCCCGGCAGCCAAAAGAGACGGATGCAGCTTAAGAACTTGATGGATGATACTTTTCAACTGCGGTATCTCAGGCAGATCGCGCCATGTGACTTCCACCTTAAAATCCATTGGCAGCTTGTCGCCAAGCCATAAATTCAAATTGGATCTGATCGCATTCAGGTTTTCTTTTTCAGCAGCGACATCGGATTGAAGCTTTTCCAACTCTATTTCCAAACGCGCCACTTCCATAGGACGCGCCTCGCCCTGATCGACACGCAGACCAGCAACCTCGACCAGTCGCTTCAATTGCAAAAGACTTTCGTTTTGCACTTTCTGCTGTTCCTGACCGATGGCAATCCGGTAAAAGAGTCCCTTCAATTGACGATAAATTTCGAGACGACGGGCCGCCGTTTCGTATTCAGCCGCCTTATATCCGGCTTTGGCTGCCTCTTTCTCATTCAAATAGGATCCCGGCGCATCGATGGGGATTTCAAGCTCTATCCCCCAGATCAAAGCTGTTTCCGAGCCGTCAAACGCTCGACCCTGACCGAGACTTGCGCTGATTTCAGGATTGGGGTATTGGCGGCTTACTCCAATTTGAGCTTTAGCTACAGCAACCTCATCCTGGGCAAGCCGCATGGCCGGATGCTTGTTTATGGCCGCTTCAATATCCGACCAGCGCAGAGCGTCGGCCTGCTGGGCATTTGCGGCAAAAGCGCTGCCCAACCACACAAGTGTGGCGACAAATAATGAAGACAATCGCAGTTCCATGTGCATTCCTTCTCGTATCATCGGGGACAGGCGTGCATATACACGAATCCCGGAAGTTGTTTAGATATTCGAATCTTTAGTGATTGATACGATCAGGAATTTCGAGGGGGACGTTCGATGCGGTTTAGAAAACCTTTGGCAATCAGGTTCTGATGATTATCGGAAATGTTTTCCGGATTGAAAGAAAAGGAGCTTGTGAATTCCGAAGAAACAGAAGCCGGGCTATGGCAAAGACAGGGACAAAGATGGCCGTCGCCATGATCGCCGTGATCGTCGAAATCACCCAAAGCGGCAACGACGAGTGTCATTCCGCTTTTTTCAGAATCATGGTCAGCCGCCAGAGCGGAATCTTCTTCGCACGGCTCGTGGGTACAGGTCGCCAATGATGCAAATCCAAAGACGATAAGCAGTATATACGCTACAAAATTGTGCTTTCTATAAAACTTGAACACATGTACCTCTAAAAATATTCTTTAACTCAATTCCTCTTGCTTAAATCTAGGGAGACTTTGTCCATCTGTCAAGCTTACTTTAATTTATTGGCCGGGTCTTTTCGATTATTTCAACATCACAAAAATTGTCTTTTCTTGTTTTGGCAGCAATTGTTTACACAAACCACGGCCACAAGACAATTTGATTTCCCTGAATAATTGCGTTAGTGTGGCAGTTGCAGGTACGAATGACAATCCAAAGATTCTCCGACTGAAACGTTCGGAACAGAGAATGAAAGACTTCGATAAGCATGATGTCGATGCCAGCTATAAACCAGTATTCAAAATCGGTGCTTCTATTTGTTTTTGCATTTTGCATGATCCTTTCCCCCTCTATTCTCCACGCAGCAAAAACGCCAAAGCCACCTAAATTCGTCAATGCTTCACCGAAATTGGAACCTACGCCGGACTGCGATATTCTGCGCCTGATGAAAGAAAAGCTCGGAAAACCTCCCAAGCTTGACACAAAAGATCTGACTGCCATAAAAAAAGGCAAAGTGGTCGTCCATAAAGTCGGCAAATTCACCGAAGCCGGGCAGCTTTTCGAGGCCTTCGGAACTGTAGATGCATCTCCAAAGGAGCTGATGGCCTTCATGCGGGATTATCCTTCCCGTGTCGGCATCATGCCTCATCTTGAAGACGCAACTGCCAAATGGGAGGGTAATCTGGCCGTTGTAGACCTCACCATCAAAGTAGCTTTGACTAGACTTCGCTACCGCTTGAATGTCCTGCACTACGGTGATTATTTCATGGAGTGGGAATATGTTCACGGCGATATCAAGAACACGGAAGGAACCTACAGGTTTTTCCCGCTTTCAAAAGGCACCAGAACGCTGGTAGTATACCGCGAAACTTCGGACCCGGGCATTGCCCTGCCCAAGTTCATACTCAATCTTCTGACAAAAAATTCCATCCCCGACGTGATAAAAGCCATGCGCAAAGGTATGGCGCAGAAAAAGCAGGATCTGCAAACAAAAGCCTCAGAATAACTTATCGAATATTGATTATTTAGCAGCGATTCCGGGAGTCAGAACAGCTTCGTCTTCTTCCTGAGACTTGCGTTTCCTTGCCAGAATGACATCGGGGACACGGCTGGGGAAGAAGCGAGAATAGAGCATCGGTCCCAGCCAGAATGCAAACAGGATTGCAACACCGGCACCAGCCAGACAGTCTACTACATAATGGAAATGGCCGTAAACGGTTGCAATGCAAAGGCTTATCCAAAGCGGAGCCGTAAACCAAAAGGCCTTACGGAAGAAAATCCAGGTCAAAAAGAGTATAGCCAAGGTTCCTGCCACATGACCGGAAGGCATTGCAGAACCGGGAACATCGGCATCGGCCAGGAAGTTTGCAGCGGCAGCGGAAATCGGTCCGGCCTCAAGGTGTCCGCCGATGGACATATCGTGGTAAATCGGACCTTCTACAGGAAATACCGACTGGAAAAAGAAGCACGAAAACATTATCAGAGTAGCGATAAAGGCCGTGTATTCGAATTCTTTTTTCTTACCCTTAAAGTAAAAATAAAGAACCAGCCAAGGGGTAAAATAGTATGAAAGATAAGAAAAAGACATGTATTCGGACAACCAGTAGTTGTCACCCAGCATGTGAACGAGATCCTTACCGAGGTTGCTTCCAAAGATAGCCAGATCGAGATTCAATACATAAGGGTCCAACGGCTCGCTGAAAAACATGTGCGATACCGGCTGAGTCCAGTTGAAAAATATCCCCAGCAATATGGCAGGATACAGATGTCTAACAAACTGAACAATGGGATTCTGAACCAGAACATGCTTAGTGCGATCCAGCAGAGGAACGACCACCAGCACAAACAACAACACAAAGAAATAGCAACCGGCATAAGTCAAGGCAAGCTTGGAGCCTAAGACTCCAATGCGAAGTATAATCAACAGTGCCATAATGCCACTGAAAATTCCGGTAACGTAATCGGGGGGATTCAGGGTCTTGTAAAAGCTAGCTACTTTAGTAAACATTGCACTTCTTCGTCTATTGATACTTTAATCCAGCAGCCTAATCCTTGACTGCCTTCTAGTCAAGCCGTACTTTTATCTTTTCTGGATACGGTATGCGGCAACAGGATAGGCAAAAGCAGCATAACAGCCAACCAACTGGTAGCGATTCCTATGGTTCCCAACTGCCCTATTGTCTGAAGTCCTTTATGCTCAACAAAAAGCAAGCCCATAAACCCGGCCATGGTAGTAATGCTGCTGGCACTGACAGTCAAGCCTGTGGTGCGGAGCACATGTGAGATGGGAGGCTCGCCGTTTGACCTGTATTTGTGGTACATGTGAATTGCACCGTCAATACCAACTCCCAGAATGACCGGAAGGACAATAATGTTGTACAGGCTTATACGAACATCAAGCAAACCCATAATTCCCGCCGTCCACAAGCCTCCTATGGCCAGCACTCCAAACAGGATGAAGGTCGCTCGAATCTTTCTGGTAAAGGAGTAAAGAATGGCTATCAATACCAGCGAAACGATGATGAGTAACCGCAGACCGTCCGCTTTCACCATGCGCACCACATCGGAGAGGATAAAGCGGCTGCAAGCTATCGGCAGCCACTTGTCATCAAAGCTCAAATGGCCGTATCTATCCTGAAAATCCTGCCCGGAATAGACATTCCACTCGTCGAATTTTGCGTAAATATGGCCTATTTGCCCTATTTCGCCATTGGCTTCGGTTATGATGCGCCTAGCCCAATCCGGGATTTTCGTATGATCGAAGGGCTTGGCATCCGTCATTTTGCAAAGCTCCTTGACCATTTCACCCTTATCGCCCTCAAGATCCTGAAGCGCTTTTTTATTCGAGATTTCGCCAATTTCCTCTATTACCTTCTGCCTCTTGAGCTGATCTTCCATGGGAGGAACGAAGGTGCTATAGGTAACAAAGCTCTTCAGCGCGTCATCCTTTTCGACCACCATCTTGTTTAGCAGGTAGTCATGAACTTCTTTCATCTGTTCGCGATTGTCACCGAGAATGATAGCCGGTGCAGTACCGGAATCCTTGCCTATCGCTTTCATAAAGTCTATGGACGTTTCGGTTGCCGGAGACATGATATTGCGTATGTCATACTCGAATTGCGTATCGGGCGCATAAACCGAAAGTGCCAAAACGACAGCTATTGTGAATACAAAACTTGCAATCGCCAGTTTGCGCTGGTCCAGTCCGAAAAGCTTGTCATCAGGCTGCAGATCTTCGGGCTCTACGATGTTCTTGGGTTCTATGCGTTTGATTCTTTGAATAAAGAACACCAGCGGCGGAATAATCAGTATGGATGAGGCGGCACAGGCCACAAGACCGAAAGAAGCCACCACACCGAATTCTCTAAAACCTTCAAAATGCCCGAACAGCAGAACCAACATGGAGGCAACGGTCGTCGCAGCGGCGGCAAGCAAAGCCTGTCCGGTTTCATAAAGGCTGCAGACCATAGATTCCGGCAAACTCCGACCGGAGCGCAATTCATGCTTTATGCGTCCGAATAAATGAATACCGTAATCAATGCCCATTCCTACCAGTAAAGCCAGAATAAACACCGTCAGCACCGTCAGGCGACCATAAGTCAGGCCGACGACTGCCATTGTCAGTGAGGCCGCGACAATCAAAGGCAAAAAGACCACCACAATGGTCCGGAACGAACGGAAGAAGATATAGAGCAGGAACAAAACCAGTATCACGCTGATGATGGTTGCAGTCTGGCCGTCTCTGGAGATAGCCTCAACCTCCATGAACTTCCTGTACGCCCCCACGACCTCTACTTTTAAACCAGGATCGATAGATGCAGGATTTATTGAAGCCACAAGATCGTTACTGCGCTTGATGGCCATTTTTGCATAACTGATGTCACTGGAAGGCTGCGACAACTTTACCAGCACAACGCCCACATCACCCTCGGCAGAAATCAGGCGGTCGAAGTATTTACCGGATGTCTTGGCGGGTGCTGCAACAGCCTCACCCTCTTCCTCGCTGGCCGAGTTGAAAAAATCGCTGAAAGAACGGCAAACTTGAGACGGCAAGCCCATTCGTCGCGGGATATCTTCGCTGTACCAGTTGTCGAGAGTTTTCTCGTCCTCGTCGTCTTCGTCATCAAGCAGGTTTATCATGCCCGGCATCTTTTTTGCGGAGGCATAAATCAACTCGTCTTCGAGCATGTATTTCAGATCCAGCAGATCTTTCTGGGCGAGATAGTAAAGGGCGTGTTTACGGAAAAATTTAGTATCTCTATCAACTTGAACCCAGGAAGCATCTTTCCATTCTTTCTGGATACGGTCCTTCAATTGATCCTGAAGCGCTACGATAGCCTCGATATTTCCAGTCTTGGATTCGATAGCTATTGTGAAATAATCGATGGAGCCGACCCGATCTTCGCTCATCTCAAGCGCGCGCACGGAATCCGCGTTTTCCGGCAACAAGGCGGCAAGATCCGTCTCAATGCTGATCTGGGATGCAGCAACCGCTATTCCGGCCATAGCCAGGGCAATATAAATCAAAAGAAGAAGAACGGGTCTTTTCTCGGACAGGGATATATAGTAGTGGACGAATCGTTTATAGTTGCTTCTCATAACCTATTACTACCCAATATGGGAATCTCTCATAAATACAAATCAGGGGGATTCCATAATAAAAATATACGCAATGCTTTTGAATCCAAATCAAACTTGGAAACTAAAATATCTGCGGTTTTTCAGCTTCGTACCTTCGTACCTGCGCCGCGCCAATCTATACTATTGTTTCATTTGGATCAAGTTTTTCTGCCTTGGATAAGCGAAAAGAACAACTGCTACTTCCTATAAGGCATTGTTAATACTTGTTATTCTTAACATCACGAGAGAGACGACAAGGCATTTACAGATACAAACCCAGCCATGTAGATCTCTCTGGTTGGACAGAGGGCTATTCGGCGTTTGTTTCCATTTCGCTGATTTGCAGCTTGGAAATCATATCGCAATCGACAACCTGCACGCCTTCGCGATCCCTCAACGGGGAAGCGCAATATTCAAAGATATAAGGCATTTCCATTAAGCGAATATAACCGACCTTGCTCTCCGAGCCGTCTTCTCCAGTGAGGGTTTCGGTGCGAGGTGCTTTGTAGTCGGTGATCGTTTCGCCATCCTGCATACTGCTCCAAGGATCCCAGTGCGGCCATTGGCGGTACCAGTCCGAGGAACGCCCGTACCACTCCATGATGTGATGCGCTTCATCGCCGGTCAGGGGATAGCCATGCGTTGCGGCCACAAGCAACCAACCGGCTAAAGCGCCATTGAAGTCTTTATCGTCCCGGTGTTTGATTTCTTCATCGTACATAAGCGTATCGAAGCGTTCGGCAAGTCCGCTCATCAGGGATTCGGCTATATCGTTTTTCTGCCAAAGGTTGGCTGCGGCCAGCGCTCCGATATGGAAGTGAACATAAATTTCATAGTTGAAGAAATGATTGGCGAACGCTATATTTTCAAATTTCAAGCCTGCTAATCCACGGTCACAGTCTCCTTTGCCGCGCTCTTCACCATAGGCTGTCAGAGCGGCACCGAGCTGGGCATTGCATTCGGCATCCTCTCCAAAGAACTTGCTCCAATGTACAAAACTGCCGCAGTCGGCTTCAGGTTTGGTCTCTTCATCTATATTGTATTGGTGAGTTGCTACACCGTCTTCGTATTTGGTCAAAATATACCAATCGCTATCGACTATACTCTGGGCAAAGCCGCGCAGATACTCGATGTACAGCAGGGCCGCCTCGCGCAATGCGGGATCTTCCGTTTCATAGTAGGCTCGTGTCGCCATTGTCATGGACTGATATACATAAGGAACGTCGTCCTTGGAACGCATATTGGAAACCCAGATACTTCCATAGGTAGGATTGTCGGGGATTTCGAAGATGTGGACATTCCACTTGGCAGAAGGCACGCATGATCCCGAATAATCGACTTCCATCTGACGACCGTCCACTGTATAGCTGTGATTGTGGTTGAAGATCGCCCGTGACTGAATGTATTTGACAATCGGGTCTTCACGCTCGAACTCGAATCCCAGCGATAGCGCGACCATGCCCTTCATGTATTGGGTTGCAATATCGGCAAAGCGCTTGTTGCCGGTCAACATGTAGCCGCCGATCAGGTTGGGCAGCACCTTCATTGTCCGCTCGGCGATGTTTTCCGCACGACCATTATGATAGAAAACGACCTTCTCGCCTTCCTTGCGCATTCCCACATCCTGCCACCAGAGCTTGTAATCCATCATGGCGGGATCGTAATCTTCGTGCAGACCGTGGCTGACGCGCCAGACCCAATCGAAGTAACCTGTCTCGGTAAAAAACGCACCGAGCTTTTCGGTGAAATCCGATATTTCCTGATTATCAGGAGCGACACCGGCGGCGGCGCGCTGCGGGCGCTCATAGCCTAAAGTATCAAGCGGTCTGGGCGGTACCAGCGGGTTGATTTCTTCCTCTGCTTCTGCTTCCTGCTCCTGCTCACTGGCCTCGAAATCCTCAGCCGACTCCACAGTATCCATATCGCCGTCAGTGGAATCCGTGCCGCTTTCGTTGCAGGCGGCTGCCCCGAGCAACAACAGGAAAATCAGCATCATCTTAAAACAGGCTTTCATGTCCACTTCTCTTTCCTGCCCGGGCAGTTGAACGCAATTATTCAATGACATCGATATTTTGTAAATATTGCCGGATTCGGCCCGCACTGGCAAGATGAAATCTAGAAATCGATTGTTTCTTTAAGATACCGAATGACATTTGCGGAATAAGCGACGGCAGGCTGACTCTTCGCAGCCGGAGCAGATCTCCCGTAGGTCGTGTAAATGTTTTACACGACAATTCTCCCAAAGGTTGGAGCACGGCTTCCAAGCCTGCTCCAATAAGTAAGCTTCAATTCTTCTTTTGGCAACCAAACTGCGCCAGTAGTCGCTCCGCTTTTTCAACTTTAAGTTTTGCTCCAACTTCATCAAAAAGATCTCGCGCCCTTTGAGCGTACTCGCAAGCCTTGTCCAGTTCCCCACGGATATAGTAAATGTTTCCCAGATTGCCGTATTGGCCGGCCATACCCTCTTTGCTACCTAAATCCTTGTTGATATCCAAAGCCTTCCGGTAATATTCCTCCGCCTTGTCCAGTTCCCCACGAGTTCGGTAAATGTTTCCAAGATTCCCGTATTGGCTGGCCATACCCTCTTTGCTACCTAGTTCATTGTTGATTTCCAAAGCCTTCCGGTAATATTCCTCCGCCTTGTCCAGTTCCCCACGGATATAGTAAATGTTTCCCAGATTGCCGTATTGGC
>CAYTHG010000022.1:0-7374 GCA_964437525.1 uncultured Myxococcales bacterium | reverse complement strand
AATCCTTGTTGATATCCAAAGCCTTCCGGTAATATTCCTCCGCCTTGTCCAGTTCACCACGAGTTTGGTAAATGTTTCCCAGATTGCCGTAGTCACTAGCCATACCATCTTTGCGACCTAATTCCTTTTCTATCTCCAAAGACTTCCGGTAATACTTCTCCGCCTTGTCCAATTCCCCACGAGTCTTGAAAATGATACCCAAATTGCCGTATTGATTAGCCATACCCACTTTACGACCCAACTCCTTGTTAATCTCCAAAGCCTTCCGGTAATATTTCTCAGCCTTGTCCAGTTCTCCACGAGTTCGGTAAATGTTTCCCAGATTACCTGTTGCTGCCGCTATAGTTTCTTTATCGTTTGTGTTTTTCCCAATCTCCAAACACTTGTTGTAACTTTTTTCAGCTTCATCAAGTTCACCAAGGGCTAGTAGAGCATTCCCCAACATTAACCATGCATCGGAATTTTCAGGATCGTATTCCGTGGCTTTACGATAAGCTTTCGAGGCTTCTTTGGGATTGTTTAAATATGCCAAAGCTCCCAAGTAGAGAGCGGCTTGGGCGGCTTCTTTGTATGCAATCTTGCCTTCTGCTTCTTTCTTATTTAGCAAAGATTGGAAAATCTCCTTAGCGGCTGATTCGTTACCTTTATTCAACTCCTGCTGGGCTTTTTCGATCAATAGCAGGTTAGGTGCGTTATTGGCTTGAGCCTGTTTCCTCAAAATCTCAAGTTCATCGATTGCATCAGCCAGTTGCTTCTCCAACTCAGCATTATTCACGGCATCCGCTTGAATCCTGTCGAGCAACTCTTTAGGAATCTTTGTGGCGGTGCCATTCTCGATATTTATCGTTACGGGAGCGGTGTTGTTTGAAATGTCCCCAATTCCAATTTTTTGCTGGTTACCCCCGCTCACACCAGCAGACTCACTGACGAATTCGGAATAGACAAAAACCAACAATGGAATAATTATGACTGAGATTATAAACTTCGGATCTTTAGCAACCTGTTTTAGCCAATCTGGAAGCATCTCATACCGCCTTTAATCCGCTTTCAATCTCAAATTTGTATCTGATATTTATTCAAACATATGACATTGAAAGAAGAATCTCAAGCACAAAGATACCGAATGACATTTTCGGGATAAATTACTTTCCCGTCACCCGAAGAAGCACAACCGCAAAAAAGCCACTGGCCTGGGAGCTTGTCCCCTGCCAGTGGCTTTATAATCAATTCAAATCAGAATGTATCTGAATATACGACTCGCTATCAGCGCCTTGAGGCTTTTTTGTTGGCTCTGAAACCTGAAGTTTTTTTGCCTCCTCGGGAATCCGAGAATTTTTTGTCGCCTTGCGGACCCGAAGAATTCTTCTGGTCTTTGGGATTGAAAGCATCTACCACCTGCACCTCGCGGCCATCGAAAGTGGTCTGGTTGCAACTGCTGCTGACCTTGCTTGCCACGCTTTTCTCGACCTCGAAGAACGAGAACTCGCGCTTCATTTCAATCGAGCCGATCAACTTTGAAGGAATGCCGGATTTATCGCAGATCAAGCGAACAATTGCGCCTTCGCTGACTTTATCTATGCGACCGATGCTTATGAAGAAGCGCTTGGTAGGTCCGAGTCTGTCGCTACCGAAACGCTTGTTGCTGCTTCTTCCTTCGGGTCTTGAGTCGTCGTAAGATCCTCGGGAGTCGTCACGTGATCCTCGGGAGTCGTCACGTGATCCTCGGGAGTCGTCACGTGATCCCCTGGAGCCTCCACTGCGTCCTCTGGGATCCGGTCTTGCTCCGCGTCCTTCGTTGCGGGAGTTGCGCTGATAAGACGAGCGCGGCTCCTTGACATCCACATTGATATCGCGCGAGCGGCTGTAGTCCTTCAACATGCTGCTGAACTCTCTCGAAATCAAGCGGTCGATGAGTTCTTCTTTATCAAGCGATTCAAGCTCCTCATAGATTTTCGGCAGGTATTCGCCGATATCATCATGTTTTACCGGCGTATGCGCGAGGGTATCCACAAAGGCGAAAAGCTGCTTTTTGCAAATAGCCTTGCCATCCGGCACGAGTTCGAGATTGAATTTGATTCGGCTACGCTGTTCCATTTCGCGGATTCTGACAATCTCTCTGGGATTGATAATCGCTATGGATTTACCGGATTTACCGGCGCGGGCGGTTCTACCACTACGATGGGTATAAGAAAGCGCATCATCAGGCAGCATAAAGTGAATGACATGCGTGATGTTATCGACATCGAGACCACGGGCAGCCACATCGGTGGCAACCAGAATGCGCACCGCACGAGCTCTAAACTTGCGCATGACGGTGTCACGCTGCGACTGCGACAGATCGCCGTGTATTGCCTCGGCCTGATAGCCGTCCTGCAACAGCGACTCAGCCACACGCTGCGTCTCAACACGGGTTCTACAAAAAACCAGCCCGAAGATTTCGGGAGTGAAGTCCAGTATGCGTTTGAGCGCTTCGTAACGATGCCTCTCATGTACCACGCAACATAAATGTTCGATATTTTCCGCGCTATCGTTGGGCGTGCCTATGGTGATCTCAACCGGGTCGGTCAGGTATTTACCTGCAATGGCGCGCACGCCTCTGGGCATGGTAGCCGAAAACAGCGAGACCTGAACCTGCTCGGGCAGCTTTTCCAAGATCGCGTCGATATCTTCCTGGAAGCCCATGTTCAGCATTTCATCGGCTTCGTCAAGCACGGCGCGCTTGACCACTGTAAGGTCAATGGCACGGCGTCTGATAAGGTCCAACAAGCGTCCCGGCGTGGCAATGATAATCTGAGAGCCGGCGTGGATACTTCTCATCTGATCCATGATACTGGCACCACCGTATACGGCAGTGATGTTGACACCGCGCATATGGCGGGCGAATTTTTTAATGTCTTCGGTGATCTGAAGGCACAACTCGCGTGTGGGGCAGACAACCAGACTCTGCGGCTTGCGCAGTTTGACATCGAGAGTATGAAGCATCGGCAAACCGAACGCTCCCGTTTTTCCCGTTCCCGTCTGGGCCAGTCCCATAAAATCTTTGTCACAGGGTAACAACTGCGGAATAGCCTGCGCCTGAATCGGCGTCGGCTCCGTAAATTTCAAACCCTCCAAAGCCTCAAGTAATTCCGGTCTCAATCCTAATTCTTCAAAACTCATGCAAACGTCTCCTTGCAAACCTGCAACCCCGGAACAATTCCAGGAATCGCGGATTGCTCGCCACCAATGCAACAAAATTCGCAAACGCGAAATACTGACAAACCAAGTCAGCCAATGCGCACGGGATGTGCAATTATCTAATTTTTGTTAAGGCTCCGTTGCAATCTTAGGATTCGGTAAACAGCCGCAATATCTCACCGTCATGAACTTAGACGGAATACGCCTGTCCGATGTGAGCGGACATGGGGTAAAGAGGCATATTTAATAGCAAAAATAAAGAGCGCGGGACCCTTCCCGTAAATGAAACAGCTCAATCGCCGCTTCGGACAGGTGATGTATACGCGTTTATGGAATCGAAGTCAACTATTAAAACACGTTAATTCATATTGACACCTGAATAATCCCCAGTTTCAACAATCTATCGCTTTAAATTAATGTCAATGAAACCCCGCTCATGGTGAGTGATTTCGCGTAGCGAAATTGTATCGAAGCATCTCTCCCTCGATACACCGCCCTTAAAGGCGGCACTCGGGATGAGCGGAGGTATAAGACTGTATTGCCTGAAATGAGCGGAGCGGTGAGCAACCTTCTCGAAAATTGGATCACAGACAATAACTCTCGTAAAAATGGGGACTACTCAACATATTGCAACCAACCGCGCCTTGACAGCAACCAATTATTATCATATTAGTAATAGTATCTAGTGGGGCGCGCTAAAAGAAAAGGAACTCAGATGAAACGCGGTATTAGTTTGTTTGCGGGCGTCTTGCTGACATTTGCACTTCTATTTTCCTGCTCGGATAACGACAGTTTGTCGGAGTTCGAGATATGCCAGGAAGAATGCGGAGGCGCTTGCGCCATCCCCTTAGGAGACCAACTTTGCGGCGACGATGGTTTGTTGTATTGCAGCAAATGCGAGCTGGAGTGCGCCGGAGTTGAAGACATGGAAGGCATGATGGTCGGTTGCGACCCCGAAGAAGGCGACACTTGTTCACGCGAGGGAGCGCTGGCCACCAACGCAACCGAGGGCGGGGGCATGTGCACCTGCACTGAAGGCAAGTGGTTATGCACAACGGACTTCGAGGAATTGTGGGGCGACTGCCCGAAAACTTGTGACGAAACCTGCGAAGTGAATAAAGACATGCCCTGCGGTGCCGATGGCGCTTTATACTGCAACCTTTGCGTTATGGAATGTCGCGGAGTTAAAGAAGCCGACGATCCGGCAGTTTGCACCACTGGCCAGTCGGAATGTATCGATACGCCAAAGCTTGTCTGGGACAGCGACTTCTGCAACGGATGTTCGTGTTATCCAGCCGTGTCCGGACCTCATTTTTCCTGTACCGGCATGGCGTGCGAGTAAGACACAAAATAAAAACCAAGTAGAGCCGAAATCGCAATAAGACAACATATCAAGTGGGGTAGCTCTCACTTATGAGCACTTTTTTCAGAAGATGCCGCCATCCTATGGGACTTGAAATGGGTGGAACGCGATCTGACACTCGGCAATACAACTTTGAAATGAGCCCCCTGCCCCTCTTCGCTGTCAACGCTGATAGTACCTCCAAAATCCTCTACCAGTCTCTTGGTAATACTTAAACCGAGCCCTGTTCCGGGTTGCCCGGAACGCCGGGCGTTTGGGGCTCTGTAAAATTGCTTGAAGAGGTCTTTTTGAGCTTCCTTTGAAATACCGATGCCGGAATCTTTCACAGACAACATAACAAGATGTTCCGGCAGTTTTGCAAGTTTGACATTGATTTTGCCGCCCTCGGGTGTGTACTTGATGGCATTGGATATAAGGTTATTAAAAATTCTCTCGATACCGCTCTCGGTGGCTTTGACTGGCAGAAGTTCTTTTTCTATGTTGATTTTGATATCATGGTCCCGCTTCTTGGCTTCGGCTTCATAAAGTTGCAAGGTCTTTCGAAGTGTTTCCGCCATGTCGATCTTATCCAGCGGAATGGCGCTTTTCTCGGTCTCATTTGCCGCAAGAGCCAGAAGATCGCCTACCATATTGATCAGGCTTGCGGCCCTGTTATTTGACTTTTTGACCAAATCTTTGATTTTCTCGTTATCTACCACATAGCCTTGATCTACCAGATCCAGCATACTTCGAATAGCACTCAAAGGCGCCTTGATTTCATGCGCCGCCTGACGATAAAAGAACGTGGATGTGCGCTGACTGCGAAGTAATTTCTGATTCGTTTGAACCAGCTCTACTTCACAGGCAAGCAGATCCGAGAAAATCTGAAAATATTTGGCATCGTAATCCGAGAAGTTCTTTTGCTTGGGAGAAGCAATACAAATAGCTCCAAAAAGATTTTTGCCGACTTTCATGGGAACGACCATCAGACTTTGCATCCCGTTTGACAATAACCAATCGAAGCGACTTTTGTCCTGCGGCTCCTGCTCTTTTCGATTTGCAAGATCATCGACGATAACAGCTTCGCCTTCCTTGAGCTTCGCCTTTATCCAGGTCGTATTTGGTACAGGAGAAATCGAAGCCACCTTCTCCATCTCCACTCCATTTGCCGCGCCAATTACAAAATTATCTTTCTCGGCTTCTTTTACACACACAAAAGCAACCGGGGCATCCCACATTCGTGTAGCCTCGGTAACTACGGAATTCAACAACTGATCGGGATCGTTATTGGAGCCTATCAGGTGAAGCATTTCATAAATGTGTTCAAGGCGTACAACACTTTCTTCGGTTTCGCGCCTTGCCATGGAAAGCTGCCTGTTGCGACGACGCATAATAGAAGCAGCCCAACCTGAAAACAGGGCCGTCATCATCAATGCAGAACTGAAAGCGGCAAGCATGGTAAATACAAATAGAGGCTGCGCATAAAACTCGTTTTTGATACCTGGAATAAGATTCACATGGGGAACAAGACCGGTCATTTCAAGCAGTGAAAGAGAGGTCATACAAGCAATGGCCAGGAAAACAAAAAGGTATACGGTTCTATTGGGTTGCTGAGTGGCGGCAATTACAACATGAAAGAAAAAGAAAAAAAGACACGGGCTGACGATACCACCCGTTATATATATCAGCCCCAGAAGTGCAAGCCAGTCGATTATGATCTGATACTTGGATAAACGCCTGATATCCAATCGATCCGAGGCGGACATTGAAAGCTTGTGACCACTTTGCCAGAAATACAGATTGGCAGCAAAAAGGAACAAGGCCAAACCGAGGATCGCTGTCAATGACAGGTTAAAACCCAATAGCGACGCCAGCAATCCGCCGATAACCAACATTGCAATGGCTACCCAGCGCAACTTTACAAACCAGATGGAACTGTCCAGCAGTCCGCGCATTCTCGATAAGTTGCTTTGAGTGTTTATTCTCGGCATTTTCTTTCACCGCAATCAAAAACAAACAAACAGCAGACTTTCGTCTCGCTCGTATACATATGCCCTATTTTTTCGACTTACTGCACTAGTTTAACCATAAGCTATTTTGCAGAAACAGTCCAATAAAAGCGCAGAATTTCAATGTTTTCATCACATATGGAAACCTGAAATCATTAAATGAATACTTGCAACATTGACGATTAGGATTATCAATCCGGCAACTAGATATTGGCAGCTTTGTCACTCTGAACTTGTTCCAGGGTGACATAACCGCTAACATACAGTTGCGGGGTAAACAGCATTAATGAAAAAGGCAATCGACCGACAGGTTAACGTAAAAACTATCCTTGCCGTAATTTCACTTGCAGGCTAATCTTGAAACTGGGGATTTTAAGACCAACAAAAAAACGGGAGAAATCATGTCAATGCACATCTTCCCAAGACCGCGCATCTTTTGCAGTAAATGCCTTGAGTTTGCCGCCTGCCGATGGGATGGCGCGTTGATTCCCTTCGAAATGGTGAAAAAGCTGGAGTCTTACGCAGAATTCGTGACAAATTGCCCGGAAGTCGAGATCGGCCTGGGCATCCCTCGCGAGCCCATTCGCATTATCAAGGAAAACGAGCGCAAAGAGCTTTATCAACCGTCTACTGGCAAACGTTTTACATCTGAAATGGAATCTTACTGCAAAAAACTGCTCGACGATCTACCGGAGGTGGACGGCTATATATTGAAGCATCGCTCGCCGTCCTGCGGCCCGCGTGATGTAAAGCTTTACCCCGGTGCAGATTACAAATCTCCTACGGAAAAAACCGCCGGTTTCTTCGCTCAGGCGGTACTTGATAGACACGGCCTGTTACCAATAG
>CAYTHG010000021.1:0-20102 GCA_964437525.1 uncultured Myxococcales bacterium | reverse complement strand
TAAACAGCGGGCAGGAAAAGGAACTGACTGACGAAATCATTTATGGAGGTATTTTTTACCCTCGAATCTCGGATAAATATGCAAGCTGGTATGACCTGTCTCAATCGACTAATCCAGGCAGCGGCTGCGGCAAGTCCATCGTTCTTTACGATATGGATACCAAGGAAAAGAGCTTTTTCAAAAAGTCTTCCGGTCTGGACGATTATGCCGTACTTGATCTATGGGGCGACTGGATGCTGCATTACTCTTGTCGCAATGGAGATGTGGAAGGCTACGAACATTGTTGCCTGAGTCCTGCCGATGGAGATATCTTCTTGTATCATTTCCCCACTGGCAAGGAGTGGAAGCTGACCGACTCTCCCGGATCAAGATGGGACGCCAAGATGCACGACCACCTGATAATCTGGCGCGATGGCAGAGAAAACCCTGACCACAGAACCCAAGTCCATGACCTCTATGGCATAGATCTGTGCCTGCACCCGGAGTTGAAGGATTATTTTGAATCGTGTAAGGGAAAATATGGCATGGGGAAATGATTTACTTTGTCTTTTTGGCGATAGGCTTGGGGATAGGATCACTGATAGGCGGCTTGAATGCCGAAAAAGACAGCCTGCCTTTTGATGATGTAAAGCGCTTTATTCTAACAGCAATACTCGCCAGCATAGTCGGAGCGAGGCTGTTTCATGTTTTATTCGAAGGCTTCTTAGATTATTATCTACAGCATCCCACGGCAATTTTGCTGCCCTGGAATGGAGGACTGTCCGTATGGGGTGGGTTGATAGCTGCCTTGCTTGCAATCCTGCTGGTTTTTCGAAAACAAAGAAACCGATTGATTGAACTGCTCGACTGCTTTTCTCCGGCGTTTTTATTTGGGCTGGGAGTCACTCGGATAGGATGTTTTCTGCAAGGCTGCTGCTATGGAAAGCCTACAAACTTGCCTTGGGGGATAACATACCGCAAAGGTTCCCATGCATTTCTTACCCAGCTTGATCTTGGCCTGATAGATAGTGACGCTTTGCGAACCCTCCCAATCCACCCGACACAAATCTACGAATCCATTGCTGCAATATCGGCAGGTCTGGTTTTGCAAATGTTTTTGAGAAGAGGACATGACAAGGGAAACATCTTCATGTATGGAATGCTTTCATACGCCGTTATACGTTTTGTAAACGAGTTTTTCAGAGCTGATAACAGAGGCTTTGTTGAAGGCATACCCATTCCTCAGATCATATCCGCCTTTTTGATCATTTCAATAATATCCATCAAACTATGGCGACGTCGTTTACGAACACAATTGGAGCAATATTCAGACATAGGGGAAAAGCCTTGAGAACAATTCTATTCTGCTTGTCAATTACGCTGAGCATTGTCCTGTCAATTGCCTGCAATGGCACCGATACAAAAAGCGATGGAGATTTTGATGCCATTGATGGAGACCTTGAGGGCAACAGTGGCTCACAATGCCTGGAAGACGAAGATTGCCCTTCATCGGATTATAAGTGCTTCGATGGTTATTGCAGATTAAGCTGCCAGACAGATCAGGATTGCCCTGCCGAGATACCCATATGTAACCAGGAAGGCTTTTGTGAAGCCTTTGATGATGGTAAAGAATCCAGCGATGGAGATACTGAAGCAGATTTTGACATTGAAGACGAATCTGACACCTATGAAGAAGACATTGATAATGATTCTAACGAGCTTGAAGCTGACAAGGAAAATGCGGAATTGGATCTTGATTCCAGTGGCGAAGTTGAAGCAGACAAAGAAACTGACGAACCGGAAACCGACAAGGAAAACGTAGAGGAAGTTGACGAAGATTCAGCCTCAGAAAACGAATCGGATGAATGTGAAATAGACTTGGAAGAAATCCAAGAAGACGAAGTAGATGCCGAAGAAATCCCTTGTGTATGCTCAGAAGGCCCGTGTTGTGATGGTTGCCAATACCTTGATGGGGGAATTTTATGCCTTGAAGAAGTTCAAACAGAAAGAATATGCGGTCCACTCGCTAAAGATGAATGTGACAGAAATTGGATAAAAGCCATTTGGGATCAGGTTTGCAGCGGAACGTCGGCCTCTTGCGATGGCGCTATTGTCGAAAGAGATGAATTTGAAACGCCTTCCGATGGAGTATGCACAAGCAATCAGCGTTGCAACGACATTGAAGGTTGTGTTGATGACGAAACTTGTTGCGAGTGCAGTACTGGAAAATGCTGTATTGATAATTGTCGGTTCGCACCAGCCACTAAAAATTGTGCAGTTGTAGATAACATTGCGGGGTGTCCCTGGGGCAACGAAATAGGTTCGAATGTTGGTAAGCGGGTTGTCTATCAACGCTGCTCTGGAGATAGCACCGAGTGTGACGGAGAATACTTCATCGATGAATGGTATGTAATGTGGTGCTATAGTAATGAATATTGCGATCACGGCTTCTGTACTCCTGATTACTGCGAAAAACCCTGGGATTGTCCATGGGAGCACCTCTACTATTGCAGAGAAAACAGTTGTGTTTACAGTGAAGACATGTGCGATGACCCATGGCCGGGCTTTGGAGAATGTGACCAGCCAAATTCCTGGTGCAATACTCACTTCTGGGTTTGCTGGCCATTGGATCAACCTTGTGAATACGATGAAGACTGCACCGACCATCCAAATGGAGAAGCTTGTCATCCAAGCACAAAGCAGTGCTATGACTCAGAGGCTGAGTAGCTGATCTGTTCCCTTGATAATTAGGTACACCTGCCAGATGAAAAGTAAGCTTATTAACCCGAGCATTATATCGTAGCCAAGACACCACTTGTGATGTGTACTGAATGCATGACAAACAAGAACCTGCATTTATCTGGTAAAGAGTTGTACGAGTGCCGTGCGAATGAAAGGAAACGGGCATACGCATACCGCCGTGGCCGAAGCGTTCGGCGTTGGGGAATCCACCGTACGGAAATGGTGGACGCTTTTTTAAAAGGAGGCTTCAAGGCGTAGTATCCTCCCAAACGCGGACGAAAAGAAGGCCAGCATCGTCGCCTGACAAGCGAGCAGGAGCATGAAATACGTCGACTGATTACCGAGAAAAGTCCGGACCAGTTGAAGGATAGAATTATGTCACACATGTATATGCTACAAAAACAAGCCGCACGAATTAAGAAATATTTTGAGCATAGCTTCGTGAAATATGCTGCATAATGTCTTATGCTTCAATTGCCGGGTTAAGAATAGCAAAGCTTCGGAGAGCCCTCTTCGTCCAGGGGGTATTTCTCGCGCCACAGATCTTCGTCGAAATAAAAGCGGTGCCTGTCTCTTGATTCGCGCACTTTGCGTTTGTAATGCTTGCCTTCAAAATGCGAAACCCAGTCATGGCGCAGGGGCAGGACCTGTTCTTCCTTGAACCACGACAAGGCTTCGCCGCTGTCCAGATGCTTGATGCAGCCGAGTTGTATGCCCCAACTGCCTTCGGCAAGGGTTTTCTGCTTCATGTCGCGCATCAAAGCCTGCAATATGCCTTCGGCTTCGGGGTTCAGGAATTTGAAACGCCACGAATACAACACGGCGGCGTGCAGGAATTCGGGCAGGTTGAGTATGCCCGCCAGTTTGCGTTCTTCGGCTATGTATATCAAGAGCTTGGCCACGGCGCGACCCACCTTGAGGCCCGGATATTGCTGACCGGGCAGGGCCGGTCGGCTGTTGTCGAAGGGCTTGGTTGGGTTCTGCATACATATCCATTGTATGGAGAGCATAGGGCAATGACGCCCCGAAAGCTTGCCGGCGTATTTGGACTCGCTGTAGAACATTCCCGAATGCAGGTAGATCTGCCCCAGCACATGTTCTTTTTTGTGTTCGCCGAGATGCAGAATAACCTTCTGCTGCTGGGGATCGGAGAGATCCATGCGGACCTTGATGTCGCTGAAGCCTTCTTCTTCAAACTTTGCCAGAACGCCGTAGTATTCAAGACCGCGCATGACTTCTTTCTCATCATAGGCATCAAGAAGCAAGCGGGGCCGGTGCTCGTCGCCCAAGAGGTCGTTCATGTCGAACTCCGAAGGCACAAGATCCATGCCGTCCGGGAAAATCCTCTTGAAATGTTTAAGCCTGAACATGCCGGGATGCAGGCGTTTGGATAGCTTCATGATTTAAGCCCTTTAAAGAGAGGCACGCTCTTGCGGATATACGAGCTGTAAGGCTACGCTCTCACAAGGCGAGTCTTGATATTTCTGCCTTCAAACGATTGATCTGACAATCACTGCCCTCAGCTCTTCACATCGCCTTTCTCGTCCGGTTTGGGTTTGATGAAATAGCTGACGCGTATCTGGCTTGTGGTGCGGCGTTTTGACGGCGGTTTTTCCAACTCCTCCAGGTACTTCGAAAAAGTTTCCTGCTGCGAGTCGGTCAAGAAATTCCACTTGATCTCAGTCAGGTAACCCAACTGCTCATCGTAGTTCTTGACCTGTACCCTGGTGCTGGCCACGCTGGCCTTTAATCTCAAGCGCCGACCGCGCATCAGTTCGCACTCCACATCCAGTTTCTGACCGGAAGCGAAGAAGCGGCGTGTTGTCAAGATAGCCCCGCTTTCGTCGATATCGACGAAGAATGCAAAGAATTTTTCCTTGTTGTAACGGACCACTGCCGGTAAACGCTTGCGGGCCATTAAATTTTGTTTGTCCAACATGATGACTGCCCCCTTTTAAAAATGTAATCCGGCTCGACATCCCCCGATATTCGAGCTGTACATCTACTTTCTATTTTACGCTAGCAGAAATATTTGTAAACCCGAAAATGTCAGGCGGCATTTGTGGCGTGTTAGTTGCTCACTGTTTCTGGCAGAATTGTTTTCCAAATGTGTTGAGGAAAACAAGCACGAATGTTTGTCTTGAAGCACAAAAAAACGATTGTTTCTAGATCCGAGTCCTTAGAGACAGTCTGCGGGCTCTTAGAATAACGCGGTATAAAAAACCGCTCATGCTGAGTGATTTCGCGTAGCGAAATTGTATCGAAGCATCCCTCCCTCGATACACCTCCTTACGGTCGGCACTCGGGATGAGCGGAGGAGTAAGCTTGTGTACACTCGGGATGAGCGGAGGAGTAAGCTTGAGAAATATTGCTTATTCTCAGTCTTAAAGGCTCCGACCGCTTCCTTTCTTATCGGCAGTTTACAAGAAACAAGCGGCATACAGGCGCAGTCATCGGCAATCGGTCGGCAGTTGCAGGCAAAAGGCTTGCAATCTGGCCGGATGCGCTTAGTTTGTGGCGTACAGAGATATATCGAAAAACAAAAACAGCATTGCCCGGTGGATGAAAGCATCTAACACCGGGCTTTTTGTAATTATCGGGAGCGCTTATGGCAGGCTCGAAGAAGAAACGAAACACATTATGACCGAAAGCACACATGCCGAGGACCAGCGCGCGCACATCCGAAAGTTGCTGGGCGATATCATTGAACGCATTCGGGAGATAGTCCCGGATAGCGACAGTGATCTGGCAGCAGACAAGGAAGCCGCCTTGATTAAGGTTATCGTCGGTGCCACAAAAGAACTTGTGGCAGTGCTGGACAAGTTGCCGGAGGAAATATGCGTCGAGGAAGATCGCTACCGAAACATGAGCGACGATGAGTTGTTCGAAGAATTCGAGAGAATCAAAGCCCTGTACATTAAATCTGAAAAAGAGTCTGCAAAGGATAATTCGGGAACTGGCAAATCGAAGAACACAGCAGCCCTTGATATACTTCGTTCCAATGAGAGCGCAGGCGCGGGCGATGAAATCGAATGCGCCGATAAGGTTGATACACGGAGGAAACCGAAGCGGAAAAACCGAGCTGGGTGCGGTCGAGGTTCTAAAAAGAGCGCTTGATAAACCCTCTGAAGTTTGGGCGCTGACAACGGACTACGGCACATCGGTAGAAGTCCAGCAGGCCAAGATATACAAGTATCTGCCGAAAACCATAGACGGAAAGCCCGATCCGGCTTTCGTCAGTTATGCGCTCTGGTCGTCTGAAAACGGTTTCACAAACAGAGTCATAACTTTTACCAACGGATCGACAATTCGCTTTCATTCCTACGATCAGGGCCGCGAGCGCTTGCAGGGTACATCCCTGGATTATGTCTGGTTTGACGAAGAGCCGCCGGAAGACATTTACAAAGAATGTCTGATGCGAACGCTTGACCGTTCTGGACGTGTGCTTTTAACGCTGACGCCCGTCAAGGGCTTGACCTGGCTGTACCACAGGCTTTATCGCCGGGCCGCAGACGACGAGGCCATAGAAATATTCTGTCTGCAAACGGAGCAGAACGAGCATGTAAATGAAAGCGCCGTAAAGCGCATTATGGCGCAGTATTCGGAGCGCGAGCGTGAAGTGCGTTCGAGCGGATCTTTTCTGGATATCGGTGTCGGGCGTGTTTATCACCGCTTCAAACGGGAAACCCACGTCATTGAAGGACTTGCCCTCGATTCGCAAAGTCCCTTGTATTTCAGTTTCGATTTCAACGTCGGCTTTATGTATTGCTCGGTCTGGCAGATGGGGGGGCAGCGTTATCTGTGTCTGGGCGAGGCGGCCTTGTTCGACTCGAATACGGAGTCTGTCTGCGATGCCTTGCTGGAGCGCTACTCCAGTCATGGCGGCGGTTTTGTCGTACACGGCGACGCGTCCGGGTATTCGCGTGGAACTCGTGCGGGTGAAAGCGATTACGATATCATCAGGCGCAAGCTTGCAAAGTTATCGCCGCTGCGTTTCGAAGTTAAAAAGAACAGTTCGAATCCGCCGGTGCGTGAGCGCACTAATCTGGTCAATAAACTGCTTTTAGAAAACCGAATACAGTTGTCCAAATGTTGCGCTTACATGGCTGCTTCATTGGAGGGTACTTTATGGCGCGACGGTCGTTTTGAAAAGCGCAAGTACCCGGATCCTGAGGACGAGCGCTTCACCATAGATCATCCCGGCGATACGCTCGACTACTTTATAGCCGCCTGCGAGCGCGGTGGATTTAGGAACAAAGTTACCGCAATCAATTATCGATGAGGGAATATGTTTCAGAAAACAAAAGGAACAGCCACGTTTTTCGAGTCCTTGATGCGCGTCAAAAACTCGGTCCGGACCGAGTGGGCAAGCAGCGCCGACGAGCTTCTGGACCGTTACTACGACAACGGCTCCTACCGCGACAGTCTGGCTTCAAACCTGCGCAGGCTCTATCCCAACAACGCCGATGAGATGCTGAAGAACCTGTTGATGTTGAACGTCATCAGGCGCATAGTCGATACCAAGGCCAAGCTGTACCGCAGTCCGCCGCGCCGTAAGCTCAAGGAGCATGGGGACGAAAGCGATCGGACCGCTTATGACAAGGCCTCTGCATTGATGGACAAGGTTTATCGCACAGCGCGGGCGGATGTGAAGCTCAAGTGGCTCAATCGCTATTATGAGCTTTTAAACTCTGCTGTGCTGTGGGGGCAGGTGGGACCTGATGGAATGCCGCATCTGACCGTATTGCCTGCTCATCAGCTATTAGTGGAGCAGGGATCGGGCGATAGCGAGTCTTTGCAGGCTTGCAAAGAAATTTATGTTCCGCTCTCATCGAGCGCATCCTCAATCAGTCCGCAGGAAACAAGCTACCTGCGCTACAGGCGCAATGCCGATGGTTTTGTGGATGTGGCAGCGGTAAACGCCTCGCTGGCGGACTTGTCGCAGCAGCCGCAGGGATTGCAGGTGTATTCAAAGATGCGCCGCTATCCATTTGTAGTTGTGCGTAAAGGTCTGTCGCTGGATGGTGAAGTATTTTCCGATGTTCCGCACGGCCTTTTGACATCGGCGCGTTGGATAGATCACGAGTTGACTCGCGGTGCATTGAACTCGCGCCATGCCGATTTTCCGGCCTACACCTATAACGGTAGCCGCGAGGAGCTGGGAAGCGTCAACCCCGCAACGGGTGCCGGTGCTATCATATGCCTGGGCGATGACGAGAAACGACTGGAGCCTTTGGGGATAGAGTCGCGGGAAAAACAGCGCAACGACAACCTGCATTTCTTTTTGAGGATGCTGGCGCAATCCTGCGATATCTCGCCTTCGGCTTTCAGCTATGAGCCAGAACTGCTCTCGGGTGTAGCCAAGTTCCACGACAAGCAGCCGGAGATAGAGTACAGGGAAGAGTTGATCCCGGAATGGCAGTCCATGGAGGAGCAGGACTTGTGGCCCTTGATGCGTGAGTTGCTGAAGATCGGTGCAGTAGAAGGGGCGGACATCCTCGCCGACTATGAGTTGTCGGTGGAATATCCCAAGCAGGTTGTGGCGCTATCCCGCAAGGAGCAGCTGGATAATCTTCAGAAAGAATTCGAACTGGGTCTTTCCTCGCCAGTGGATGAGTTGGCCAGCAGTGGCAATCTCGGTCGCAAAGAGGCAGAGATGAGATACAAAGCAAATCTTGAAAATGTCGAATTAGCCAAGTAGTCAGAAATTAATAGATACAAGGAGAGCCTTTGATACCGGAGGGTAATGAGGCAGTGATTGAACAGTGTGCATCGGTGCGGAGGTGCCGTTGTGCCCGGACCTTTTGCTTGGAGGAGTGAATGGAAGACAAATTCAAATCTATTGAGAAATTGCTGAAAGATGACGAAGAGGCTCAGGTGACGCTCATGGAAATCAAAAAGAGCTATGCCGCTCTTGATGATGACGCTTCCGGGACGGGGCAGGATGAGGAATACATAGAGGGTCTCAAAGCAGACATGCGCAAGGCGGCTGAAGCCCGCGAGCAATGGGAGCACGAGGCAAACGAGGCCCGTGCCGGACTTGAGAAGCTGCAGGAATTGCAGGCCCATGAGCTTGAGAGAATGCGGCAGGAGATGGCTTCGGAACGTCTGGAGCACGCAGCCAAACTTGAGGCTTTCAAGGCCGGTTGCCGCAATCCGCAGGATCTGTTGCTGCTGTGCGGAACCGAAGAGCTCAAACTCGCCGAGGATGGCACGGCCCAGGGGCTTGCGAAGTGGCTGGCAAAAGCACAGACGGAGAGGCCGTACCTGTTTACGGAATCATTCTCGGTTCTGCCGCCCACTTTTCAAAGTTCGCGCAACGAAGCCCGTACCGGAGAGTTGCCAGCGCTTGATGAAGCCGCCAAAGCTTACGAGGTTTCCTGAAGCCTGAGAAAAAGTCATTGAGAACAAAAAGGAGAATTTATGGCTCACACTATGCTGGACGCCGCCAAACTTGAGCGGGATGTCCTGAAGAAAAACGTAGTCGGCGTATTCGCCGAAAGCTCGCCGGTATTGGAACTGATGCCCTTTATGGACATTCCCGGTGGCGCTTACAAGTTCAATCGCGAGGAAACCCTGCCGGGCGTGGGTTTCAGGGGAATCAACGAAGATTACTCGGAATCCACCGGAGTCTTGCAGCAGTTGGTGGAGACCACCAGCGTTTTGGGCGGCAAGTCTAAAACCGACAGGGCGCTGGCGGCCGAGCGCGGAGGCTCCATCGGCGAGCTGCGCGCCATCAACGACAGGCTCTCGGCCAAGTCGGCTGCGCTGTATTTCACGAAAATGTTTTTCGACGGTGACAACGATTCCGATCCGCGCCAGTTTGACGGCTTGAATAAAAGGCTTGTCGGATCACAGGTGATAGAGGCCGGAGAAGAGGGTGCGGGCCTGACGGTAGCGATGCTGGACGACTTGATCGATTCTGTCGTCGGCGAACCGGATGTGCTGTTCATGTCCAAAGCCATGCGCCGCGAAGTGACGAAGCTCTTGCGCAACGATGGCCGCGTCGCCTACGACCATGATGCTTTCGGGCATCAGGTGACTACATACGGGGGCATTCCTATTCGTGTCATCGAGGAAGACGAGCAGGGACAGTCGATACTTGGTTTCGATGAGGAGCAGGGCGAATCGGATGAGTGCGGTTCCATCTACGCCGTTCGTTTCGGTGCGGAAGAATTCGTGCATGGTATTCAGAATGGACCGCTTGATGTCCTGGACATGGGCTTGCAGGAAGGCATGTACTACCTAACTGCCATCGAATGGCTTTCATCTTTTGTGATACTGCATCCCAAAGCCGCAGCCCGCTTGAAGGGTATAACCCGTTCCGAGTAAAGGAGGAGAGATGAGCAATACCATTCATATCAACACATGCGACAGCAACCTGATGCTGAAAAATTCCGGTGAGGAGTCACAGGCGACACAGGGCGTTTCGCTTGACTGCGGTTCCACCACATCCAGCACTGTCTGTGTCGTGGAAGTAAATACCTTGACCGGGGGAAGCGAAGCTGAATTCGACGTGCAGATTCAGGGGTCTTATGATGAGAGCGACTGGACGACCGTTGCAGGCATGTTGGTCGATCAGCAGGGTAAATACAATCTTGCCCTAGGCGGGCATGACTATCGCTACTGGCGCTACGTCTCGAATTATGAGGGAGATGGAACAAGCGCTGTATGGTCGGCACATCTGGCGGCCAGTTGATTTTACTGGCGGGGAGAGAGATTCTCCCCGCCGTTTCAGTATGGGAGGAAATTGATGGCTTACAATTCCATTGAGTTGTTGAAGGCCGAGGGAGTGCCTTTAAGCGGCGACTCGCTGCGCATATCGGGACGCAGAAAGATTCTCATTGTGGCCAGTTTCGAAGGCACGTGTTCATGTGTCTTGCAGGGACGTCAACCTGGCTGCGACTGGCAGGTAATCGAGCTGCTATCGCCAGGAGCCTATGACAACAGCGCGATATTCGAAATGGACAATTACGGATGGCAGGATGTTCGGGCGCTTGCCCAGGAGATCATGCCGGAGGAGTCAGTGCGCGTCACCATGAGTTTCATAGAATGATAATGACTATGAAGGAGGATGCGGATGTTGCATTATCCCGATGAGCTTGCACGCGGATCATGTTCGCAAGTGCTGTATTTCCGGCCTGTAATAGAATCCAAAACAATAGATCAGGCTCCGGATTCAATGCTGGTGTCCATCTGCGATCCGTCCGGCAGGCTGGTATTCAGTTCCGGCGACGCGCGCTGGAATATCGAACGCAGCAGGCTTGAATTGGAAATGGATTTGTCCGATGCCGAGCTATGGCCTGAGGGTCGCAACTGGCGGGCGCTGTTCGAGATAGAGTATGAAGAATTCAATCACGAGTTCGATTATCATTTCGATATTGTCACGCGTCCGTGGCGTCCGAACCTGTGCCCTCAAGACCTTGCTGCACTGGCTCCCTTGGCAATATTGCCCGGTGCGGACGGCAATAAAGATGTAGTTTCCATTTTGGCTGAAGCCGAAGACAGCATTCGCAGGCGGGCACGTTCTTCCGGTTTCGCTCCAGGCTTGATTGCCGATCATTCGGCTCTGGATCAAGTATTGCAGGCGCTTGCGCTGTCTTTGATGTACATGCGTGCCTCCAATAACTTTAAACAGGGCTATTGGGAAAAACATGAAGCATGGCATACAAAATATGAAAGCTTGTGGGCGGAACTGGTAAGTTCATCCCGTTACGATGCGGATGGCGATGGGAGTATTGTCGATGAAGCCGTAAGCCTTGCACCTGCGCGTCTAAAACCATAAGGTGAAATCCATGAGCATCATAGAATATCTGGCTTCAAGTCTTGAGGGAATAACTCCGTTTGCGCACCAGGACTGCTACCCGTATAACCGCCCTTACTGCAGAATAAAAGAATCGAACATCGAAGAATGTCCGGCGGAAGACAGTATGCGTATTTTCGACCTGACGCTGGAGTCCTTATCCCATGCGGGTATGGCTTTGCCGGAGCACGGTTTGTGTTTTCAGGGCGAACTGCTGGTGGAAGTTGCTTTTCCATGTGGACTTGGTGGGACGCTGTTGGAACGCTATTTCGAAAATGAAGTCGGGCAGATAGTCGAAACTTTCTGCGGAAAAGATCACAGCACAGCCGGTATCAGGACTATACGCCACATAGGTTCGCAGCATACGGAATCGCAGAAAACGCCCATGGAATTGTTCGCTCATCGCTTTGCCATAAACTATGAGAGGCAGAGCTGACAAGGGCTTGTTAAAATAGAACGGAGATGAGATGGCATATCTGGGGAGCCGTTATTTACTGACGGCTGCAGCTGAGAGTGCGTATGGCGTATTCGAGGATAACGCAGACCGCTTCAATGAAATCAATCCGCTTGCCGAAGGATTTAGCTGGAGTGTCAGCGGTCCCAAGCTGCTTGATGTAGAGCTTATCAGGGGCGATGGCGATAACAGCCCGTCTTTGTTGGGGACGAGCGATCCGAAGCTGGCGATAAAAATTCATGCTCGTGGCGGTGGTAGTATCACTGCTCAGGAGCAACCGGCCAGCATTTGCAGTGAACTGGAAGTGCCTCTGGTTTCATGTCTCGGTCAGCCGACAGCAGGCATCGGTACCGTTATTGTCGCGGGTAACAGTCTGACAAGCTTTGATGTGGCAGCTTCGGACGCTATGTTATTGCATGATGTCATCTGGGTCGATCCCTGCGGGACCGGCAATGTAGAGGCCTGCGCAATAGTAGGGCTGGATGGTGAGACGTTTGAGGTCTGGCCGCCATTGTCAGATGTTCCTGACGATAACGGCTGCGTGTATGCTGGTTGCAACTTCAGACCATACGTCGGCGAGATTGCCTCCTCCTCATGCTGGGAAAAAAGCACAGTGTCGGTCGCTGGCAAGCGCGCCGTAGAACGCTCTAGGGGCATGGCCGGCAACGTGACTGTTGAGAAGGCTTCTGCCGGGGAATACGTGAAACTCAAATTCGATCTGCAAGGTTTTGCCGATCAGTCGAGTGAGTCAGCCCAACCCTTGGTGCTAGTCGGTGAAGCCGGGAATACAAGCGATGGTAAGGCGCAGCCCTGGCCTGCACAGCCGCAGCCTTTAAAAGCCGTCTCGGCCAAGCTGTGTATAGGAGACAGCGTTGCACTGCGTCACCAATCCTTTGAATATTCGCCTATGGCCGGGCTGCAACGCAGACAGGATGTCAGTTTCCCCGACGGGAAGGCATCTCATTTTATTTCCGCTTGGAAAGAAGAAGGCTCAGTTTCCGTTCCCTGGAACCAAGAGTTGAAAGTCATTCGTGATAGCGGCGAGTGTTGCAGGCTTTTGTGGGTCTGCGGCAACGCCGCCAACGGTATGGCTCTGTTTATACCGGAGGCTCAACTCGGCAGCATCGAGCAGGCAAATCATAATGGTGAGGAATTCATGAAAATGAATTTCAAGGCCACGCATTCAAAATCCGGCGCACAGCGTGTGTTGCACTTTTCGGGAAGGAGATCAGTCTGATGTCCATGACACTAAAGCCGTTCCGTGATTCTTTTCGCTTCACTATCGTCTCGGCCTATGATGACTCGATAGACTGGGACAAAAGCGCTATCGGCAAAGACGAATATTTGCTTTCAGATCATTCGGAGGCAACGAAGCTGGTATTCAAGATCGAATGCGAGCCGACGGAGTTTGTCTGCCGCATGATACCCGCAGGGATATTTGCTGAACTTCAGGCCATGCTGCCGCTTAAGAATGAACGCTTAGACCGGCGCAGGCAAGTCCGCCTGCAGATTGAGTGTTTTCGCCAGGCTGTCGTGGAGATCCGCAGGGCAGAAGGCTGGGATCCCGAGCTCTGGACTGCTGAGGACGGCACTATCAAACAGGATGCCATAGACAGGAGTGTCATCGATCAGGAGGTGGTTCAGGAAATAGGGTTTGCGGCTTTCATGCGTCAGGCACTATCGAAACAGCAAGCAAAAAACTGATTATCGCCTATCGTCTGGAGGATGTCAGGCGCGAAGAATACAGGATTTCGTGTAGTGCATGTCCATACGGTAGGCGGCCTTCAGAAGAATGCGCACAGGCGACAGGCTTTGTATGTCGCTTCATGAAGCTCGATTGCAACACAAACGAAGATCCCTATTACGTGATCGACGAATGCTGTCCAAAGTATTATCCCCTGAAATACGGCGGCCTGCCATTGAATGATCCTTTTGTACTCTATAACGATTACGAACGCGGACTGCTGCCTTTTGCTGGCGGCCTGCTTGACCAGCCGCATATTTATATGGAAACCATGAGACTGCTTGCTCGCTTGGTGGCTGAGAGTCAAAGGGCGCGACGTGCGGAGGTTGAAAAGGAGAACCGGAACAATGTCCTTAAAACTTAAAGGTAATTCTGCAAAAGGCTCTGGCGGCACCGAATATGTGACCGCTTCTGCCAACAGAGACGAAGCTGCAAACTCCGCCAGGCTCAAGGCCCATGAACAAATGCGCAACAATATGTTGGGCATGGATGCCGCCTACTATCAGGCCCAGTCGAGGCTTTCGGAGCAGATGACTGAAAGACAGATCGAGACAGTTGAAAAGCTGACGGCCAGTGTTGGCGGGCTTATGAAGAACATGGCAGCGCAGACCACCGAGATGGTGGGCTACATGTTGGGTCAGATGATGGCTGGTGCAGAACTTTCCGGAAAGAATATGGCGGCTGGATTTATGGACTTGTTTGCCCAGATGATGGTTGCAATGGGCTCTGCAATGCTTGCGGCCTCGGCTGCATTTTCAGCGTTGTTTTCTCTCAACCCCGTCGGGATGCTGGCTGGCGGACTTGCCATGATAGCCGCAGGCGGTATTATCAAAGGGCTTGTGGCAGAGTTGCGTTCAAATGCGGGCGGTTCGCTTGGTTCCGGTTCCGGCATGTACGGACAGGTACCCCTTGGAGGCGGAACTGCGACCGGCTCTCCATCTCTGACTCCCTTGTCGACTTCCGATGGCAACGGCACACAGACTACCGTAATCAACTTCTATGGTGATTACATGGACCCTCAGAAGCTGGCGCGCAAAGTGTCGTCTGCTATTGGTAAGCATGCGGGCAAAAGCGTTCCGAGGATTCCTTCAAGTGCTGTTGCGGGTTAACCATGTACTCACTGCATACGGAATACGATCTGGTAGATGGCAGCGGTTACAGCGAAACGCAGTTGAGGATTCTTGTCTCACAGGCAGGAGCCTCAGTGGTGTTCGCCTTGTCCGTTCCCGCCGGTATCTATAAAAGCGCTTATGGCCTCGCTGCATCTATGAGCCTGGCCGACAATGCGCCTGAAGGCTGGGCCTGCGAGATAGGTGCAGACGGTTACGTCACATGCTCGGCAGACTGCGCCTGGAGGCCGTACTTGTTGAGTGATGAAGAATCAAGAGCTACTCACAGCATACTGTGGACAATGCTCGGCTTCGACGTTCGGCAGGATTATCCTGCATCCATATCCCATAAAGCGCAAGCGCATCCGGCTAAAAGCGCATGGATACGTCATCTGTCGGAGTTTGCGCCTGAATCCAGGAAGGCCGTGCTGCATCAGGGCCTGGGTACACATGGCGACCTGGTATCGTTGCCGCTGTCTAATCTCAAAACCTGCAGGATGCTCATCGATTATGCAGATGATGACGACAGAAAAGCTTTAAAAAGTATTTTCGATCTGGCCGCCGATGGACAGGCAGTCAGAATGTATTACGGGACAAAGTACCTTTATAAAGATTTCATGATTTCGGAAAAATGCCTTGAAGACAGCGTCTTCAATAGAACCTTCAGCGCTGTGGAATTGTATAGTGTCGAACTTGAATTGATTCCCTGCCCCGGAGAATAGGAGCACTCATGATAGGAATATTCTCTTCCATTGATATATGTGAGTCTGCCAGAACGCTTGTAATCGAAAATGATGCCGTGAAGACTTATCAGATATCGGCTGGAACCTACTTCACGATTGAGCAACTGCTGGCAGAGCTGCAATATCGGCTTTCTCCGGACGGTTACAGTGTCGGCCTTTATCTCGATGATGTTGCCAAATACGGAGCGGCTCGCGTGAGTATCAGTCATGATAACGAGTTTACACTCGATTGCAGCGAGTCCTTGCTGGGGGAAATGCTAGGGTATGAGCGGAAGTGTTATCAGTCTTCCAAAGAGGTGCTGTCCCAGACCGATCCGTATCACAGCTTGATATTGCAGGGAGTTACGGGCAATGACAAAGCCTGTTGCAAACGAATCTGCGCCCAGTGCATCGATGCCGGCGGGAGCCTGCATGTCAGGCAGCTTGCCAGAGCCGTGTACCGGAATATTCAGATGTCGGCTCTAAGCGACAGGCAGGTAGAGGTGTTGCGGGATATCTGGGATGAATGTTTCATGCCTGCAAAGGGCTATTGTCGCTACATCAACGACTATAGTCCCGATCTGGACGGCGGTTCGTGGCAAAGGCTGGAGCGACTTGTACCGGTCGATGGCAGCGAGCTGGAGTTTGTAAGAAGCTTCAATGATAAAGGCATCAGGCGCTGGGATTGTGCGCTTGAAATGCTGCGTCTGGGATAGGAGAAAAAATGATCGCTTTTGACCCGCGTGGCAACTGGCAGGCGACAGGGCTTATATCCGCCTGCTACCGTTCAAGCTACAAAGATCGCGTTGCAATGGCTTTGCTATGCAATCCTGCAACGTGGACGCTGGAGCAGTATTCGGAGTTGAACGGAGAATGGCAAAGTCCTTCAAGCTCAGGGTGTTTGTCTGCTGTTCATATTGTCGATTTCGATTCGGGAACAATCGAATTCAGTTTCAGAAATATAAACGGCACCTATCGCCTATGGGCCGAAGGCGCGGCGGGATATGTAGATACGCAACATGACAGGATATATTTCAGAGAAGACGGTCAGGCAAAAGAGCCGTTTTCGATATACATCGAAGGGCATGGGAAACTTGATTACTACTACCTGAACCAGCAGTTGATGCCTTCGTCCATATCGCAGAAGGTCAACCATAAAGAGGGCATATCCACATTCGGGGGGCTGGAGCTATCTCTGGTGGATATCGACGGCTTTATCACAGAAAGCTTTGCACCTGCAAAAGAAAGTCCTAAAACCATCAGTGAAATGGCTGTTGACAAACAAGCAGATACAGTGGAAGTCCTTAGTACATACGGCTTTGACGCCGAAGGAGAGTTATGGATTGAGCGAGAGCTTGTTTCTTATGAAGTTGTCGATGAGAGTACAATCAAGATCAACGAACGCGGTCTCTTGCGTACTCAGATCTGCTGGCACCCTCAGGGATGTTTGATAAGTCAGAAAGCGCTTCATCTGGAAGGGCGCATGGTTTATCTGGAGCGCCATGACGGGTCATTGTATTATTCCGGTGTCGTGGGAAGCTTTTCTCCCGATCCTGAAAATCTTGCCTGTTACAGAGTAGAGTTGGCCGATCCCCTTGCTGCGCTTGATGTTCAGCTGTCAAGCAAACTTGCGCAGGCTGAATTGCTGTCCATGTTGAGTGTCGATGGCCGTTCAAATCGTTTCCGTGTTCGTTGGCTTGACGGGAGAGCCATCGGTGGCTGGTTGCCCAGCGTCGAAGGGGCGATCATAGAAATCAAGCCCGGCATATACGATACCGGGGAAGGCCAGCAGGGTGTCGGCCATATCGCTTATGCCATAAAGCAGGCTTTTGCCGAATGCGGAGGTGTGGCCCAGGAGCGTTTTGTCTCGGTCTCGGTCGATGAAGATGGTCGCCTGAGGATGAATCTTATGGGCCAGTGGCACGTGGAGTTGCTGCCCGATAGAGAGAAGAACGCTCTAGGCCTGCTTGGTTATCCTGAAGAAGGTTCGCTGGCTCTCGATGAGGATGGTGCTTATCAGACAGGGGAAGCGGAAGGTGTATTTGTTTTCCAGGCGCAAGAAAAGGTGGGAGACAAAGCCTGTGGATCGAGCGCTGAAATACTTTATATTCAAACTGCTGCCGGCGATGAGGGTTTGGAATATCAAAGCCTGGGGATAGATGGCGGTTATCTGAAAATAGATCAGGAGCTGTTGTCATACAAGGGTATGATATCGGTCACTGATACTAAGGTGTGCACCTTGCTGGACGGCTTGGAAGCAAATTGTGACGATGATTGCCTGCTGTTATCCGAGTCTGAGAACTATGCCGAAGGTGCGCTGGTTATGGTCGGGCAAGAATACATACTGCTTGGGCGAAAAAAGGACGGACGTTATTACGAATGCACCCGCTCGGCCTGCAATAGCGGCCTTTCTACACATAGCGTGGGTGAAACGGTGTCACTGGTGCAGCTTCATATGCTCTATGGTTGCCGACGCGGTCTTTATGGAAGTGAGGCGTCCGCACATGACGGCGCTGCTGTGATTTCGGAGCTTGTCTGCTCCGATGACAATGCCCTGTCGCATGAAGAGCAATCCTCGAATCCGGTAGCGTTTTTAGCAGGTTTGTTGTGCGACCTTTCCGGTAGCTCACTGGCCGAGGAATGCGGGCTTGACGACAGCTTCAGTCTCAATCTTCCGGTCAGTCTGGTCGATCTGGAGCAGATGGAAAAATATGCCCAAGATCTAGCCTTCGAAAACGACAGTTCATTCTTGGCAATTCTGGATAAAGAATGCAATTACCGGGATGTGGCCGCAAACCTTGCCATGTCTCTTGGTGCGCAACTGATTGTGAACTCCGAAGGAAGAATCAGCCTGAAGGCCTTTAAGCCCAAGCTTCTGCACGAAAGCAGCAAGCTTTTAATCGATGCTGGAAAATGGATTGGTGCTCCATCCATCGCTTGGCAGGAGAGCGGGCGTATCAACAGGGTGGAAATAGAATTGGATCGCAATCCCATAAGCGGCGAATATGAAAGTCAGTTACTTCTCAACGACAGGCCGGAAGAAGGAAAAGGGCTTTACACCCTGAAAGATCACACCGCCAGCTTCAGGTGCGACTATATCTACACTTCACGCGCAGCCTGCATCAGCGGGGGGGCAAGTGCTGTGGCAATAGCTTTGGCGCGCAAGTGGTTTGCATGGTTCAACCGTCCATACTGTGCTGTGGAAGGTGAATTGCCTCTGGACCTGTTTAAGGGACTTGGATTGATGGACACCATCACGCTGGATCACCCGCTATTGCCCGCAGGCGACGGTATACGAGGGATTGAGAATATGTCCTTCGATATAGTCGAGTATGAACCTGACTTGTCGGCCAACAGTGTCCACCTTGTCATGCTGGAGCGCGGCTCCCAAAAATGCGGCGGTTTGAATCTGGCTCTGGATGTCCTTTCGTGGGATGAGTCTGCTCTTTCCATAAGAGTGGTCAGACCTGATTGCTGGCCGCAGGATATGCAACCCTGCGATGTTATGGCATCCGGCGATAAGATAAAGATTAAGAGAAGGCAGAACGGCGAGAGCCAGTATTGTCAATGCCTCCAGGTGATAGAGCTTAAAGATCTCCAGTGGCGGCAACTATCGGGTTTGTATTATGCTGACATCGTTTTGAACGAGGTGCCGGATAATGCGCCTTGTATGGGAGATATACTGGTGGCGGCGGGATGGGATGAACATGAAGAAGACAGCTCTATCCCTTCGCTATTGCTGCACCTGGCTGATGAGGATGGAAATATTGGTGCAGACGATGAAAAGGGATTTGTTTACTCATATTAGGAGAACGATTAATGGCTGCTATGCCGGTATTGCATTTCAACGCCACTTTCGAAGGTCTGCCTCAAGAGGAGTTCATGGCGGATGGCGCCTTGGCTGCCGATTCAATATGGCGGGTGCAGGCTTTGATGAACGGGGTTTATGAATTCACCTGTGATCTGCCGACGCCCGGTAACAGGGTACAGACGGTTAATGGCCACAGGCATTCGGGGATTGAAGACGATGGCGCTTTTATTGCACGTCAAGGAAGTCTGGTCACCGGCAATCTATTGCCGGGCTATTGCGATGAGCAAGTGAGCTTGTGTCAGTTCGAGATGTTCAATAGCAGCAGTCCGCAAAACGGGCAGGAAGCAAGCGGCTTGTTGTGTGCCGTAAACAGGCTTCGTGTTTATTGCACAAGAGATTACAACTGGCTCAAGTATTTCTGCAGACTGAGATGCCAGCTAGAGGGAGCTTGCGCGCGGGCGTCTCTCATATTGTACGATGCCGATGGCGATCAGCTTGCCATACGGGAAGTTGAGCACGAGGGAGTGCTATGGGGAGGATACGAGCTTAGTATGCCTGTACCCGACGACAACGCCTGCAACGGCTGGCTGCAACTGGAGTTGAGACTCGATCGCACATCCGGCAGTGGACAGGTATACATCGATTCTTCCGACCGCTGGAACAGCGATTCGAATATCAATGGTTGTGAAGCCTGGCTTTACTAGGAGTGTCAGATGGCTATATCTACGGAAAAACATA
>CAYTHG010000020.1:0-20174 GCA_964437525.1 uncultured Myxococcales bacterium | reverse complement strand
GCCAGCCCTAAACCCATTATGAAGGATAAATAAGCATGAAACGCATGGTGCTGATATCGATATTGATTGTAGCCGTACTGTTCGGCTATCTTGTGGCGACCTCTTTTGTTCAGGTCAAGGAAAGCGAAATCGTCGTGATAACCCAGTTCGGAAAACCCGTGCGCGAAATCACGGAATCCGGCCTGGCATTAAAGCTTCCCGATCCTATCCAGACCGCCACCAGTCTTGAGAAGCGCCTGCAGGCGCTGGACTCCAACATGACGGAGTATCTGACGCAGGACAAAAAAAACCTGGTGGTCTCAAGTTTTATCATCTGGAAGATCGCCGACGCCACGCGTTTCTTGCGTACCGTCAAAGACAAACGCTCGGCTGAGATGCGCCTGACAGACCTTGTGGCCTCAGAGCTGGGCGTGATGATAGGTTCTTATCCGCTTTCTTCTTTCTTGACCATGAAAGAAAAGGAAATGAAGATCCCGGAATTAATGGGCAAGGTTGCCTCCGAATGCCGTGAGCGCGCATCGAGTCAGTTCGGTATAGAGCTGGTGGACGTGGCCCTGCGCAAACTGATTTTCCCGACCCAGAATCTGCGCAGTGTTTATGACCGTATGCGTTCCGAGCGTGACCGCATCGCCGAGAAATACCGCGCCGAGGGAAAAGAGGAAGCCACCAAGATCAGGGCCGAGACCGACAAGCAGGTGCGCGAGCTTTTAGCCGAAGCCTATCGCGACGCACAGGTAACGATGGGCGAGGGCGAGGCCAAGTCTATACAGATTTATGCTTCGGCCTTCCAAAAAGACCCGCAGTTCTACAAGCTGACCAGAACGCTTGAGGCTTACAAGAAATTCCTCGACGAACAGACGACGTTGATCCTGTCCACCGATTCTCAGCTTCTGCAGTACATCCAAAAAGCTCCGGAGGTACGTTGACATGACACCTTCAGGAGATTTTGCAAGAACCTTCCAGTACGCCAAGAGAGCGGCTTTGGGAGTGATCGTTCTCCTTTTGCTGGCGTATTTGATCTCGGGATTTTACACCGTCAAGTCTGAACAGCGCGGCGTATTGCTGCGTTTCGGTAAGGTTGTAGACGATAATATCGAGCCGGGCATTCACTATCGTTTTCCCTGGCCCATCGAGAGCGTTCTGAAACCTCGGGTGACAGAGATTCAAAACCTGCTGGTCCAGTTCGAGACGGTCAACCCCAACAGCGGTCAAAAGACCATAGGACATCTGTTGACAGGCGATGAGAATGTGGTCCTGATCGTGATGAACCTGCAATACACCATCAAGGAAGCATCCAATTATCTGTTCACCACTTCCGACCCCGGTTTGATGCTCAAGCGCATAGTCGAATCCGTCAGTATTCCCCTGGTGGGTTCAATCGGCGTGGACGATATCCTGACAACGGGTAAGCAGAGTTTCCAGATAAAGGTGCGCGAATCGGCGCAGAAGCTGGTGGACGAATACAAGCTTGGCGTGCGTATCAACAGTGTCTTGTTGCAGCGCGTGGACCCGCCCCCCGAAGTAGCCATGGCTTTTAAAGACGTTTCTTCGGCCCGGGAGGACAGGCACAAGCTGGTACAGCAGCAGCGCGGAGCGCAGAACCGCAAACTGGGAGCCGCTCGCGGCAGCTCCGAAAAAATGCGCCTGGAAGCCGAGAGCTATGCTAAAGAAAGAGTTCAGATGGCCACCGGTGACGCCGAGCGATTCAAGTCTACCTGGAACGAATACCGCAAGGCCAAAGACGTGACGGCTTACCGTATTTATATGGAGACCATGGAAAAAATTATCCCACGCGTCAGAAAAATCATGGTCGATCCCGATGCGGAAAAGAACATGTACAGGTAAAAAGCCGCTTGTCCGGCAATGGAATCTGTGCCTTCAGTAATGTTGACAAACGCTGACTTTTGAGTTAAAGAAAGCGGCGAGATTGTATTAACCACCCCAATGATGGAGGATAAAAATGGCCTTTAAGATTACCGAAGAATGTGTATCCTGCGGTGCTTGCGAATCCGAATGCCCGAACGAAGCAATCAGCGAAGGTGATGAGTTTTACGTAATTGATGCTGCTAAATGCTGCGAGTGCGTAGGATTCTTTGATGAGCCGCAGTGCGCCGCCGTCTGCCCGACCGAAGCTCCGGTAGCTGACGAAGATAACGCTGAAAGCGCTGAAGAATTGATCGCCAAAGCTAAAAAACTGCATCCCGACAAAGATTTCGGCGACAACTATCCGAGCCACCTGAAAGGCTAGTTTAGAAGCGCGTTAAAGATCAAGCATTAAAAAAGGCCGCATCCTTAAGGGATGCGGCCTTTTTGTGTTTGGAATTGAAAAGCGATCAATAATTTTTTTCCATGACCACTTTGTCGCCGATCTTCAAACCCGTCAGACTGTGGGCAACCATGGCAACCGAAGTCTGATGTCCTGCTGAAAGGATAACCAGCTCGCCTATCTTCTCGAAAGGCAGCTCGTCTTTTTCGAGTCCGTCATCGTAGCCGGAGGGCTCCATTTTACGAATCACGAACATGCGATTGCCTTCTTCTACGCCGTGGCTTACGCCTTTATCCAGATAGACTATTTCATGTTCGGACAAGATATCTCTGCCGCCCTGTTTTTCAACGATGTAACCCTGCAGGCCGACTTTGTTGCGGCGCGGTCTGATATCTCTTACGGGGTTCTTCCAGGGGCGAATCTTGTCGCCGCGCTCAATGGCTCCATAAGACTTGGTAATTCTGGCGGTGGCGGCGTGCTTGGAAAGCTTGAGAACTTCGCACTGACCGAGGATTTCGATCTTAACGCCCAGGTCGTCACCGGTTACGGGATGTTCGACTTCACCTTGTGAACGGAATATCTGATATTTCTGGCCCAGCTTGAACTTGTGGTCCTTTTTGGGCTTTAAGTAAACGGCATCGCCTTCGCTCAAGAAAATATTCTCTACGGGCGAATTGGAAAGATCACCGGAGTGCTTCAATTCACGGTAGGCAATGAATCCGTCACGACGGAAGTTGTAGAAGTCGTAGCCCATGGCCGATACGGAGGTGAAGTAATCTTTAATGATGTACTTGCCGCCTTCGCTGACTTCTCCCCAGTCGCGCTCTGTCATGATGTCGGGGATATGGCCCAGCTCATCGCTGGAAGTCATTTCCTCATCCTCTTTTGCAGCACCTTCGGATCCGACCATGGTGCCCATGCCGTCCATGGAGGAGAAATAAACCTTGTTACCCGGATAAATCCAGTGGGCATTGTCGATCTGGGGATTGTTCTTCCAGATCTTCTGCCAGTACCAGGGATTGCCGAGATGCTGGGAGCACAGATCCCACAGCGTATCGCCATCTTTGACGATCACGGCGGAAGGAGCATTGGATTCTTCCTCGCCCCAGCCGGAACGGATACGCTTGGACTTCAGTTTGCCCCAGTCGTCGTCTGCGGGGCCTTCGGCGGGATCGCCGTAGTCCTCCTGATAATCACGCTCGTCGTACATCTGTTCTTTGTAACGACCGGTATCTTTGATTTCATAGCCTTCATCGACTTTTTCCTGCGCGGCAGCTACACTTATGCCACCTACAGTAAAAACGAATATCACCCAAAAAGCAGCTATAGACCTTTTCATCCGCTTCTCCTATGGTTATTGCTGCGGAATAATCTTTATCTTCGACAGCTTCCCGGCTGCGATCTTTGCAGCTTCGCTGACCGGGTATATATCCAATATCTGCTGCCACGTATCCTGCGCATACAATTGATTGCCTATTTTCTCATAAGCCGTGGCGATTTGCAACAAAGCGTCAGCACCTTTATTCGTCCAGGGGTAATCAAACACCCTCATAAAGCTTCCAACCGCTGCCCGGTACTCCTTTTGCTCCATATATATGCGGCCAATCCAATAATGAGCGTTGTCGGTCAACTTGGAAGTCTGGTGCACATCGGCAAAACGCTTGAACATCTTCAAAGAGTCAGTCAGGCGACCTTCTTTAAAGGCCAGAAACGCTCTGTCATACTCGGCCTGCTCGGAACTCTTGGCAACGACCTTGTCATTGTTGTCATTGTTGCCCTTGGGAACCAGCTTGATTACCTTCAATTTTTCAAGGGGCAAAGCACCCTGGTGGGAAGTCCTGCCCGACTCTATTTTATCCTGCAGGATGAAAAGCCTGTTGTTCAACTCCTCAATCTGCACATCGGCGTCCGTTGCGCGCCTGTTCAATTCCGTTACCTGCTGCTTCAAATTGGAGACATCTCTTTGCATGGCCTCATCGGTAGCACAGGCAGATATGCCCAATAATACTAGAATTGCCACCATGAAAGCAATTTTTAGCTGAATTTTCTCCTCTATTGAAGCTAATATATCCATTTTTGTAGTCTATTTTTGCATAATTATGCCTATATTTGTGCAAATTATAGCTTGGTGGTTTGATAAAGTCAAGCTATTCGATCAGTTAAGTACGTTGGGGTGCCACGGTAAAATGGGTTTTGGATTCACAAAAAAGCCCGGACGGAATTCCGTCCGGGCTGCATGGTTCATAATGGCCGCTGCTGTTTTTTTGTCTATACCCAGGAGTTGGTCATCAATTCGCCCAGACCGCCTGCGCCCGGAACGATGTACTGAGCATCGTTTAAGCCGCGCTCTTCGTCCCAGCGTTCGCCGGGTACGGTTTGCAGCACTTCGGGTGAGGACAGACCACGGTCGAGTCTCAATGCATAAACGATGGTGTCCGGGCTGTTTTCGCGCAGCTTCTTCAGGTATTCGGGCGTGATTATCAGATGCATGGTGATGGTCTTGGTGGGTTTGCCCGAGTCGCCTTCCTGGTAGGCTTCCAGAGTCTGCATTATGGAAGAGCCGGTGGCGCCCATGGGATCGGGCAACAGCAGCATACGATTTTCGATCAGTCCGCCGATTTTTGAGCTGTAGACGTTGGCGCCGGTTACGTGCTGATCTTTGTCGGTGATTCTGGAGACGAAGAAAAAGTCCTGCCTGACGCCTTCGGGATTAAGCAGCATGTTTAATCTGTCGAAAACCACCTGCGACGGCATGACTCCGGCACGAGCCACGGCGGCAATGGCGACCTTGGTCTCCGGCGCTATCACTTCACCGGCATAATAGCCGCGCTCGGTGTAATCTATCATGCGCGTATCGATATCAGTCTCCCCGCGCGGGAATTCGTTATCGACAACGGTGTTGAGGATGTTTTTATAAAGAGAGCCTATCAGTTTGTTGATGGTCGGCTGCTTGGTGTCGCGGTTGCAGATCTTGGCAAGGAGCGTCATCATTCGCGGACTGGACAGAATATGCACGTTGTCGCCGTATTTATGATTCAACTCGGCTTTTTTGGACGGCAGATTCCGGTACTGAACATCTATAGGTCTCTTCATAATACACCTCCAAATCAATCAGCAGTTTGATGGAATTTAACGCAGGTGAGGCAGAAACGCAATCGGCTTTTATGTTTATTGTGGAGATGAGAAAAAGAAATGACTAATACCCAATATCTAATGCAAAAGGTTCCGTGTCTCTGAGGAAGTCCTGCAGATACCGGCTTGAAGGGGGGGGACGCTCGCTATTACAAGGAATTGTCAGCTTTGCCCATTCGATATTAGCCATTAGAAGTTAGGCATTTGCCAGTCTCCTTGCTCCTTTCTAGACAGGCTTTTTACTGGAATTAGCAAGTACTATATGGTATCAAAGGTTTCCTGAAGGTGCCGGAATGCGCGGCTTTGAATGCCCGGATCATTTACCGGGCTAGCGAAAGGTCATCTGGAAATGCCCGATACCTTGATTTTAGGGGCTGGTCTGGCCGGTTTGGCGACCGCCTATCATCTCAAAAGCGACTGGGAGATCCTGGAACGTGAGGATCACCCCGGCGGCTTGTGCGTAACCCATCAAAGAGATGGCTATTCCTTCGATGTGACTGGTCACTGGCTGCATCTGCGCGACCCCAAAGTCAAGCGGCTTGTTCATAAACTCATGCCGGACGGCTTTATGGAGGTCACGCGCTTATCGGAGATTTTCTCCAAGGGTGTCTACACGCCGTATCCTTTCCAGACCAACACCCACGGCCTGCCCACCGAAGTGGTGGCCGAGATTTTGACGAGCTTCGTCAGCGAGACGCTTGTAAATCCGCCTGAAAAAGAACCCGAGACCTTTGAAGAGTGGGTCTTGAAATATATGGGTTCGGGCATCGCCAAACATTTTATGGTTCCATACAACAGCAAGCTGTGGCGCACCCACCCGCGTGACATGACGCCTTTGTGGTGTCAGATATATATTCCCAAACCGACACTGGAACAGATCATCAAGGGCGCATTGGCTCCACCCGAGGGCACAATAGGCTACAACGCCGGGTTCATCTACCCCCAAAAAGGCGGCATAAACGCATTGCCGAAGGCTCTGGCGAAAGCTCTCAAACAGGACCGAATCCGCTATAAAACCGAGCCGGTGGAGATTTCCGCCAAAAAGAAGACCGCCAAGTTGTCTGATGGCAGCGTCACAAATTACCGCCATCTGGTTTCAAGCGCTCCTTTGCCCGAGCTTGTAAAGCTGATCGTCGATGCCCCCAAGAGCGTGCGCCAAGCCGCCGAGAAGCTGGTCTGCAATCAGGTCTGCTATTACAACATCGCCTTAAAAGACAAGCCCCTGCGTAAATCGCATTGGGCCTATCTGCCCGAACCCAACGTGGTTTTCTATCGGGCCGGATCGTTTTCGAATGCAGCTCCTTACATGGCGCCGAAAGGGAAAGGCAATCTGTATGTCGAAGTTTCCCATCGCGGCGATTTGAATTATCGCGGACAGTATGCAAAGCTTGTGAAAAATCTGGTGGAATGCGGTATGATAAAAAGCCGTGACAGCATAGAGCATTATGAAAGACGCAATATCGAATATGCCTATGTGGTTTTCGACAAGAATTATCTCAAGAGCACCGAGACGATTCACGGCTGGTTGAAGAAAAACGGCATATACTCCATCGGGCGTTACGGTCGCTGGACCTACAACTCCATGGAGACGGCTATTATAGACGGATACCAAACTGCGGACGCCATACGCGCCGCCGGGAAAAACAGTTAAGAGCCCGATTGGAATCGGCTCTTAGCAGAACAAAATCAAGGGTAGTAGAATGAATTCCAATAACGCACCGCTCATCTCCATAGTAATTCCCGTTTACAACGAGGAGCGGATTTTATACAGCAGTATCGAACAACTGGTGGCACAGCTTTGCAGCTTCAACTGCGATTTCGAAATTGTCATCGCTGAAAACGGTTCTAACGACCGCACGGTGGAAATCGCCGAGGAACTGGCCGAAAAATACAAATTCGTCCACCTGATGCGCAGCCCGGTACCCGATTACGGTTACGCGCTCAAGGCCGGAATCCAGATGGCGACGGGCAAATACGTCTTCTGCGACGAAATCGACCTGTGCATTCTGGACTTCTATAAAAACGCCTTGAGTGTGCTGCAATCCAACGAAGCCGACATGGTGGTCGGTTCCAAGGTACTGGCGGAATCAAACGACGAACGGCCATTTACGCGCCGCTTCGCAACCAGAGTCATCAACGGAATGTTGAGAGTCGGCGTCGGCTTCAAAGGCACGGACACCCACGGCCTCAAGTCCTTTAACCGCGAGCGCATTCTGCCGGTGGTCGAGCGTTGCGAGTTGGGCAAAGACCTGTTCGCCAGCGAATTGGTGGTCAGAACCGAACGCGGAGGATTCCGCGTCAGGGAGATTCCCTTGAACCTGCGCGAAATCAGACCGCCCTCTATCAATCTTTCAAAACGTGTGCCGCGCGTGTTGCGCGACATGGCGCATCTTATCTACCTGATACGCATCAAAGGCTGAGAAATGTACGCTTCTGTAAGCATAGATCTTGATTCCATCTCCTGTTATCGCCGTATTTACGGGCTGGAAGATAAATTCGACGACAACATGATCTACGAAGTCGGCCTGGAGCGCTTTGTGGAACTGATGGACACAGCCGGTCTGCGCGGTACGCTTTTCGTGGTCGGCTCCGACCTTGATTCAGGCGACAACCGCCGGGTTTTGCGTTCATTAGCCCGCGAGGGTTTCGAGATAGCCAATCACACTATGAACCACGACTACCGCCTGACGCGCTTAAGCCCCGAGCAGATCAAGCGCGAGGTGGGCGAGGCTAAATTGAAGCTGGAATCGGCTACAGGTCAGCAGGTTGTAGGTTTTCGCGCGCCGGGTTACAACATGAACGACACACTGGCCAAAGCCATCTTCGACACCGGCCATCGCTACGACACCTCGGTTTTCCCCTGCCTGCCCTACTACGGCGCAAAAGCGCTGGTGTTATCCGGCATGGCTGTCACCGGCAAAAAATCAAACAGCATACTGGGCGGCCCGCAGGTTCTGGCGGCTCCCACCAAGCCCTATCGCATGGGTCGTCATTACTGGCGACGCGGCAAGGGGCCGTTGTGGGAATTGCCTATCTCGGTTACACCGGGAATGCGCCTGCCGTTTTTGGGATCGTTTATTACCTTGTGGGGCGAAAAGCATTTCAATTCCTACTGGCGCATGATGCGTCACGCCTCGCCTGTGCTGGTGCTGGAGATGCACGGCATGGACTTCATCGACGGCGAGTGGGACGGACTGGACAAAGAACTTCTAAACACCCAGCCGGATATCAAGGTTCCGTGGAATAAAAAGCGCGAGCTGTACCTGCGCCTGTTCGAGCGCATGGCCAAAGAGCGTAAGGTCATGACTCTACGAAAGACAGTAAATTGTCTGGAGAGCGAGTGTGATGGCTGATGAGGGAAGCGGAAGTATCTTAGACAAACTGCGTTACTGGTGGGACACGCCGATAGAGAAGATTTTCGATAAGCAACTGGCATCACTGACCACCGAATTAAACGACTACAACTACGACGACTTCGGGTTTTCGCCGGAGTGGGTCAAGCGCAGCCTTTTGTTTGCCGCCTTGATCTACCGTTATTATTTCAGGGTCGAGCTATACGGCGCAGCCAATCTGCCCCAGGGTCGCGCAGTGCTGGTGTCCAACCATTCGGGGCAGATCCCAATAGACGGTGCCATGATCTCGACCGGATTGCTGCTGGAAGGCGATCCTCCGCGAGCTTTGCGCTCCATGGTCGAACGTTGGGTTCCGACCTTGCCTTTCGTTTCCGAATTAATGCCGCGCCTCGGGCAGGTTTTGGGAGCGCCGGAGAACGCACGCGGTCTCCTTGAACGCGAAGAAGCGCTGCTGGTATTTCCCGAAGGTGTGCGCGGCATCAACAAAACCTTTAAAAAACGCTATCAACTGGCCGAGTTCGGCAGCGGTTTCATGCGCCTGGCCCTGGAAACAAACGCCCCCATCGTGCCGGTGGCCGTCATCGGAGCCGAAGAACAGTTTCCCTCGCTTGCCAATATGACCAAGATCGGCAAGCTGTTCGGCGCGCCGGGACTGCCGCTTCTGCCGCAGCTTTTGGTGCCGGTTTTGGGCTGGGCTCCCTTGCCGGTCAAATATCGAATACACATAGGCGAAGCCATAAGGTTTACGGGTGACGCCAACGATGAAGACATCATTATAGAAGAAAAGGTCAAGGCGGTGCGCGAGCGCGTGCAGCAGATGATAAATTACGGACTCGGCAGCCGCCGCAATATATTCTGGTGAAACCATGAGCGCAAAAAAAGCTAAAAAGCGCAATATCCTCATCACCGGTATTTCCGGCAACTTAGGACGCATACTGGCGCGGCGACTGCACCGCGACCATAAGGTGATCGGTGTCGATATGCGGCCTTTTAAAAACGGCCCCAAGGACATCACGGTTCATCACGCAGATTTGAGAAAAAAACGCTGCGAGGATATTTTCAGGCGTACGCGCATAGACGCCGTGGTTCATTTAGGTCTTCTGCACAACCCGCTTTTGAGAGCCGACGAGCATCACAGCTTCAATATAGACGGCACCATGAAGGTGCTGGATTACTGCGCCCGCTACAAAGTGCCCAAACTTGTGCTTTTGTCTGCTGCCAACATTTACGGGGCGCGGCCTGCCAATCCGACCTATCTCACAGAAGACGCGCCTTTGAAAGCCGGTCTGCAATATCCCGAAATCCGCGATTTGATCGAAGTGGACATGCTGGCCCAGTCGTTTTTCTGGAAACACTCGGAAATCGAAACGGTCATACTGCGGCCTGTTTTTATCGTCGGGCCCAACATGAAAAACGCCGCCACGCGCTATTTGAGACTGCCGGTCATTCCGACGCTTTTAGGCTTCAATCCCATGCTGCAACTCATACACGAAGAAGACGTGCTGGAGGCTATCGTTCTGGCGCTTTCAGAAGGAGCCAAAGGCATCTTCAATATTGTCGGGCCGGGTGCGGTGCCCTTATCCGAGATAATTTCCGAATTAGGCAAAAAAAGCGTGCCGGTCCCGCATCCTTTAGCTTACGGAATAGCAAAAAGGCTGTGGCGCTGGAAACTTTTACGTCTGCCCGCATCGGAGCTTGATTTCGTGAGATATATCTGTATGGTTGACGGCTCGCGGGCGAACGATATACTAAGCTTTAAACCGCGCTACGATCTGCGCGACAGCATACGCAGCGTTTTGATGGAGTGACTCTTATGGCAGATTATACTGAAATCGAACTTAAATTAAACGGCCTTTCATATGGCGGCAAAGCAGTCGGTCGTATGGACGGCAAGGTCTACTTCGTCGAAGGCGGCGCGCCGCAGGAGCTGGTGCGCGCTCGCGTGTTGCGTGAAAGAAAACGCTTTACAGAAGCGGAAGTGGCCGAGGTGCTCGAAGCCTCGCCTTCACGAGTGGAACCCAATTGCCCGCATTTCGGGCTTGAAGGCTGCGGCGGCTGTTTTTGGCAGTATATGAATTATGCCGAACAGGTGGAGCAGAAACGCGCCATCATCAAAGACCAGCTTGAGCGTATAGGCGGTTTTACAACACTGCCCAAAATTAAGTTTGTCGCATCCCCGAACGAATTCGGATGGCGCGACAAACTGCGTATGCATTTTTCTAAAAACGGCCTGCCCGGAATGATGCGGCGCAACTCAAACGAGGTAATGGAAATAGATCGCTGCCCGGTGGCAAGCGATGGCGTCAACGCGCTTTTGGCCAATTTGCGCGAATATCTGAAAGACGGCCCCAAATTGTCCGGCGAGGTCGAACTTGGATTCTCTCCCTTTGAAAAAAGCGCGGCACTGCATTTGATATTGAAAGAACGCTCACCCAAAGGCTTGGCTGATGAGATGCTGGAAAAGATTCCCAATCTCAAAGGCGTGGCGGTTGATACACCCCAGGGCAGATTCAGGCGCGGCGAATGCGAACTTATATTCCAGCATAAAATCTCGGGGCAGACCTTCAAATGGAAGCAGGCCATAGACAGCTTCTGGCAGGCCAACGACGGATCGAACCTTTTGGCCAAACAAGCCGTTTGGGATGAAATAAATAAAGTAGCTGAAAAATCAGGCAAGCCCAAATATGCCCTCGAAATCTTCGGTGGCTCCGGGAACTTTACACAGGTGTTGGCAAAAAGCTGCCGTCACGTCACCATGATGGAAAGCAACCAGAAAGCCTGCGTCCACGCCCGTAGAAATCTTCTGGAACAAAACGCAGAAAGCTACGAAATCCTTATGGGCGAAGCACTCAAGACCCTCAAGGAATTTTCCTCGCGCCGCAAAAGACCCGATCTGATCTTCCTCGATCCGCCACGGGCAGGATTTTCTAAAGGAATGCCCCTGATAACCAAACTCGGTCCGCAGACGATAATTTATCTGGCCTGCGACCCCTCGATACAGGCCCGGGATTTAAAAGTACTGTGCGAGTCGGGCTACAAACTGGAATCCATTACCGGCTTCGATTTCTTCCCGCAGACATACCACATCGAAACTCTGGCCGTGCTGGTCAAGGAAGCATAGATATAGCCGGGGAGTAAGCGCTAAAATTTGGCGTTAGCTATTCGGTAAAAGTACAAAAAAAGCCCTCGCCATTTGACGAGGGCTTTTTTGAAGCTTTTTGAAAAAAGCTTATTTGATGATTTCCTGCAGTTTGAGCGAGAGAGGCAGGTTGCCCTGTACTTTGAGTTTCTGGCTCATGTAAAGCTGCATGGGATTGGAGGTTTTGTTCATCATGGACTCGAAATCTTCGGTGCTCATGATGATGGTGCAGGCCGGGTTGTCGGCTGCGCCTTCGGCTACTTCGCCCGGAGATTTGGTAAGGTCCAAAGCCCAGGTGCCGCCGCCATCGCCTTCAATATTGAACTGAAAAACGGCATTTATGTTTTTCGACTTGTCGGGATCAGCATTCAGGCCTTCCTGAATCTTATCGATATAAACTTTTGCTTCAGCCATGATTTCCTCCTGACGTAATTTGTTGATCTGACCTTCGTCCGATTGAATCGTGATTCATTATCATCAAGCTATCACATGGACCAAAGTCCTGTCAAGCGACTGCAAGCTTTTGCTGCCTGTTTTAATGCCTTATCAAAAAGCAAATCTGTATTGAGATAGCCTTGATTTTATCTTGTACTCTTGATAGCTTTCTGGACCGGAATTCAAGGTACGCTGACGTTGCCTTTTAACTTGAAAAGAGAGGTAGAACGATGACCCATAGTCTGTCCAAGACCCCCGCCCCATTCAACGAGCCGATCAAAGGATATATGCCCGGTTCCGTTGAAAAAGATCAGATCAAAAAGAAGTATCAGGAACTCAAGAATCAGGAAATCGAGATTCCTCTGGTAATCGGTGGCAAGGAGATCCGCACCGGCAATACCGGCGAATGCCGCGTACCCCACGATCACAGCATCAAGCTGGGAACATTCCACAAGGCTGGCGAAGCAGAAGTCAAGCAGGCCATAGAAGCCGCCCGCGCCGCCAAACCCAAGTGGCAGGCTCTGCCCTGGGAAGAACGCGCCGCCATCTTCCTGCGCGCCGCCGAAATTCTGGCTCACAAAGAGCGCGCCACCTTGAACGCCGCCACCATGTTGACCCAGTCCAAAAACGTCTTCCAGGCCGAAATAGATGCGGCTTGCGAACTGATAGACTTTTTGCGTTTCAACGCCTACTACATGACGCAGATTTACGCCCAGCAGCCCGACTCGGATAAAGTCATGTGGAACCGCATGGATTACCGTCCGCTGGAAGGCTTCTGTTTTGCAGTGACACCTTTCAACTTTACATCCATCGCCGGAAATCTGCCGACATCCTGCGCCCTGATGGGTAACACTGTCATCTGGAAACCGGCCTCTTCGGCTGTCTTCTCCGGTCATTACTTCATGGAGATCATGCGCGAAGCCGGACTGCCCGACGGCGTCATCAACTTCCTGCCGGGCTCCGGCGGCGAAGTCGGCAATCCCGTCATGAATCACCCCGACTTAGCCGGTGTGCATTTCACCGGATCGACCGCCACCTTCCAGCACATGTGGAAGACCATAGGCAACAACATCGCCAACTACAAAACCTACCCGCGCATCGTAGGCGAGACCGGCGGCAAAGACTTCATCATGGTGCATCCTTCGGCTGAAGCCCGCACCGTGGCTACCGCTATCGTACGTGGCGCTTTCGAGTACCAGGGCCAGAAATGCTCGGCAGCCAGCCGCGCTTATGTTCCCAGCAACCTGTGGCCGGAAGTCGAAAAGATCCTGCATGAAGAAATCGCCAAGCTCAAAGTCGGCGACATTTACGACTTCAAAACCTTCATGGGTGCTGTAATCGATGAAGCCGCCTTCAATACCATCACCGGCTACATCGACTACGCTAAAACGGCCGACGATGCTGAAGTCATCATCGGTGGCGGTTACGACGGCGAAAAGGGCTGGTTCGTACAGCCGACCGTCATCAAGACTTCCAATCCCAAATTCAAAACCATGGTCGAAGAAATCTTCGGGCCAGTTATGACCATCTTCGTTTATGACGAAAAAGAATTCGAAGCTACACTGGACGTGCTGGACGACTCCTCGCCTTACGGCTTGACAGGCGCAATCCTGTCCAACGACCGCTATGCCGCGACTCTGGCACTTGACAAGCTGCGCTATGCCGCCGGTAACTTCTACATCAACGACAAACCGACAGGAGCAGTCGTCGGCCAGCAGCCCTTCGGCGGCAGCCGCGCTTCCGGTACCAACGACAAGGCCGGTTCGGTATTGAACCTGATGCGCTGGACATCGCCGCGCTCCATCAAAGAGAATTTCCTGCCATCGACCGTCTGTGAATATCCTTACATGAAGGAAAGCTAAAAACGATGAAGTTCGTTTCTCAAAATTCGCGCCTGCTGATGCTGACCCTGCTGCTTCTGGCGACTTTTGTTTGTCTGTCGCTTTCATCCTGTGGCGGCGAAGACGATGCCGACGCTGAGGCGGACGGTGACGGCGAGTCGTCTGAAAATGAATTTGCCGATGGTGATGGCGAAGCGGATGTCGAAATAGCGCCGGATCTGACGACCGAGTACGACGGCCTGTGGGAGATGCTTGAGACCAACGCGGTCGATTGGTACAACGTGCGCGAGTTGACGGGCGTTTACCTGCACATCGAAAACGGCGTCCACAACTGGTGGCTGCCGCGCGCCGATGAAGTCGGCTGTATTACCAAAAAGATGGTGCGCAAAGACGCTCACAAGTTCGTGCCCGCATTAGACGCCGACAACTGCTGGTACAGTCTCACCATAGGCGACCTCGACCGACTGACGATAGACTACAGAAACGCCGCCATGCAATCGCCCGAACCCATCAAGTTTTTGATGCAGCCGCTTGAAGAAATTCCCGGCTACGATATGAGTCTCTGTGTGGAAGACGACACATGTCAGGACTACGGCGAACCCTTCAGCGCGGAATGATTGACGAACGACCATGAATTAAAAAGCCCCGGCCAGATGGTCGGGGCTTTTTTTGTGCGTGTTTCGAAAATTATTTCATCTTCATGGACTCAAGCGCTTTGCGGATTTCGTTGACGCTGGCACCGTCTTCTATGGTCGAGAGGTCGCCCAGCTCTTTTTCTTCGCATAATGAACGCAGGACGCGCCGCATGACCTTGCCCGAGCGCGTCTTCGGGAGCTGTGCCACGATCTGTAATGTCTTGGGTGTGGCGATGGCGCCGATGCGCTCGCGTATCAGCTTGATGATGCTCTGGCGAACTTCTTCGGTCGGCTCGATATCATTTTTCAAAACCACGAAGGCGGCGATGGCCTGGCCCTTGAGTTCGTCGGCTATGCCGATAGATGAAGCCTCGGCCACGTCCGGGTGATCGGAGATGACTTCCTCGACTTCGCGCGTTCCCATGCGATGCCCGGCCACGTTTATGACTTCATCGGCGCGACCCAAAAGGAAGAAATAGCCGTCCTCGTCGCGGATGGCGTAATCGCCCGAGTAATACAGCTTGTCTTTGCCGAAGCTGGACCAGTAGGTATTGACGTAAGCCTCGTCCTTGCCCCAGATGGTTTGCAGGCTGCCCGGCGGCAGCGGCGGACGTGCTATCAGTATGCCGCGCTCATTCGGCGGCAGGCTCTCGCCCTTGTCACCGACAACATCGAGGTCCCAGCCTATGGCCGATTTGGTGGGCGAGCCGGGCTTGATGGGCAGCATCTCCAGCCCCATGTGGTTTGTCAGCATGGGCCAGCCGCTTTCGGTCTGCCAGTAATGGTCGATGATGGGCTTATTCAAGGCGCGGGTGGCCCACTTGTATGTGGGTTCGTCAAGCGGTTCGCCGGCTAAAAAAATGTACCTGAGCGACGAGATGTCGGCCTGCTGCATCCAGTGCTCGGGGAACTTGCGCAGGATACGCATGGCGGTCGGTGCCGAAAAAACTACAGTCACGCCGTATTTTTCGATGATCTCCCACCAGATGGCGGGCGTCGGAGTGTCGGGCGTGCCTTCGAATATCAGGGTCGGTATGCCGTAGAGCAGCGGCCCGTAGATGATGTAGCTGTGACCGACCACCCAGCCGATGTCGGAGGTTGACCAGTAAACGTCGTCGGGGCCGCAGCCGTATATAAGACTCATGGAAGCGTGCAGGGCCACCATATAGCCGCCGGTGTCGCGCACGACGCCCTTGGGCTTGCCGGTTGTGCCGGAGGTGTACAGGATATAACTTGGGTCGGTTGCGTCCATGGGCTCGGGCTCCACGATTTTGTTTCCGACTTCCGCCATCTCGGACAATAGATCGAAATCCCTGCCCTCGACCTTGTTCCAGGATGTCAGACCGCGATCGAAAACCAGCACTTTTTCTATGCTGCCCTTAGAAGCGTCCACCGCATCGTCCATGATTTTCTTGAGCGGTACCGGCTTACCTTTGCGGCTTCCGGCATCGGCTGTGATAACCATTCTGGCGCTGGAGTCGTCTATGCGGTCGGCTAGCGACTCTACAGAGAAACCGCCGAAGACCACGGAGTGTATGGCTCCGATTCTGGCACAGGCTAGTACCGAAACCACGGCCTCGGGCGTCATGGGCATATAAATAATGACGCGGTCGCCCTTTTTTATGCCGTGTTTTTTGAGGACTGCGGCAAAGCGATTGACCATGCGGTACAGCTCGAAGAAAGTGATGACGCGGCTTTTGCCGACCTCGGGAGATTCCCAGATCAAAGCGGCGCGGTTGCGGCCATCTCCTAAGGCGTGGCGGTCCACTGCGTTGTAGCACAAGTTGGTTTTCCCGCCGGGAAACCAGCGGTAAAAGGGCGGATTGGAATCGTCGAGCACCTTGTCCCAGCGCTTGAACCAATGCAGCTTCTCGGCTTGCTCGGCCCAGAACTCATCTGGCTTATCCACGGAAAAAGAATGCACGTCGTCGTATTTCTGGTTCATTTTTAAACCTTTCCACATAGACTGCTACTTCTTGGATTTTTAAATTTCAGAATAGTATTCAGCTAATATCAGAAGCCGGGCTTTTTGGCAAGTTCGACAAGAGACAAAGACAAGACCACAACAAGATAACGGAAAAGATATTTCTGGAAATATCCCTTCTAAGACAAGAAAAGGGCGGCCTGCTGCCGCCCTTTTAATTTCCGGGAAAATCTATTTCCCGTTGACTTCTCAATTTTCTAATTCGCCTTCGCCCTCGCCTTCACCAGCTTCCTCGGTCACTTCGATTACTTTGATGGTGGGTTTAAGCTGGTATTTACCGCTACCTGTCTCGACGATGGATTCTTCCGCGTCGAAGTCCAGCATGATGTGGAGTTCTTCATCGGCGACGATATCGAATTTGCTTGTCAGCTTGATTTTACCGGACGGCACGGTCAGTTCATATTCCTCGCCGTCGATGACAGCCACAGGCGCGGTAGTCTCGGAAACATACAGACGTATCTGGGTGATTTTACCGACGGTCAGGTCGTACAGCCCCAGCAACTTAGGGTTGTCCTTCAACTGAATAAGATCGATGGTGGTCTCTTCTTCAAGCATGGAGATCCAGGCCGGTTTGTCGGGGATGTAGCCATCATTACTTTCTTCGGTGTCTTTGTCGTCTGCCGCTTGATCGTCTGCCGCATACTCTTCTTCGGAGGCCTCACCATCCTGTCCCTGGGGTACGTAATGTATGGAAACATCGGAAATAGCCACCAGCAGACTCTCTACTTCTCCCGGAGCGTCGGTAAGACTGACACGAACGGTACCGACGCCAGTGTCGTCATCGTCTCCGCCACACGAAACAAATACAAACAAGGCAACAATGAGCAATCCTGCAAACAAAAATATTTTGTTCTTCATCAGTTTTCTCCAGATTGTTAATTTGATGCGCTTTATATTTATTCTTAGAGCATTTGTCTCGATAAATCAAACTACAAAAAAAATCACTCGCCTTTCGTAAGAAAGGCGAGTGATTTCCTAAAAGAATAATTTATGAACAAAATCCGCAGACTGCGTCTGCTGTCGAATTACAGGTTGTTTATCGTATCGCAAACATCTTTAGCCATTTCGTAATCTCCGGCAGCAAAGGCGGTTGCAGCGAATTCCATGGCATCCGCGAAGGAATCCAGTACACCATCATTACCGACTGAATAGACTAAGCTGCCTTTGCAAAGCTCACCGTAACAGAGATTCAATTTGCTTGCGACACATTGCTGAATGGCACGTTCTTCCATCGTAGCTTTCTTCAGCCACAAAACGTCATTCAATTCATCCAGATCCTCGAACAGCATACCAAACAGGGCAAGCGGCAGACAAACTTCCACATCTTCAGGCTCTACCTGAAGATTGTGCCTGTCGGACAAAATGCCTTTAATTTGGTGTTTCCAGAAACCTATGGTTTTGGGGTCTCCGTATGAGAAATCTTCATAGGAGCATTCATCGGAAGAATTGGTCCAATCGCCGCCTTGGGTCAAGTCATCGCTTGTTGAGCTGTTGCTGAAAGAGCCCTTTGTAGTTGCTTGACTGTAGAGGAGGTCTTTCCCCATTTCTCCGCAACCTGACAAAGACAAAGCTGCCAACAGAATGCCAAGGATGAAAATTGTCGATTTATGTGCTTCAGTCATGTTTTTCTCCTAAAAGAACGGTTTTCCATCAAGGTCAACCATCTACGCTTGGATTTAATTTTCACAGAAGCATCTTTTACTTCCATTACCTCTATAATTTATATTAGATGTTTTGGGCATATTTTTCAAGCTAAAAAGCTCGAAAATGCGCCACAAGCGGGATGTCGGGATTTTTTATCTACAATATCAGCATGTTACGTAGAGGAAGGTTCGCTCACTTGAAGCAGTGCGGGTCGCAGTCCACAAAAGGATCGCCGCCGCGTCCGAAAACGACCGCCATGCAACCACCGCAGGCAATTCGCAGTTCGCAGTCGTGGCAGGCTTCAGCACCCGCGCGGTAGCGAGCGGCCAATGGCGAGTCGTATACTTCAAGCAGGCTTTGTCTGTTGATGTTGCCAAGTAAAGATGGAAACTTCCTACAGGCGTGCAGTTCGCCGTCGGGCAGAAGTGCCAAAAAGTTAAAAGCCGCCCCGCAACCGAAACCCGTGCAGCCTCCGAAGAGATCCTGACCGCGTCTGTGGCGCACGATGTTTATCAGGTTGTCCTTCAAGGCCATCACCGAACTCTCGGCGGCTTTGTCGAGATAGCTTTCCAAAAAGCGTTCGTATTCGACCTTGCCGGGCAATTCTAAAAGCGCCCCTTCGCCCACCTGTGCCAGTCGATTGAAAACAAAATCGTCTACGCGCCCTTCCAGAAGTTTTACCAATTCCAGCACCTGGCCTATGTTGCGGCCTGTCAATGTCAGCATGACCTGAGAGGAAATTTTGTATTCCTTCAGCAAATCCAAAAACTTCAAGACGCGATCAAAAAAGCCCGAGCCACGTATCTCGTCGTTATGCGCTTTCAGGCCTTCCAGACTGACCTGAAAATAAGCCGGTTTTTTTATAGAGACGAGCTTTGTCAGTTGTGCCTCTGAAACAGGGTTGCCCAGAATGGAACAGCCGAAACCATAATCGGCGGCGGCGCGGTACAACTCAAAGAAGTCTTTATGCATGAAGGGGTTGCCACCCGAGAATGAAACATGTCCATCAAGCGATTTTTCGAGACAAAATTCGTAAAGCGAATCCAGCACTTTTATACCGTCTTCTAAAATGACGGCATCGCGTCTCGACCTGTCATAGCAGTGTTTGCAGTGCAGATCACATTCATTGGTGATGTGCCATTGCAATGTAAACACTTCGGCTTCTGAAAAACGTCTTGAAAGATTGATCGACTTGGGAGCGTGCCCCGGAGGGCGTACAAGCTTACTTTCCGGTTTTAAAATTATTCCGCGCTCAATGGCCAGATCTATGGCGGATGTCAGTTGAGAAACCTTGATATCGTCTTCTTGTGCCACCATGCGCAGATCGAGTTCTTCCGAGACCAGCTTCAAGACCAGTAAATCATCATCGTCGGCCGCTTTTACATTAAAGCGCCCCGACTGCGGTTCGCGCCACATCAGCAGATATTCGGGACCGGATTGCGGCGGGTTCAGCTTCAGCAGAGGTTCATCGAGGTCTTTTATCAAGAGGTCCGAGATCTGCCACTGCATGTACAACAATTCCAGAGCCGGATTAACAGCCAGCCTCCAAAGCTTATCTGCCGGTGGTATCTCGGTCTGTATCACCTTGAACTTGAAATCTTCGGCTTCTAGCAACTGGGGCAGATACTCGGGTGCTTTCTCGTTTTCAATCAAGTCATCGACAACTTGCTCCAGTATGTCAGGTGAATTGACAAACCTCTCCAGTTCATCCGACAAGTACGGATGAGAATTCCTTAAAATTCTAT
>CAYTHG010000019.1:0-20618 GCA_964437525.1 uncultured Myxococcales bacterium | reverse complement strand
AACGTGCGGAGCCGGTCGGAGACCCGCTCCGACGGACGATACCTCATGATGTAAGAAACAATATAGCGTAGGGGCGCAATTTATTGCGCCCGAAGACCTGTCCGATGATAGCGATAGTCCGGGCAAGGGCGCGATGAATCGCGCCCCTACATTGGGGGGTGCCACGGTAAAATTGGCATTTCCTTTCGTTGGAGCACGGCTTCCCAGCCTAAGAAAAACGATTTCTCAAACTCATGTCATCCCCGCGCAGGCGGGGATCCAGGTGCTTGATATCGTTCTGGATTCCCGCCTTCGCGGGAAAGACCGTTTTCTTCTGCTTGTCAATATCTTTAAAATTAAAGCTTTGTCAATAGACACAAAAAAAGTCCGGGCAGCTTTGCTGCCCGGACTTTTGTATCTGTACTTTAGAAGCACCTAGGCTTTGACGATTTTCTCGCGGCCTTCTTTGACGTTCTTGGTGGCGTTGCGTGTGTCCACTACGAGTCTGGCGTGTTTTACGATGAAATCGTAGTCGTAGGCGCTGTGGTCGGTGGAGATAAGCACGCAGTCGGCTTCGGCCAGATTCTCGGGGGTGATATCTTTGGATTTCATTTCCCACGGGAATTTACGCGACGGTCCCAACTGCGGGATGTGCGGATCGTTGAAATCCACGATGCAGCCACGTCCGCGCAGGAGCTCTATCAACTCGAAGCTGGGCGATTCGCGGTAGTCGTCGACGTCTTTTTTATATGCAGCGCCCAAAAGCAATATTTTGCTGTTCTTGAGCGGCTTTTCGGCTTCGTTTAAAGCTTCACCGACTTTATTGACAACGAACTGCGGCATGGAGGTGTTGATTTCTCCGGCCAGCTCGATAAAGCGCGTTGAAAGCTTGTACTCGCGGGCTTTCCACGTCAGGTAGAAAGGATCGATGGGGATGCAATGCCCGCCCAGTCCAGGACCGGGATAGAAGGGCATGTAACCGAAGGGCTTGGAGCTGGCGGCGTCGATTACGTCCCAGATATCTATGCCCATGCGGTCGCCGACTATCTTCATTTCGTTGACCAGTGCAATGTTGACCGAGCGGAAGATGTTTTCAAGCAGCTTGGTCATTTCGGCTTCGCGCGTCGAGCGGACTCTTACCACGGTATCGACCACGCTGCCGTAAAGCATCATGGCCAGATCGCCGCCTTCGGGCGTCAAACCGCCGACCACCTTGGGGATGGTGCGCGTGTTGAAATCAGGGTTGCCGGGATCTTCACGCTCGGGCGAATATGCAAGGAAGAAATCTTTGCCGACTTTGAGGCCGGTTTCTTCCAGAATAGGCAGTGTCAATTCGTCGGTTGTGCCGGGCCATGTGGTAGATTCTAAAGAGACAATCTGTCCGGGGCGCAGCGTTTTGGCTATCTGGCGCACGCTGGCTTCAACAAAAGACAAATCCGGTTCGCGGTTTACATCAAGTGGAGTCGGAACGCAGATCAAAATGGCGTCGCATTCTCCAAGCCTCGAAAAATCTCCGGTCGGAGTAAACTTGCCCGACTCTGTCAGAAGCTTTATTTTTTCATCGCTGATATGCTTGATATATGTTTTTCCGGCGTTGATGAACTCGGCCTTTTTGGGGTCCACATCGAAACCGATCTGCGTGTATCCGGCACGATGAAATTCAAGCGCCAGCGGCAGACCGACGTAACCCAGACCGATAATTCCGACAACAGCCTTTTTTGACTCTATTTTTTCTTTGAGTTGTGCGTACATCGTACACCCCCTTTTAGGATCATTTACCCTTGTCTAGTTTGGCAAGGCGCGTCATAACCATCCGCTCCAGACGACCTGCCACCTTTTTGCAACTGCCTTCCATCTGGTAGCCGGCAGCATTTGCATGGCCGCCGCCGCCCATCTTCACTGAAAGCTTGGCTACATCGATACTTCCCTTTGAGCGCAAGCTGACTTTCCAGCGATCTTCCGAGTCCTCACGCAGCATGGCGGAAACTTCTATGCCATTGATGCTGCGGGGATAGTTGACAAAACCTTCCAGCATGTAGTTTTCGGCTTGATGTTTTTCCTTGAGTTCTTTTGTAACGATCAATGTGGCAAAGCGTCCGCATTCCGAAATCTTTAAAGTCCCCAAGGTATCGGCCAGAATATTGATGTCGTTGACGGTTTTGTTCTCGTTGATGTGCGAGGCAATTTCCCACGGCTTAACACCGTATTGCATCATCTCACTGGCATCGCGCATGGCGCTGGCGTTGGAATTGGAATAGCAGAAAAATCCCGTGTCGGAGACGATAGCTGAATAGATGTTGGTGGCGATATCCAGATCCATTTCGACTGGATAATGCTTGAGAAATTCGTAAACAAGCTCGCCAGTGGAAGCGCGCTGGGTGTCGGTCAAATCTATGTCGGCAAAATCCTCGCCCAGCTTGTGATGATCTATCTTGATGATGGTACCGAGGCGTCCCAGTTTTTCTTTTTCCATCAGCGGCCCCTGGAAACGGTCGGTATTACCGGAATCCAGAGCTATAGTTACGTCGAACTTGCGACGCGGGTGAATCCTGGAAACGACGTTTTCCACTCCCGGCAAGAACTTCATTGTCGGTGGTACGGAAGAAACGTTTAAGATTGTAGAGTCTTTGCCCATCTTTGTCATGGCAAGATGCATGGCCAGCGAACTGCCGAGCGTGTCTATATCTGGATTTATGTGGCTGATGCACAAAATGCGGTTGGCCGCTCTGACTACATCAACGGCTTTCCTCAAATCGTCAATCATCCGTCCTCTCCTCTTTCAGCTTGCGCAGTACGTTTTCAAGGTCCGCAGCTTTGTCTTCAGTCTCGTCGTACAGGAATGTCAGTCTGGGTATGCGTTTAAGGTGAAGATTGCGCCCGAGCACTCCCCGCAACTTGCCTGCTTTGCCCTTCAGAAGATTACTGACTTCCGAGATTCTCTCCTGGCTTTTATCCAGGATAGTGAAATATATTTTAGCGTAGGCCAAGTCATTTGAGACATCAACGGTGGTGATAGTCAGCATCTTGGTGACTTCGTCGTTATGCAATTCGTATCGCAAAAGCCCGTTTATCTCTTCTCTAAATAACCTGTTGAGCCGCGCACTTCGGCGACTTGGAGGTATCTGATCCTTGCTTTTCATTTGCTGATTCAGTCCTGGCGCACTTCGATAATGTTGTATGCTTCCAGGGTATCTCCGACCTTGACGTCATTGAAGTTCTCTACGCCGACACCGCATTCGTAACCGGTAGCAACTTCCTTGGCGTCGTCTTTGAAACGCTTGAGGGAAGAGATTTTGCTCTCGTAAACGACTACATTATCGCGTATGACACGGACCCTGGCATTGCGTTCGATCTTGCCGTCTGTGACATAAGATCCGGCGATGGTGCCGATCTTGGAGACGGAGAAGATGTTGCGAATTTCGAGATGACCGATGATGTCTTCCTTCTTGATCGGATCCAGCAAGCCTTTTTTGGCTTTCTCGATATCTTCAAGAAGCTCGTAGATAACATCGTAAAGCTTGATTTCGATGCCTTTGTCCTTGGCCAGTTTATTGGCCTTGACTTCAGGTCTGACACGGAAGCCCAGTACCACGGCATTGGAGGCTATTGCCAAAAGGACATCGCCTTCGGTTATGCCGCCGACGCCCTGATGAATGATTTTCACCTTGACATCGTCATCGCACAATTTATCAAGCGACTCGCGCAGAGCTTCTGTGGTGCCGTGAACGTCGGCCTTGACGATGAAGGCCAGTTCCTTCATTTCGCCCTCTTCCATACGCTGGTAGAAGGTCTCCAGGCTGGTTGCCGTTGTGGCTCCCTGCTCTTTGGCCTGCTTCTCGCGTTTGCGGTTATCGGCGACCAGACGAGCCTGCTTGTCGGAATCGAGCGTGTTGAACACGTCGCCAGCTTCGGGAACATCGCTGAAGCCCCAGATCTCGACCGGAGTCGAAGGTCCGGCTTCTTCGATGAGTTCGCCCTTGTCATCTACCATAGCCTTGACACGACCATGTTGGAAACCGCAGACGAAAGCATCGCCGGGCTTGAGCGTTCCCTGTTGAACAAGAACGGTCGCTACCGGTCCATGCCCCTTGTCGAGCTTGGATTCAACCACTATACCCGCAGACTGACCGCGATTAGGATTGGCTTTTAGTTCCATCACGCTCGCCTGAAGATTGATCATCTCCAGCAATTCAGGAACTCCTTCGCCGGTTTTGGCAGACAGAGGAACGACGATGGTGTCTCCGCCCAGGCTCTCGGGAACAAGCTCGTGCTCTAACAATTGGCGGTTAACCTTGTTGATGTCGGCATCGGGCTTGTCTATCTTATTGACTGCCACCAATATGGGCACACCTGCTGCCTTGGAGTGGTTCATGGCCTCGATTGTCTGGGGCATGAAACCGTCGTCGGCGGCTACGATCAGGATTACGATATCGGTAATCAGAGCACCACGGGCACGCATGGCAGTAAAAGCGGCATGTCCGGGAGTATCCACAAATGTGATTTTTCCGGACTCCAACTGCACGCTGTAGGCACCGATATGCTGAGTGATTCCTCCGGACTCGCCATCGGCCACCTTGGTGTCGCGGATTCTGTCCAAAAGGCTTGTCTTTCCGTGGTCGACATGACCCATAACGGTTACTACGGGAGAACGCTGAAGCATTCCCTCTTCACTTTCAGTACTCTCTTCTGCGTATTCCTTGATGAACTTGTTTTCTTTGAATTTTACGCTTTCGATTTCGTAGCTGAATTCGTTTGCAACCAAGGTCGCGGTATCTTCATCGACGGACTGAGTGGCTGTTAGCATCATGCCCATTTCGATAAGTTTCTTGATGACTTCAGCCGACTTGACGCCCATTCTGCGGGCGAGTTCTGCTACCTGTATTGTCTCGGCACCCATCTTGATGACGCGCTTGATGGCCTTGGGTGTCGTGATTTCGGTACCGTGGATTTCGGCTTTTCTGTCTTTGGATTTTCTGCCACCCTTGCGACCGCGACGTCTCAGATAAGATTCATCGATTACCTGACGCCAGCGATGGCCGCTACCTTTGCGACGATCATCCTCTGTAGTAGTCGCAGCACCGGTAGCCTTGCCTCGTTTGCCACGACGTTGCTGGCTGTTTTTGCTCTCATCCCTATAATCCTTGGGATAATCGCGTGTATCCTGGCGTGCGCGAACCGGACTATCCTGTCCACCCGGAGCGCCAGGTGCATTTGCCGGACCACCGGTCTGACCGCTTGCCGGGCGTGGCGGACGTTGATCCTGAGGCGGTCTCTGCTGTTGAGGTCTTTGTTGTTGAGGAGGTCTTTGCTGTTGCGGGTAGGGTCTGCCACCGCGTGGTGGTCCTCCCGGACGGCGCTGGCTGGGAGGAATTACTTCTTCCAGCTGGATTCTATTGATAATGGTGGCAATCTGCTTGGGCTTACGAATCCTCTTCTTGGGCTTGGACGGCTCTTTGGGGGCAGTTTCGGCTTTTGCAGAGTCATCTTTCGAAACCTGTTTTTTAGCTATGGCTTCGGGTTTCGTAGATTCCACTTTTACAGCTTCGGTTTCTATAGGTTTTCCTTTTACTTCAACGGCGGCTTCTATTTTTTCTTCCGCCTGTGGTGCTTCTTCTTTTGGAGCCTTTTCAGGAACTTCTTCCACCGAGGCTTCAGCCTGTTTTTCTTCTTCTATTACTACTGCCGGAGCTTCTTCTGGAACTTCGTCTTCGGCAATTGTCTGCTCTACAGGTTCAGGTGCCTGCTCTTCTGGCTTCGGCTGCGGTTCTTCCGCTGCTGTTCCAGCTGCTTCCATCCGCTCTTCAGGTACGACTTCTTCGACGATCTCTTCTGGCGCAGCTACAGGCTCTGGCTTTGGAGGAAGCGCGACTTTACGTCGACGGATCACAACCCTGCCACCACCTACACGCTTCTCAACGACGTTGGCCTGTTTGACCTCCTCGATGTGCTCTCTCAATTTCTCGATGTCTTCGTCTTCTATGCCGCTCATATGGTTCTTGATGCCAATACCCAGCTTAACTGCGTATTCCATCATGACGCCGGTATCTATACCCAGCTCCCGGCTAACTTCATATGCCCGTTGCTTAGCCATCAATCACCTCTTGTCGCCCTATCTTGAGCCGTCAAATCTAAAAATATCAAGGCTACTTCGTAAACCCTGTCGGCAAAACCGTTATCGCCTATTCCAATAACCGCACGGGGCTTTTTTCCCAAAGCATAGCCCCATTTATCTTTTGGCAGCATTTGCAGCCACCTGATACCGGCATTTTCAGCCAGTCCCCGAAAACGCTCGAAGGTATTACCTGAAGTGTCTTCGGCTAAAACGAGGAGTTTTAATACTCCACGTGAAATCGCTTCTTCAACTTGATCTGCGCCTGAAAACAACTTTCCAGCTCGTTGAGCCAAGCCTGTCAGATGCAGTATCTTCTTTTCGTTTGTTGCCTTCGACTCTGCAAAAAGCCTTTCCTTCTCGAATAAGGCTTCTTTCGCCTTGAAGGACCGCAACCAGAGACCCTTTTTCTTCGCTGCTTCGAAGCAGTCCGACCTTGGGCACAAATAAGCGCCACGGGCGGGATAATTTCCTTGATAATCCAGTTCTATTTTGCCCTGTGCGGATAATATAAAGCGTACGAGTTGATTTTTCGGTTTCGATTCGCCACATCCTACGCAAGTCCTCTTGGGTTGTTCACCCTTATTCTTCAAGGTGTCATTCTCCTTAACCGGAGCAAACTGGATATCTTCGGTTCTATTCCTCTACAGAAGCGTCGTCGGCTTCATCATTTAAAACGCTCTCGTCACCGGATTTAAGCTTGGCCGAATGCATAACTCCACGGGCCTTGCGGGATGAAATATCAAATTTCTCGGCAAAGCCTTTGGCGTCCATGTCAGCGTCTATCAGGTCTTTCAAACTGTAAATGCCAGCTTCGTTCATGCGTTGCATCAGTTCTTCATCGACATTTTTGAGCTTCAAAAGCTCCGGCCTGTCGTCGTCGGGATCTTCTGTCGGTTGAGTCTTGACGACTTTGGTTTTGCTTTCATCCTTGTCGCTGGAACCCACGTCCACTCCGGCGGCCAAAAGTTCGTCTTTGATTTCTATTGATCTTTTGATGAGCGCGGCGGCTGTTGTGGCGTTTAATCCCGGAATGATTTCAAGGTCGTCGATATCGGCCTTGATGATATCGTCCAGACCAAGGAATCCAAGCTGAGTCAAAGTGGTAGCCAGACCTTCATCGACACCGTCGATGGTCATGTAGATCTCGCGGGCCTGTTCTGCCATGCGCTCGACCTTAGACTCGGACTGAATATCTATGCGCCAGCCGGTAAGCTGGGAAGCCAGACGAACGTTTTGGCCACGGGTACCGATGGCCAGCGAAAGCTGATCATCGGGCACTGTGACTTCCATCAGGTGTTCGTCTTCGTCGATCAATACCTGGCTAACAATCGCCGGGGCCAATGCATTGCAGACGTATTTTACAGGGTCGGGATGATAAACGATGATGTCTATCTTCTCGCCGCGCAACTCCTGCACGATATTCTGTACACGGCTGCCCTTCATGCCGACACAGGCGCCGACAGGATCGACATCCTGGTCACGAGAAGTAACCGCTATTTTAGAACGGAAGCTCGGCTCGCGGGCTGCGGATATGATCTGCACGATGCCTTCTGCGATTTCAGGAACTTCCATCTCGAACAACTTGAGAAGCAGACCGATGTCCGTACGGGACAGAATGATCTGCGGTCCTTTGGTTGTCTTGGTGACATCTACCACGTAGGCGAGAATTCTGTCGCGTACACGATAAGTCTCACGCTGAGACTGATCCTTGGCATACAAAATGGCCTCGGTACGACCTACGTCTATAATGATGTTTCCACGCTCAATACGGCGTACCGATCCGGCGATAAGATCGCCAACGCGGTCTTTGTAGTCATCGTAGACCTGATCGCGCTCGGCTGCATGTACTTTTTGCGTGATAACCTGCTTGGCTACCTGAACGGCAATACGACCGAAATCGCTGTTATCGAGCTTGACGCCGATAGAGTCTCCGATCTCGGTTTCCGGGTCCAGCTTGCGGGCTTGATCCAGACTGATTTCAAGATGACCATCATCAACCATACGTACCACGGTCTTGAACTGGAATAATTCCACTTCACCGGATTCGTCGTTGTAATGAGCCTCCAAATCGTCGTAGAGACCAAATTTCTTTTGGGCGGCCTTGAGCAAAGCATCTTCAAGCGTTTCAAGGATAACTTCCTTGGGAATGCCTTTTTCTCTTTCGATCTGCTCAATCAGGAAATTAAGATTGGTTGAAGCCATTTTTTTCTCCTATCGCACTGCCAATCTATTGCTTTTTCTTGTCCAAGTCGTATTCAAGATTCGCTTTATCCAGTTGATCCAGATCCAGGGAAATTTCTCCCAGTTCCGTCTCCAAGCGAATCGATCTTGCATCTTCGTCCACGTCTACAAGCAAACCTTTGAAGTTCCTGCCACCATTGACGGGAACGACAGTCCGCAATCTTATTCTTTCACCTTTGAAGCGAACAAAGTCCTGCAGCTTTATAAGGGGTCTGTCAATCCCCGGAGAAGAGACTTCCAGCGCGTAAGAACCTTTTACAAGATTTTCCACGTCTAAAAGCGCTCCTATGCTGCGACTCATGCTTTCAAGTTCGCTAAGCCCAACGCCACCTTCAGTGTTGGGGTTGTCCAGAAAGATTTTCATGTTGCCGCGCCGCGAGCCGCCTCGAAATTCCACAGCCACAAGCTCCAGACCTTCGGCCTGAATTTTGGGCTCCAGAAATTTTCTCAGCTCTTTCTCAAACGGCTTCCGCTCCATAAAAATCGCTCCAAACTATCATTGCTTCCGGCCAATAAAAAAGTGGGCATCGCGCCCACTCTCCAGAAGTAAATCATAAGGGTATGTACTGTAGGGAAACTTGTTCGGAAATGCAAGAAAAATTTAAAAAACTTACTGAAATTAAAAAGTTGCCACTGAATAGCTTTGGGTTTGCCGCGCCTTTATTTTTTAGATGAGCCGACAAAAAAAATCGGCGGCGAGCTCCGACGCCCGGCAGGGACCCAACCGACACGCAATGTGCACGCTTTCAGCGGTAAATTGCGCGCCGATTCCCACCCACCCGCCTGCTCGGGCTCGGATGGTGAATCGTTCGAGGTATTGTGTGCCGCTTCGTTAAATTTAACGCATTTGTTCGCTGTTTGTTGACATAAGGGCTTTCCATGGATATACATTTGCTGCATCGTCATATTTTTTCGAAAGGTCAGCCAAATGGACAAGACGGACAGATACAAAGAAGCAGGAGTCGATATCGACGAAGGCAATCGCTTCGTGGAACTGATAAAACCAGCCGTCAAGCGCACCTTCAGACCTGAGGTGGCAACCGATATCGGCGGCTTTGGAGCGATGTTCCGCATGGATACTTCTCGCTATAAAAAACCGCTGTTGGTTTCTTCCACCGACGGTGTCGGAACCAAGCTCAAAATATCCTTTATGGCAAAGAAATACGACACGGTCGGAATCGATCTGGTGGCCATGTCCGTCAACGATCTGGTCGTGCAAGGTGCCGAACCGCTGTTCTTTTTGGACTACTTCGCCACCGGCAAACTGGAATCAGCCGACGCCGCCGAAGTCGTCAATGGCATTTCCGATGGCTGTGTTCAGGCCGGTTGCGCCCTGATAGGCGGCGAAACCGCAGAGATGGCGGGCTTTTACGATCCCGGCGAATTCGATCTGGCGGGCTTTGCGGTCGGTGTGGTGGACGAAGACAAGGTCATCGACGGAAAATCCATCGCCCCCGGCGACGTGATTATCGGTCTTGAATCCTCGGGCATCCACTCCAACGGCTATTCGCTGGTCCGTAAAATAATCTTCGAGCAGATGGGCCTGAAGGTCGAGGATAAGTTGCCGGGAATGGACAAAAATGTCGGCGAGGAACTTTTGACCCCCACCAGAATCTACGTCAAGGCAGCTTTAGCCATGGCCGCAACAGGCGGTGTTAAGGGCTTCGTGCATATCACCGGCGGCGGCTTTTACGAGAATATCCCGCGCATTCTGCCTGAAGGACTTTTGGCGCGCATTCAAAAAGACTCCTTCAAGGTTCCGCCCATCTTCAATGTTTTGCAGGAAAACGGCAATGTCTCCGAGGCGGAAATGTACCGCGTTTTCAATATGGGCATTGGTTTTGTAGCCATAGTCGATCCTGAAAAAGCCGAAGAGATCATCAAAACCGCCGACGAAACCGGCGAGAAAGCCTTGATAATCGGCAAAATCGAAAAGACGGCAGAAGCCTCTCACGTTATTATGGAATAGATCCCAGCGATTATTCAGTTACACGAAAGATGGGCAAGACAATTGCCCATCTTTTTTTTGTTTTGGCGTGATAGCTGATGGAGCGGGTCTCTGATTTTACCGTGGCACCCAACGTAGGGGCGCGATTCATCGCGCCCTTGTCCGGATTATTATCGGGCGCAATAAATCGCGCCCTTGTCCGGACTATTATCCGACCGCCGGAGCGGGTCTCCGACCGGCTCCGCACGTTCATGCACCGTTGTTGGGTCAGAGACCCAAGCAAAAACAAAGGTTCAGGTCGGGAGACCTGAACCAACTGAGGGAGATATTTCACTTTCAACGAACCGGACAATCCACCCCAACGTAGGGGCGCAATAAATCGCGCCCTTGTCCGGACTATTATCGGGCGCAATAAATTACGCCCCTACACACTATATCGTTTCTTACCCACCCTCAAGGGCGCAAGCGGCGCTTTTTCCGGCTAGGACGCCGGTGGAGAAAGCTGCCTGCAAATTGAATCCGCCTGTGTCGGCGTCGATGTCTAAGACTTCGCCGCAGAAATACAGACCTTCGACAAGGCGGGATTCCATGCTTTTGGAGTCAACCTGCTTGAGCGAAACGCCGCCAGCGGTGACAATAGCCTCTTTTATGGGGCGGTAGCCTTCAATTTTCAACCTGAAGTCCTTCAACCATGAACGCAGGCGGTGGCGCTGTTTGGCGGAAACTTGGTGGCAGGGAAAGCTGGCTTCTATGCCTACTTCATCGATGCAGACGGCAATCAGCGTGCGCGGCAGCAACAGCGGCAGGATGTTTTGAAACTGCTTCTTGCCGTGCTCCGACAATTCCCGCTGCAATCTTGCATCCAGTTTGCCATCGTCCAATGCTGGTTTGAGATCTATGGAAACTTCTACCTTTTTTCCTGTGTCCAAAGCTTCTACAGCCTTGCCGCTCAAACTCAAAATGCACGGCCCCGAAAGTCCGAAGTGCGTAAACAGCATCTCCCCGAATTCCGAAGCCTGCTTTTTGCCGTCGATCCACAAAGAAACATCGGCGTTCTTGAGGCTCAAGCCCTGCAAGCGTTCTGCCGTATCTCCTGCGGTAATCAGGGGTATTAAGGCCGGGTGCACTGATTTTATTTTGTGACCGATTTCTTTAGCCAGCCTGTAGCCGTCGCCTGAGGAACCAGTTCCCGGATAGGATGCCCCGCCGCAAGCCAATACCAGTTTGCTACAGCGATAACTTTCGCCCTGAGCATCTTTTGCGCCGACTATGCGACCGTCTTCGACAATCAAGCCCTGCACGGAGGAGCCGCTTTTTATTGTAACGCCGCAATTCTTGGCCCAAGTGACAAGGGCGTCCACGATTTCCTGCGCTTCATCGCTTTGCGGAAAAACGCGCCCTCCCCTCTCTGTTTTGGTGGCAACGCCGAGGGTATTGAAAAACGCGATGAGATCCTTCGAGAAAAAGGCACCTATGGATTTATGCAGGAAGCGCCCGTTTTTGCCGAAATGAGAAATGAACTCGGCAGGTTCGGCAGTGTTTGTCAGGTTGCAGCGACCCTTGCCGGTGATTCTCAATTTGCGGGCGGGCCTCTCCATTTTTTCCAGAAGCAGCACTTTCGCTCCTGCTTTTGCGGCAAAGCCTGCTGCCATAAGCCCGGAGGCTCCCGCGCCGACTACCAGTATATCCGTTTCAATCATATCGAATCGACCTCAATCAAAAGAATCAATAAAACTCCGAATTTTCGTCGGCCAATCAATACCCGAATTGCACTCTGTTTGCAAATGCAATCACCCTGGTGACAAATTAAGATTTCTGCTTCTAACTTGACATTTTCGATTAGAGAATTAGTATTTTGGGGTAAAGGGAAGTCCGACTAGGAGTCACTGGTCTACATTTTCAAGTTAATTAGTAGAAGTATTATTCCTAAATGCCGTGCAATTGTGTGCGGGAAATTAATGGAGGGTAATATGAGTGCGTCTAAACTTAAAACAACGAAGTTGATCTTACTGGTAATGTCGATATTTATGCTGCTTGTTGTGGCAAGTTGCGATGATTCCGACGACAACGGAGACATTACTGACGGTGACATGGACATGGAAAAAGACACGGTTGACGGAGACATGGCTGAGGCGGATGATGCGGATGGAGACGAGGACACTGCCATAGATGTGGCGAAAGTCAGGGTCATTCATTTTTCTCCTGACGCGCCGGCAGTCGATGTGATTGCCAACGGAGTTATCACCGCTTTCGAGTCGGTGGAATTCATGGACGCGACATCGTTTATGGAAGTCCCTCCGGGAACCTACGATTTTGCAGTCGTTCCCGCTGGCGGTGAAGTAGCTGATGCAGTATTTGAAATAGAAGGATTGGAGCTTGAAAAAGACACGTATTATTCGGCAGTTGCCTACAAGGCACTGGCCGACATCGCAGTCCTGGCGCTTGTAAACGACATGACGCCACCAGGAGATGGAAACTTCAAGTTCAGAGCGATCCACACAGCCAACGGAGTGGGCGAAGTCGATATCTGGAGCGTTCCTGCCGAAGGCGACGCGGTTATGATTTACGAGAACGTCGAACTGGGCGGAGTCGGAGAATATCTCGAACTTCCTTCCGGTGCCTACACCATCGGCGTTGACGTGGATGACGACGCCACGCCGGATCTGCTGTTCGAAACCCCGCCGATTCCCGCTACCGCCATACTGGATGTGTTTGCGGTAAACGACGGCACGAACGTCTACCTTGCTGCAGTTGACCCGACAGGCGCGGTCATAAAAATCGATGCGATAGCAGCGGAAGAAAAAGCGAGCATCAGGGCCATACATCTTTCGCCCGACGCTCCTGCTGTGGATGTGTATGTAAACGCCGAGACCAAGGCATTTGCCGATTTGATGTACGAAGAATCGACGGTATATGCAGAACTCGATCCGGGCACTTACACAATCGATGTTACAGCCAAAGACGACACGGTGGAGAACAGCGTTTTGCAGGTCGCTGACCTGATGCTTGAGGTCGATAAGTATTACACAGCCGTCGCTTACAAAATGCTGGCCGGTATCGAGGCGCTCCTGCTGGAAGACGACATGAGCGAGGTCATGGCCGGAAAGATTCGCGTGCGTGCCATACATGCAGCCGACGGAGTCGGCGAGGTGGATATCTGGAACGTAAGCGACATGGAAAACCCGACCATGCTTTATGAAAACGTCGCGCTGGGTGCGGTCGGAGATTATGCAGAACTTGACGCCGGTGCCTATGCACTGGGTTTCGATGTCGATGACGATGCGATGCCTGATCTCGTTTATCAGCTTCCGGCGCTTGACGCGGGTGCAATCGTTAATATCTTCGCCCTCAAAGACGGCGACGATGTTTACCTGCTGGCGCAACTCGGAGACGGAACCACGGTCAAGATCATGCCTGCCGCAATGGTGCGCGCGCTGCATCTTTCGCCGGATGCTCCCGGAGTCGATATTTACATGGACGGCGAAACGATGGCGGTCGAAGACCTGATGTTCGCTGAAGGCACCGAATATTTAAACATCCCGGCTGGCGATCACACTTTTGAAGTCACGGCCACCGGAGGCACTGTCGGCGATGCCGTCTTGAATATTCCATCCATGACCTACGCTGTGAATGGAATGTACACAGCCGTTGCATTCGATGAGTTGGCAAGCATTCAGGGCTTGGCATTGACGGACGACTACACCCCGCCGGCTGCAGGTACCATTAAAATCCGCGCCATACATGCAGCAGTCGGTGTTCCGCCTGCGGCCATCTGGAGCATAGGCGGGGCCAAGGTTGCAGCTACCAAGCTGTACGATACTCCGCTTGCTTTCGGTGACGTGGAAGAATACCTCGAAGTTGCGGCAGGCAGTTACACACTCGGTTTCGACATCGATGACGACGACGTGCCCGACGCGCTCTTCATCACTCCCGAACTGGCCGAAGGAACGGTTGCAAACATCTTTGCGGTAACCGACTCGGACGCAGATCTGTTCTTGTTGGTTCAGCTCAAAAACGGTGATTTGGTTAAGGTAGAGCAGGTGGCAGGCTTAAAGCTTCTGCATCTCTCACCCGATGCCGGAGCGGTGGACCTGAAGATCAACGGCACGATTGATATCGCAAACGGCGTCAACTTCAAACAGGGATTGTCTAATTATATTGCTCTGCCGCCGGGTAGCCATATCATCAATGTCTATCCGACAGGCGACACCACGGCGCTCTTGGATATTCCTGTAACGCTTGAATCCAAGAAGATTTACACTGCCTATGTTTACGGTCTGGCAGCAGACAGCAGCGTAACGGCGAATATCGTCGAAGATATGCAGATGGTGGACGAAGCCAGCAAAATAGCACTAAGGGCTATTCACGCGGCAGCCGGAGTCGGAGAGGTAGATATCTACGTCTATACCGGTCCGAGGGAAGATTACACCATGCTGTGGGAGGACGTTTCCTATGAAGGTGTAGGAGAATACTTGAAGGTCGACTCGGGAATGTCGCACAGCATCGCTTTCGATACCGACAACGACACGTCTTCTTACGAGTTGATGTTCAACATTCCTTCGCAATCGGAAGGCGCTATAGCCAATGTCTTCGCCATAAAAGAAGGAAGCTCCATATACCTGGTAGTACAGTTCGTCAGCGGAGCGCTGATGCAACTCAATCCGCTTATCTAAACGATTATTCGTTGTAGATAAAAAAAGGCGGCCCGGAAATCCGGGCCGCCTCAGACTGCTGACAAAGTCAACTATTTCAAGAAGGTGAAGGACAAACTTTCGTCATCCCCGCGCAGGCGGGGATCCAGGTGCTTGATTTCCTTAATGGATTCCCGCCTGCGCGGGAATGACAACTTGCTACTGTCAATAGCTTTGAAATTAAAGCTTTACTTAAGTTCCCTTATTCCCAGTCCAAGGAAAGCACGTAGGAGTTCTGGGCGTCTTCATAGCCTTTGACCTGAACGTAATACGAGGTCGAGTTCTCCGCCGTGTAGAACAGGGATTCGTTGTCGTCCTGTGTGGCGCTTTGTGCCACTACCTGCCCCAGTCCGTCGCGGACGAATATATCAAGGTCTCCATACTTGTGCTGGTATTGCAGCAGAATGTGAATCTGCGTGTTTTCCCACAGGTTGATCTGGAACCAGTCTTCATCATTGCGACACAGTCCCATATCGTAGAAGGTCGTTGCCTGCGGCACAAAGGTTGCCTGTGTCCAGCGGTCGTTAGGCTCGAAGGTGTCTTCGGAACAGACATCCACCGTCAGATCGTAATATGTGTCGGCTCCTGTCGGAACGACTTCCAATATGTAGTCGCCGGAGTCCTCGGCGGTGTAGACAACCTGCCTGCCGCCTTCTATGGATGTACTGCCTATCACCTGCAAAGGTGTGTCGTCGTAGAGCTTGACCGACAGCCCGCCTGTTTCATAGAGAGTCGAGACGGTCAACAGGTTGTTGGTCTCGAGGCTGACCTTGAGGTAATCGGAATCGCCGGAGCAGGCTGCCATTTTGGGGTAATTGCCGGAAGCGAGCGGATGCGGCTTGTCTATTGTGTCGTTGTCCTCAAAGCCGTCCTCGTCGCAACCCTCGAATACTCCCTGCTGGACACTCATCTGGTAAGAATATTCCATATAACCCATGCCATACACCATGGCATAGACGCTTTCGTCCGCCTCGGCGTGATGGTATAGGTATTCGTTGTCGGACATCGACTTGCTTTCATCGATCAGCGCCATTTCCGAGTCGTACAATTCGGCCTGCATATTGCCGGTGTCGTTACTGAACAATAGCGACATATCCAGGTCTTGGCCTGTCTGCATATCGAAGCGGTACCAGTCGTAATCGTAGGCGCAGTAATACATGCTTGAATAACTGCCCGAGGATAAAAGCGCCGCATCGTCAAGTATATCGTTGTCTTCAAAGCTGTCGTCTGTGCAACCCGTCTGGTTGTGCTCGACTTCTACAGTCAAATTGTAGGCCAGATCGTCTCTGAGGTCGGAGGCTTTGACAAGCAGATAGAAAACGCCGTTTGATGTGGGCGCGGCACTCAGTTCTTTAAAGCCGTCATGATCTCCCATGCCGGTCGCCATGTATCCGCCGTCGCTGCCGTAAAGCTTCAACTCCAGAACGCCGTAGAACTGCTGGAAGGTGATGTCGGCTGTCATGTAATCGCCGTTTTGAAGCTCTATGGAATACCAGTCCTCGTTATTAGGACAGATGTATAAGGCATCTATGGAGACCGCTCCAACAGGGCGAGCATCTAAGCGCGTGTCGTTGGGTTCGTATGGGTCGTCCAAACAGGGCTGGATGATTTCCTTTTCGATTTCGGCTTCCTGAATTTCTATCTCGGTTTCTTCATCGCCGTCCAGATAAACCAGCAGTTCGATATCGAGATTATAAATATTTTCCATACCGCCGTAGGAGGTCACGAAGAAATAATAGGTGCCTGACTGACCGGCAGTGACCGCTACTTCCTCGAAGTCTTCGGTGGAGGATGTGGAATTCTGTACTACCTGTCCCTGATCGTTTACCAGGAAAAGATTCAGGTCGCCGTTGGCGTTTATGAATTCGGTTCTGACAGTCAACTGATCGCCTTGAGCCAGATAGATCCAGAACCAGTCCTGATCGTCGGCGCAGATGGTATAGCCTTCATTGATTCCCGGAGAAATGGGAATCGCGCCGGGCAAGCCTTCGTTAGGCTCAAAGCCATCGGCAGTACAAACCCAGATTTCCTCTTCGGGTTCTACTTCGACATCTGATATTTCCACATCGCCATCGACAGGATTTTCCAAGTCGCCGTCTACAGCCTCGTCTTCCTCGGTCTGCTCCAACTCGTCTTCCACTTCGTCGCCATCGCCTTCGTATGTGCCGCAATAGGCATCACCCTGGCCGGGATCTATGCACGGACCTTCGCACTCATACAATACCTGCGCTTCGCACAACTCTTCGCACAAAGGCGGCTGCGGCTCAAGCGGCGTAAACTGTACCAGACGACTGCCCGAACACTTGGTGCCGAGTCCTTCGGACCAGCCGTCGAAACACGGGCCGTTGTAGTCTTCTTCGCAGACTATTTCCTGCTCGGGCTCGGGCTCTTCCTCGGGATACCAGATTTCTGTGTCGGGGTCCAAGTCGGGATCTTCCTCGACCTGCTCCACGATTTCTTCTTCCACGGACTCTGCAAGTTCATCATCTCCGTCGGAGACGATGTCGTCGCTTTCGATATCGGGATCGAGATCCTCATCGCCGTCCACCGTGTCGCCGTCCGTGCCGGTGTCGCCGTCGGTGTGTATAGTTTTATCCTGGTCGCCGCCGTCGGCGCTTTCGTCATCGCCTCCGCAAGCGGGAAGACTCAAAAGCCAGACAAGCATCAAAGCGAATATAATATAGCCGCGCATATGTTTCTCCGTGGAAGCTCAGTACTTCCTTAGATAATACCTGTGACCGCCGTATTCCGACGAACTTATTTTTCCCTCGCTCACCAATCCGTCCATGAGATCCCAGCTTTGACCCGACTTTTCAAGAAATTCTTTTACAGCCGATTCCCGCATGGGATGGACGGAGACGATATTTAGCAGATCTTGGGCCGTATCTCCAGTATTGGCGAAATTATTTCCTTCGTAGTCTATCAGATATTCGACCTTGGGAATCTTATCCGAGAATATCTGATAGGCCAGATTGAGTTTATCATCCGAAGGCGGCTTGATTTCTTTTTCGGCTGGCGGTCTGGTGGCAATGGACAGATAGGCAATTTCGGGTTTCAAGCGCGAGACGAATTCGGCGATTTCTTCCAACTGGACGGCATCGTCGTTCATGCCGTCTATCAGCATGGTCTGCATTGTCAGAACGCCTTTGTAGCTCCTTGAAAACTCGAACATGCCGTCGTGTATGGCGCGCATGTTCAACGAGCCGTGCGGGCGGTCTATTTTGCGCCAGATATCTTCGCGGACGCTGTCCACCTTGAGGCAAACCCAGTCGGCCCGCGCCAATTCCTCACGTGCATCGGCCCGCCAGATGGTGGAGGCATTGGAGATGACGGCTACCTTTTTGCCGAAGCCTTTCAAGCCGTCTATCAGATAGCCCAAATTTTCATCCAGCGTCGGTTCGCCATCAGCCACGAATGTCAGATAATCGATAGGCGCTGCGGCTTCTTCGGCGGCCTTGATCTTTTGCTCCACTTCCATCAGCAAATCGCTCGGCTCAAAATAGCGACGGCGCTCTATCTCCATCTTTTTCGTTCGCCCGAGCTGGCAATAAACACAAGAAAAGCTGCAATGCTTAGGCGGAATATTGTTTATACCGAGACTGTTTCCCAGTCGTCTTGAAGGGACCGGTCCAAATACATGCATACTGGCTACCTCCGTTTCATCTTTATAGAATACACCATAAGCCTTGGACAATAAATGCGAAAATGGGTTTTGATTCTGAAACTGCTGAGCAGTCCCCGGTTTCTGCAAAAAGCAGTTTTCCGAAGATGTTGAGGAAAAAAGCGAAGCTTTTTGTCTGATGCACGAGGAAACGCCGACTTTACCCTTCGAGACACTCGCTACGCTCGTTCCTCAGGGCCGTCGGCTAAAGCCAAATGAGATTTTGTAAAACTGAGGACTACTCAGGTATCAAGTGCCTGTCTGCAATTACATTCCCGCTTCTCTATCACCCGCGATTTTCAATTTTGTATCGGGCAGGTTTTTCAAGGTGTCGGTAATCCTGACCGCCACTTCACCAAGACCTTCTTGGGTAAAATGAATGCCGTCCTTCATAAAGCAGCGCTTGGCCAGATCGGGTTTGCTCATGGCGGTTTCAAGCTCGACCAGCAGGCAATCATTGTCTTTTGCAACCTTGCGAACCGTTTTGTTATAGCGCCTGTGTTTCTCAATGGCCTCCGATTTGCTTGGGGCAAAGCCCAGTTCCAGCAGTTTCTCGGGAAATCCAAAGGCGTAATGGGAAGTTGGCGCAGTTGCAAAAAGCACGGGCGTGCCTGTTGCTTTGAAACTTTCCGCGATTGCACATAGATTTCGTTCATAGTCTTTTAAGTTGACACGCGGATCAGGCAAGGGCGGAATCGGTTTGGCAAGCAACCAAGCTAAAAACTGAACACCTCTCAAACGCCCGAGGATATCAGTCAGGACACTGGAAGATTCTGGAGCCCGAATCTTTTTGTCGGCATCCGTTGTGCCGTAAGCCTGCCAGTGGTCGTTCCATCCGAAGAACACCACAGCGGCGTCAGCATCAAGCTCGGCGGCAAATTTCTCGGCTACTATGCGACCCTGATGAGAAGTGTAACCGGGAATAGCAAGGTTCAGGGTTTCGACTCTCTGTAACCCGTCAGGCGGCACGGAGTTCAGCAATTCCTCGACCTGCTTGGGATAGCCCTGATGTGTGCAGGAATCGCCTATAAAAACGACTCGCCAGCTATCGGGAGCTTTGGGTGCAAACTCCTTTTCCCAGAAACCATCGGAATTTACCTGGGAAAGCGAGCGGTCGAATATCCAGAAGCGTTCGGTATCGTACTCGAAGCTGTAAAACTGCTCCGGGCGCGGATAGCCGAACTGAACGCCGGATTCATACCTGAAATCCATTGCTCGTAAGCTCAATTCCGGGACAAGCAAGCCGACATTCAGGATGCTCAGTACGAGAAAAACTCCAAGAAACCGACCTTTCCGGGAGGCCAGCGCAATCAGTGATTTTCCCTTGATCGTAAAAAGCAAAAGACCGGCAGTTGCAATTGCCCATAGAAAAGTTCTGGTAGCGGTTGGGTTTATTGAAGCGTCAGTATTTATCTTTGAGAACAATTCGACAAAATAGACAATAGAAATCACGCCGGACAAAAGCGTTGAAGCGGCCAGAGAGCAGCCGAAAAACCACCATGTGATTCTCGCTTCCATATCTGAACTCCCGGCCCTGACCTCGCCCCTCCTGGTGCCGTTTTCCATACGCATCAAGCCACCCCCTTTGAGTTGTACCTCTCAGTTGTACTGCTCGCTTGTACGGCTCAGTTGTACTGCTAAAGTTTACCGCCCCACTTTGTACTGCTGTGAATATCTACATACTACCCCATACCGGAAGATATCAAACCCGAAAAAGCCAAGAAATATGTTGGAGCAGGCACCGGAAGCCTTGCTCCAACAGGAAAGTTGCAGATTGCAATGTTGGAGCGTAGGGGCGCAATTTATTGCGCCCGACAATAATGCAGGCAAGGGCGCGATGAATCGCGCCCCTACGTTGGGGTGTCAAGATAAAATGGGCATTTGTACTGATAGTCCCCGCAATGTGGAGCTTAGCTGGGAAGCCGTGCTCCAACAGGAAGTCTCATGGACAAAAAAAGCCCCCAGATTTTCATCTGGAGGCTTTTT